>NZ_JAMYRN010000030.1:0-56025 GCF_040321435.1 Mesorhizobium sp. M0410
AGGATCAGCGCGCCCGGATCGACCACCTTCAGCTTGTCGCCGTTTTCGGTCACCGTCACGTCGTTTGTACCGGCAACCGCCACGATCGAGAACAGCGCGCCTTCCGGCTTCCAGCATTTGGTGCAGCCGCAGGCATGGTTGTGGGCGATCTGGCCCTTGACCTTCACCTTGACCGGGTTGCTGGTGCAGGCGCAGACCAGCGTGCCGCCGGCAAAATCGGGCTTTTCCCGTGGCAATCCATTGTCGATTTTAGGATGCAGTTTTTCCGGCATTTTTATCTCCTCCCGTGTTGAACATGCATTTTCGGCCGTTGGCTGGTTAGCCGGCGGCTTTCTCCTCCTCAGTAAACCACCACGCTCCTGATCGACTTGCCTTCGTGCATCAGGTCAAAGCCCTTGTTGATGTCCTCGAGCCTCAGCGTGTGGGTGATCATCGGATCGATCTCGATCTTGCCGGCCATGTACCAGTCGACGATCTTCGGCACGTCGGTGCGGCCGCGCGCGCCGCCGAAGGCGGTGCCCATCCAGGTGCGGCCGGTGACCAGCTGGAACGGCCGCGTCGAGATCTCCTGGCCGGCGCCGGCAACGCCGATGATGACCGACTTGCCCCAGCCGCGGTGCGATGATTCAAGCGCCTGGCGCATGACTTTCGTGTTGCCGGTGCAGTCGAACGTGTAGTCGGCGCCGCCGATCTGGTCGGCGCCGCGCTTGGTCATGTTGACGAGATGGGCCACGACATCGCCGTCGATCTCCTTCGGATTGACGAAATGCGTCATGCCGAATTTCTCGCCCCATTCTCGTCTGTCGTTGTTCAGGTCGACGCCGATGATCATGTCGGCGCCGGCAAGCCGCAATCCCTGGATGACGTTGAGGCCGATGCCGCCGAGGCCGAAGACGACCGCCGTCGCGCCTTGCTCGACCTTGGCGGTGTTGATCACAGCACCGATGCCGGTGGTGACGCCGCAGCCGATGTAGCAGATCTTGTCGAACGGCGCGTCGGCATTGACCTTGGCCACCGCGATCTCGGGCAGCACGGTGAGGTTGGAAAAGGTCGAGCAGCCCATATAGTGGAACAGCCTGTCCTTGCCGATCGAGAAGCGCGAGGTGCCGTCGGGCATCAGGCCCTGTCCCTGCGTGGCGCGGATGGCGGTGCACAGATTGGTCTTGCGCGACAGGCAGGACGGGCACTGCCGGCATTCCGGCGTATAGAGCGGGATGACATGGTCGCCCTTCCTGACCGAGGTGACGGCCTTGCCGACGTCGACGACGATGCCGGCGCCCTCATGGCCGAGGATCGCCGGAAACAGGCCTTCGGGGTCGGCGCCCGACAGCGTGAACTCGTCGGTGTGGCAGATGCCGGTTGCCTTGATCTCGACCAGCACCTCGCCATCGCGAGGACCCTCGAGGTCGACCTCCATGATCTCCAGCGGCTTTCCGGCGGCGACAGCAACAGCGGCGCGCGTTTTCATCAGGCAATCCTCCCAAGACGGTCTGCAATCCAAGCTAGATTTAACTTACCATTCAGCTCCGCGCTATGCACGAAGCGACGTTCCGACCCCGGATTTTCGTCAGCGCTCACCGATCTACATCCGGGATAGGCTCCGACTTTGCCTTGACCGCCCTTCTGAAGCCCATAAAACGGGAAGCCCGTTAAAAAAGGGCAGCCGAGGGACGAGGCCTGCATGTTCACAAAGATCCTGGTCGCCAACCGTGGCGAGATCGCCTGCCGCGTGATCAAGACGGCGCGCAAGATGGGCATCGTCACCGTCGCGGTCTATTCCGATGCCGACCGCGACGCCGTGCATGTCGAAATGGCCGACGAGGCGGTGCATATCGGGCCTTCGCCGGCCGCGCAAAGTTATCTGGTCGCGGAAAAGATCATCGCCGCCTGCAAGGCCACAGGAGCAGAGGCCGTGCATCCCGGCTACGGTTTCCTGTCCGAGCGGGCATCCTTCTGCGAAACGTTGGGGCAGGAAGGCATCGTCTTCATTGGCCCGAAGCCCAAGGCCATCAAGGCGATGGGCGACAAGATCGAATCGAAGAAGTTCGCCAATGCGGCCAAGGTGTCGACGGTGCCCGGCTGGCTCGGCGTCGTCGAAAACGCCGCCCATGCCGAAAGAATAGCCGGCGAAATCGGCTATCCCGTGATGATCAAGGCCTCGGCCGGCGGCGGCGGCAAGGGCATGCGCATCGCCTGGAGCAAGGCAGAGGTGCGCGACGGCTTCGACCGGGCGCGGTCGGAGGCCAAAAGCTCGTTCGGCGATGACCGCGTCTTCATCGAAAAGTTCATCGTCGATCCGCGCCATATCGAAATCCAGGTGCTCGCCGACGCGCATGGCAGCACGCTCTATCTCGGCGAGCGCGAATGCTCGATCCAGCGCCGCAACCAAAAGATCGTAGAGGAGGCGCCGTCGCCGTTCCTCGACGCCAAGACCCGCAAAGCCATGGGCGAGCAGTCGGTGGCGCTGGCCAAGGCCGTCGACTACCAGAGCGCCGGCACGGTCGAGTTCATCGTCGACAGCGACAAGAACTTCTATTTTCTGGAAATGAACACGCGGCTGCAGGTCGAGCATCCGGTGACGGAACTGGTCACCGGCATCGACCTGGTCGAGCAGATGATCCGCGTGGCAGCCGGCGAAAAGCTCGCCATCAAGCAGAGCGACGTCAGGCTGAACGGCTGGGCGGTGGAAAGCCGCCTCTATGCCGAAGATCCTTATCGCAATTTTCTGCCGTCGATCGGCCGGCTGACGAAGTATCGGCCGCCCGAGGAAGGAAAGTTCGGCGACATCGTTATCCGCAACGATACCGGTGTCACCGAAGGCTCGGAAATCTCGATGTTCTATGACCCGATGGTCGCCAAGCTGTGCACCTGGGCGCCAACGCGGCTGGTGGCGATCGACGCCATGTCGGAAGCGCTGGACAGTTTCGTCGTCGACGGCATCGAGCACAACATACCGTTCCTGGCGGCGCTGATGCAGCATCCGCGCTGGCGAGAAGGTCAGATATCGACCGGGTTCATCGCCGAGGAGTATCCCGACGGCTTCGCGCCCATTGTGCCAGACGCCGAGGAGAAAGCGGTGCTGGCCGCGATTGCCACCGCGGTGGAACTGCTGCGCCGCGATCGGCTCGACCGGCTGGGCGGGCGGCTGGCGCCGCATTCCGGCGCCTTGAAACGCGATTGGGTGGTGAAGATCGGCCCGGACTATCTTTCGGTCGCCATCGTCGAAGGGATGATTTCCATTCCGATGGAGCTCGACCTCACAATCGACGGTGGCAAGGCACTGACCGTGGCATCCGACTGGCGGCCGGGCGATCTCATCTGGCGCGGCACGGTCGGCGGCCGCAAGGTCGCGGCGCAAGTCAGGCCGGTGCTGAACGGGTTCCGCATCGCCTGGAAAGGCATTTCGGTGACAGCCCGCGCCATGCTGCCGCGCACTGCCGAGCTCGAAAGGCTGATGCCAGAAAAAGTGGCGCCGGATACCTCCAAGATGCTGCTTTGCCCGATGCCCGGCCTTGTCGTATCGATCGCTGTTGCCGAGGGGCAGGAGGTCAAGGCCGGCGAGACGCTTGCCGTGGTCGAAGCGATGAAGATGGAGAACGTGCTGCGCGCCGAGCGCGACCTCATCGTCTCGAAGCTCAACGCCAAGCCCGGCGACAGCCTTGCCGTCGATGCGGTGATCATGGAATTCGCGTGAGGCTGTAATCTGCTTGAGGTTGGTGGGACAAAGGGGAGCGAAGGAACGCGACCTTGCAATTGGTTGAGCACGCTCGCTTGAGGAGGGACAAGGCGAGGGGCGTGCGGAATTCGCTTTTTTTGCCTCACAACGTATTTTGTTCTTGCTTTGTGCCGGCAGCTATGCTAGTAATTTGGATATGGTGCTAAATGGCTCCAACGACCCGCCCGCTGTGGCGGGTTTTGTGTTTCCGGCCTGAGGTTGGCGGCGCCCCTCTCTGTCCTGCCGGACATCTCCCCCACGAGGGGGGAGATCGGCAGCTTCGGCGGTTGCTCTAAACGTCCAAAGCTCCAATCGCTTCTGCTGGACTCATGTTATCTGCTGCCGGACAATACATCTTGATCGACTGAGTCCCTGTGAGGCGGCGCGAAAAAACCATGACGGATGAGAGACTTCCACGCGATCCCTTGCTGCGCGAGGCCTATGCAAAGGCGTCGCGGGCAGAGGCGGCGGCGCGTCGGTTCATTCATCTGCGCGTGCATTCGGCCTATTCGCTGCTCGAAGGTGCCTTGCAGCTCGGCAAGATCGTCGGCCATGCGGTGCAGGACGAATGCCCGGCAATCGCCGTCACCGACACTAACAACCTGTTCGGTGCGCTGGAATTCGCGCAAAAGGCAGTGAAGGACGGCATCCAGCCGATCATCGGCTGCCAGATCGACCTCGCCTTTTCCGGTGAGGCGAACGACAGCCAGCGCGACCGCAGGCGGCAGGGGCCGGAGATGCGGCCGGTGGTGCTGATCGCCGCCACCGAGGCCGGCTACGGCAATCTGGTCAGGCTGGTCAGCCGCGTCTACCTCGAGACACCGCCCGGCGAGGCGGTGCATCTGACGAGCGAGATGCTGCAGGGAAATTCCGACGGTCTGATCTGCCTTACCGGCGGGCCGCGCGGTCCGATCGGCAATGCCTTGAAAGAGGACCGCCGTGAACTAGCCGAGACCCGGCTGCTGGCGCTCAAGGGCCTGTTCGGCGACCGGCTCTATGTCGAACTGGAACGGGTCTCCGGCTACGACCGCGCCATCGAGCAGTCGTCGGTCGATCTCGCCTACCGCCACGATCTGCCGCTGGTTGCCACCAACGAAGCGTTTTTCTTCTCTCGTGAAGACTATGAGGCGCATGACGCGCTGATCGCCATCGCCGAAGGTTCCGTGGTTGCGGCCGATAATCGCCGCCGCCTGTCGCCCGACAATTTCCTGAGAAGCCAGGCCGACATGGCGAGGCTGTTCGCCGACCTGCCGGAAGCAATCGACAACACGGTCGAGATCGCACTGCGCTGCTCCTACTATCCGAAGACACGAAACCCGATCCTGCCGCGCTTTGCCGGCCGCGATGTCGCCGACGCCGATGCGGCGGTCAAGGCGGAGGCGCAGGAGCTTGCCAGGCAGGCGCATGAAGGGCTGGAGGCGCGGCTGGCGGCGCACGGGCCGACGCCCGGCTATACAGTCGAGCAATATCGCGAGAGGCTGGATTTCGAGCTCGGGGTCATCGAGAAGATGAAATATCCCGGCTATTTCCTGATCGTTGCCGACTTCATCAAATGGGCCAAGGCGCAAGGCATTCCAGTCGGCCCGGGCCGCGGATCAGGCGCCGGCTCGCTGGTCGCGTATTCGACGACCATCACCGACATCGATCCGCTGCGTTTTTCGCTGCTGTTCGAGCGCTTCCTCAATCCCGATCGCGTGTCGATGCCCGACTTCGACATCGACTTCTGCCAGGACCGGCGCGAGGAGGTCATCCGCTACGTCCAGCAGAGATACGGCCGCGACCAGGTCGGCCAGATCATCACCTTCGGTACCCTGCAGGCGCGCGCCGTGCTGCGCGACGTCGGCCGCGTGCTGCAGATGCCTTACGGGCAGGTCGACAAGCTGAGCAAGATGGTGCCGTCGAACCCGGCCAATCCGGTCAAGCTCGCCGACGCCATCGCCAACGAGCCGCGCTTTGCCGAGGAGGCCGAGCGCGAGCCGATCGTACAGACGCTGCTCGACACGGCGCAGAAGCTGGAAGGTCTGTACCGACACGCCTCGACTCATGCCGCCGGCATCGTCATCGGCGACCGGCCGCTGTCGGAACTGGTGCCGATGTACCGCGATCCGCGCTCGGACATGCCGGTCACCCAGTTCAACATGAAGTATGTCGAGCAGGCCGGGCTGGTGAAATTCGACTTTCTTGGCCTGAAGACGCTGACGGTGCTGGACAGGGCGGTCAAGCTGATCCGCCGCCGCGCCATCGAGATCGATCTCGCCCACATTCCGCTCGACGACCCAGAAACCTACGCCATGCTGTCGCGCGGCGAAGTGGTCGGCGTGTTCCAGGTGGAAAGTGCCGGCATGCGCAAGGCGCTGATCGGCATGCGGCCCGACTGTATCGAGGACATTATCGCGCTCGTTGCGCTCTACCGGCCGGGGCCGATGGAGAACATCCCGACCTACAACGCCAGAAAGCACGGCGAGGAGGAGATGGCGTCGATCCACCCGAAGATCGACCATCTCGTCAAGGAGACGCAAGGCGTCATCGTCTACCAGGAACAGGTGATGCAGATTGCGCAGGAGCTCTCCGGCTATTCGCTGGGCGAAGCCGATCTGCTGCGCCGCGCCATGGGCAAGAAGATCCGCGCCGAGATGGACAAGCAGCGCGAGCGCTTTGTTTCGGGCGCGGTCGAGCGCGGCGTCGGCAAGCCGCAAGCCGACTTCATCTTCGACCTGCTGGCAAAGTTTGCCGACTACGGTTTCAACAAATCGCATGCCGCCGCCTATGCCGTCGTCTCCTACCAGACCGCCTATCTGAAGGCGCATTACCCCGTCGAATTCCTGGCGGCATCGATGACGCTCGACATGGGCAATACGGACAAGCTCGCCGATTTCCGCCAGGATGCGCTGCGCCTCGGCATCGAGGTGGTGGCGCCGTCGGTGATGACGTCGTTCCGGGATTTCGAGGTCGGCGAGAACCGCATCTTCTATTCGTTGGCCGCGCTCAAGGGCGTCGGCGACGCCGCAGTCGAGCACATCGTCGCCACGCGCGGCGAAAAACCGTTCAAGAGCCTCGCCGATTTCTGCGAAAGGGTCGATCCGAAGATCGTTGGCAAACGCGTCTTCGAGAGCCTGATCATGGCCGGCGCGCTCGACTGCTTCGGTCTCGACCGGGCGGCGATGATGGCCGGCGTCGAGCGGATGATGGGGCTGGCGTCCTTGGCGCAGCAGAATGCCGTCACCGGCCAGCACGACATCTTTGGCGCCTCGCTGGGCGCACAGTCGCAGGCACTCAACTTGCCGGCGACCGACCCCTGGCTCGCGGCCGACCGCCTGCACCGCGAGTTCCAGGTGGTCGGGTTCTATCTCTCGGCGCATCCGCTCGACGAATACAAGGCGGCGCTGCAGAAAATGCGGGTGCAGACCTGGGCCGAATTCTCGGCCGCCGTCAAACGCGGTGCGGCCGCCGGCCGGCTCGCCGGGACGGTGACCACCAAGCAGGAACGCAAGACGCGCACCGGCAACAAGATGGGCGTCGTGCAGTTTTCCGACACGTCCGGCCAGTATGAAGCGGTGCTGTTTTCCGAGGGACTGGCGCAATATCGCGACCTGCTCGAGCCCGGCCGCTCGGTGGTCATCACCGTTTCGGCCGAGGACAGGCCGGAAGGCGTCAATCTGCGCATCCAGACCGTGCAGTCGCTGGAGGACGAGGCAAGCCGCATCCAGAAAGCGCTACGCATCTTCGTGCGCGACGCAGCACCGATCGGCACGCTTGCCGGCCAGCTTGCCGTCAAGGGCGAGGGACAGGTAAGCTTTGTGCTGATAAAGGATGACGGCCAGGGGGAGGTCGAGATCGAATTGCCCAGTCGTTATCGTATCTCGCCTCAGATCGCGTCAGCCATGCGCGCGGTGCCGGGCGTGGTTGAAGTGGAGCTGGTTTAAAATACCGAAACCTTCGGGTTTTGGCGATTGGGGGGCGCCATGGATGAACGCGCAGCCGCTTTCGAACTAACACGGATGGTCAACGGGTACCGCGTCTCGCAGGCGATCTCGGTCGCCGCGACGCTCGGCATCGCCGACCACATCAAGGACGGCAAGCGCTCGGCAGCAGATCTGGCAAGCCTGACCGACACACATCCGCGCGCGCTCTATCGGTTGCTGCGGGCGCTTGCGGCGGTCGGCATATTTCACGAGGCAGAGGACGGGCAGTTCTCGCTAACGCCGCTTGGCGGCGCCTTGCGCTCCGATGCTGAGTTTTCCGCTGCACCCTGGGCCGCCTTCGTCGGAAGACCCTATTACCGGCAAGCGTGGAGCGAACTGCTCTACAGCATCCAAACCGGCACGAACGCATTTCGCCACGCGCATGGCAAGGGCGTCTGGGAATACCGGGCAGAGCATCCAGAGGAGTCCGCTATCTTCGATCGCGCCATGGCAGCGAATTCGCGCGGCGTGGCGGCAGCCATCCTGGCGGCGTATGATTTTTCGTCGTTTCCGGTCATCATGGACGTCGGCGGTGGCCAGGGCGCGCTGCTTGCCGAAGTCCTGGCCGCGACCCCGGGCAGCCGCGGCATCCTTTTCGACCAGCCGCATGTGGTAGCGCCGGCCGCCTCGGTGCTGGCGGCGAAAGGTGTCGCCGATCGCTGTGAGATCGTCGGAGGCGATTTCTTTGCCGAGCTGCCCGTGGCGGCCGACGCGCTGCTGCTCAAATGGATTTTGCATGACTGGGACGACGAGACCAACGTCGCGATCCTGCAAAACTGTCGCCAGGCGATCCGTGCGGGCGGCAAGTTGCTGGTTTTTGAGGCCGTGCTTGAGCCGCCCAATCAGGGGGCGAATGCCAAATTCTCCGACCTCAACATGCTGGTCGCGCCCGATGGCCAGGAGCGGACGGCCGATGAATTCAAGTCGCTGCTGGCAAAGGGTGGCTTCGAGGTGACCGAGATCATCCAGGCGGGGCCACGCATCAGCGTTCTAGAGGCAAGGCCGGTTTGATCGCGGCTGAAGCCATTTGCCGCAACCGCCGGGATCGGTCGGATGGCGCAAGCTTCCGCCTGCCTTGTCGAATGGACGGCCGTCGCAGCGAAGGCTATCGCGATCGTCATGAAGGTAGCTGACAAGAACGGAGCCCAAGATATTTCAGCCTTGGCCCGGCTGCGCGACATGTTGCGCAAGCTGTATCACGGGCGCACAGCGGCGGCGTTCCGGTTTCAGCTTGCGGCCGTTGTCATCGACCTTGCCATCATTGCCTTTTTCATCGCCACGCCGGTGATCCAGAAGTCGTCTTCGTTCCTCTGGCTGGACTACTCCGTGGCAGCACTTGTCGCCGCCGACATGATTGCCCGGCTGCTTGCCTCCAACGACATGCTGCGCCTGATGAAACAGCCGGCGTCGTGGATTGATGCCTTCATCCTGCTGACTCTGCTGATGCCTACGGCGCTGGCCAATCTCGGTTTTTTGCGCATCCTGCGGCTGTGGTCGCTGTCGCGTAGCGGCGCGCTGTGGCGATTTCTCGAGATGCGCGGCTTCAGGCGATGGCGCGAGGCGAGCCGTGCGGTCATCAATTTCCTGACATTCCTCTTTGTCATCACGGGTTTCGTCTACACCTTCTTCTTCCGCACCGTGGGTGGTCTCGAGGGCTATGTCGATGCGCTGTATTTCACGGTCGCCACGGTCACCACGACCGGTTTCGGTGACATCGTCCTGCCCGGTGTGGCCGGCAAGCTCACCGCGATCGCCACCATGATCATTGGCATATCGCTGTTCGTCCGGCTTGCACAGGCGCTCTTCCGTCCCACCAAGGTGTTCTTTCCTTGCCCGCAATGCGGGCTGCAGCGGCACGAGCCCGACGCCGTTCATTGCAAGGCCTGTGGGCACGTTCTGAACATACCCGACGACGGCGATTGAAACGCAGGGCTACGCTGCCGCCACTTCCGCAGGTTTGGCGGCTTTTTTCTGCAGGTTGAGCAGATTGCCAAGCAGGATCAGCAGGGCGCCCCCGGCGGTGAAGGCGTCGATCTGCTCGTGATAAAGCAGCCATCCGATCATCGCCGACAGCGGTACGCGCAAAAAGTCCATTGGCGAGATGACCGTCGCATCGGCATAGACAAGTGCGCGGGCCATGCAGAAATGCGACGACATGCCGGTAAACGCGATCAGCAGGATCCACGGCCAGAGCTCGAGCGACGGGTTGCGCCATTCGTACAGCGCCGGGACGAGGCCAAGCACCGACTGGATGATCAGCATCCAGAAGATGATGCGCACGACGCTGTCCGTCCGCGTCAGCGACTTGACGAGAACCACCGAGACGCCGAAGCAGACCGCTGCTCCCAGCACGATAACATGCCCCGGATTCACCGCGCCGACGCCCGGACGCACGATGATCACCACGCCGATCAGCCCCAGCACGATCGCCGCCAGCCTTGGCCGGGAGAGCCTTTCGCCGAGGAAAGCTACCGCCAGCAGCGCAGTCCAGATCGGCGTCGTGAATTCGATCGAGATCAGCACCGCAAGCGGGATCAGCGTCAAGGCATAAAGCCAGGCAGCCTGGCCGGTATAATGGACGACGTTGCGGGCGAGATGGGCCAACGGGCGTCCGGTGCGCATCGCCGGAAAACCGCCTGACATCATGACCAGCGGCAGCAGGATGAAAAAGCCGATCACCGAGCGCAGCTCGAGCACCTGGAAGACGTTTAGTTCTGCCGTCGTGGCGCGGCCGGCCACCGACATCGCCAGGAACGAGGCGATCGACAGCGCCATCCAGAACGCGGCCTTGGGGATCGAGGGTGCGGGTGTCATGGGCGCTATGTCGCAAGCCGGCGCTTTCATCGCAACCGCTAGCCGACGCATTCGACTGGGCCAGCCGTGAAGCGTTGCAAACAGTGATGTTGAAGTCGGAACCCGCTGCTGAGGGAAGCGTTGGTCCCTCAGTGTTTGCGTGCTGTGTTTTGGATACCAACGAGGAGCGGTCCGATGAAATCACTTGCACGATTTGTACTTGCCGGGTGCCTGACGGCCGGGGCCGGCGCAGCGCATGCCGACGATCCGGATTTTCTTCGCTCATTCCAGGGGAATTTCGCCGGCAAAGGCACCGTCAAGGTCACCACCGATGCGCCGACGGTGAATGTCTCCTGTCATTTCAATTCCGACGCAACATCGATCTCGCTATCGCTCGACGGCAGCTGCCGCGGTCTTATCGTGGTGACGCGCGCCATCAGCGCCGATCTCAAATCGAGCGGGACGAAATACACCGGCACCTATGTCGGATCGCGCACCGGGCCGGCGCAATTGAGCGGCAGCCGCTCCGGCAACGCAATCAATCTCGGCATTCGTTGGGCCAAGGAGGTCAATGGCGACCGCAGGGCGCAAATGACTGTTGAGAAAACCGGCGAGGACGGCATGCGGCTGACCGTCGTCGATACCGATCCGAAAACCGGCAAGAGTGTGGTGACCAGCAGGATCGATCTGCGGCGCACCTGACTATCACTCCTCGACCGGTTCGGGCGGATGGGCATCGCGGCCCTTGCCGAAGGTATAGCCGGTTTCCACCGCCCTGCGGCCGAACTTGCCGCGCAGCGTGTCGATGGCGCCTTCGGCCATGGCGCGCTTGCGTGACTGGACGTCGACCAGGTCGGGCGGGTCCGCCCGGTCATCGTCGGAGAGATCGCTGACGCCAATGCCGAGCAGCCGGTATTTCGTGCCATCCGCTTCCTTGCGCAGCAGCTCGAGCCCGGTCTGAAAGATGCGGTCGGCCAGCCGGGTCGGATCGCCGAGTTGGCGATTGCGCGTGCGGATCTTGAAATCCTGGGTCTTCAGCTTGAGGACGACGGTGCGTCCGGCAATGCCGGATTTCTTCAGCCGGGCCGAGACTTTTTCCGACAGCGCCCTCAGCACCGAAACCAGGTCGTCGACGGAGGCGATGTCGGTATCGAAAGTGGTTTCCGCCGAGACGCTTTTCGCGTCCTGGTCGGGAACGACGCGACGGTCGTCCTCGCCGCGCGAAAGCCGGTAGAGCCGGTCGCCCATGACGCCGTAGCGGCGCATCAGATCGCCACGTTCCATGCGCTGCAACTGGCCGATGGTGCGGATGCCGTCGCGCTCGAGCGTGGCGGCAAAGGCCTTGCCGACCCCCCAGATCAGCGTCACCGGCTGCTCGGCCAGGAAGCCGATAGCCTCGGCCTCGCCGATCACCGAAAAGCCGCGCGGCTTGCGGAAGTCCGACGCCACCTTGGCCAGGAACTTGCAGTAGGAAAGGCCGGCCGAAACGGTGATGCCGATCTCCTTTTCCACGCCGAGTGCGAAGCGCGCCAGCACCACCGCAGGCGGCAGGCCATGCAAGCGCTCGGTGCCGGCGAGGTCGAGAAAGGCCTCGTCGATCGAGAGCGGCTCGACCAGCGGCGTCAGCGCCTGCATCATGGCGCGCACCTCGCGGCCGACGCGCACGTATTTTTCCATGTCCGGCGGGAGGACCACCGCTTCGGGACAGGCTTCGAGCGCCTTGAACATCGGCATTGCCGAGCGAACGCCATGGATCCGGGCGATGTAGCAGGCGGTGGATACGACGCCACGCTTGCCGCCGCCGATGATCAATGGCCGGTCCTTCAACGCCGGGTTGTCGCGCTTTTCGACCGCCGCGTAGAACGCGTCGCAGTCGATATGGGCAAGGCGCAACCGGTAGAGCTCCGGATGGCGCGCGAGCCTTGGACTGCCGCAGCGCTCGCAACGGCGTGCCTCGCTGCGCTGAAAATTCAGGCAGTCGCGGCAAAAACCGTGTTCGGGGTTGTTGACAGGAGCCGCCATCGCTGCGAACATAAAGAGAACAAATGCAATGGTACGTCAGGACGGACGCCACGACAAGGCGGTGGGCCGGGAGAGAGCTCATGAATACGACCATAGCGCCGCTAGTGCCTGAGCTTTGGGCGGATTTCGAGGATCTTTTCGGCAAGCAGGGCGCCTGTTACGGCTGCTGGTGTACGCATTTCCGGTTAGCGCCTGCGGTGCGCCGCGCGAGCAATCGCGAGCGCAACAAGGACCACATCAAGGCGCGAATCGAGGCCGGGCCGCCGCCCGGCCTGTTGGCTTTCGAGGGTGGCCAGGCGGTCGGCTGGATGCAGATCGGCCCGCGTGCCGACGTGCCCGAATGGAACAACCAGGGCAGGGGGTCGGCGCCGATCGACCCCGCCGACGCCGCCGATCCGGGCGTCTGGGCGATCTCCTGCTTCTTCATCCGCACCAAGGCACGCGGCAGGGGCCTGTCGCACCGCCTGGTCCAAGGCGGCATCGAGTTCGCCCGCCAGAACGGCGCGCGCCTGATCGAGGCCTGCCCCATCGACCTGTCGAAGGATTCGCGGTCGATAGGGCTGTTCGTCGGCTCGTCGCGGGTCTTCGAAAAGGCCGGGTTCCAGCGGTTGGTCGAACGCAAGCCAGGCCGACCGCTGGTGCGGCTGGTGCTTTAGGCAATGCCGCAGGCCATTCGGGTCGCGCCGCCTCGCCTTGCGGTTGGGGTGGTAATTTCCTACGAAATGAGAAAGTGCAGATAATTCCAATGGCCCAACGGAGAATGAGCGTGAACCGTGTCCTGCCAGTCGTCTTTGTGCTCGCGCTCAGCGCACCCGCCTTCGGCCAAACCGTTGATGAGCAGGGCGCGAAGCAGCTTTCCGAGAATCTGGCCCGCTATGTCGGCAGCCAGGCAATCGACAAGGGTGTCGCAAAGGTTTCGCTTGAGGGCGACGCCTATAAGATCGCCTTCGACTTCAAGGCGCTTGCCGGGATGTTGCCGAAGCAGAATTTCGCGAAATTCAACTTGGCGCCCTATGCCCTCCTTGCCAAACCGCGCAGGGATGGGAAATGGGACGTCTCGGCGGACATGTCGACCAGCGCTTCCTTCGAGGTCGAGGGGCCGCAAGGGCCGCAGAGCACCCAGTTAGCAATCGCAGGCGGCAAGTTCGCCGGCGTCTATGATCCCGAGTTGGCGGCTTTCGCCAGCGCCACTACATCGATGACCGGCATGACGATGGACTCCCGGGACGCCATGCAACGCGTGAAAGTGAGCACCGGCCCCGGTACGGCCACCATGAGCGCCGCCAAGGCGGTGAATGGCGGCGCCGACTTCACCATGACGCAGACGATAGCGGTTTTTGCCGAAGCGATCGACTTTGACGACCCCAATAGCGGGCTGAAATTCCCGCTCGCAATCACGTCGCCGGGACTGTCGGTCAATGCGACCGGCAAAGGCATACGAACAAAGCCGCTTCTCGATCTTCTGGCATTTGCAGTGGCCAATGAGGACGAGGCCAAGCTCAAAGGCAATCAGGCGCAACTCAAATCGCTGCTGCTCGCCGCATTGCCGCTATGGGAGCGGATCGACGGAACCTACGGGTTCAAGGATTTCGCCGTGGACAGCCCCGTCGGACGTTTCGGCGCGGCGGAACTGGGCACCAGTTTCGGGAGCGACGGCATCGCGCAGAACGGGACGATCAACTATGCAATCAGAGCGGCAGGGCTGACGATACCTCGAAACGTGCTGCCGAGCTGGAGTGCCGCGCTGTTGCCCACCGACATCGACCTGAATTTCGGCGGCGCCAATATCGATCTCGACAGTATGACTAAGAAGGCCATCGAAGCCTTTGACCTGAACAACAAACCGCCGCTGCCGGCCGACTTTGGCGATCAGATCAAGGCCGATTTCATGGCCAAGACGCCGAAATTCGTCATCGGGCACAGCACGGTGAAGAACGGCGGCATCGAGATCGTGCTGGAGGGCGAGATGACGTTTCCAGGGGCGACGCCGATGGCAAATGTAACCCTCGACATCACCGGATACGAAAAAATCGTGGAGACCTTGCAGACGGCGGCGAAGACAGACCCGCAGGCCGCGCAGTATTTTAGCGGCGCGCTGGCGATCAAAGGGTTTGGCAAGACGCTGCCGGACGGCCGGCTGGAATGGGTGATCAACACCAAAGCCGACGGTTCGGTGACGGTCAACGGCGCCATGCTGAAGCCGGCCGACTCCGTCGGGACTGACGACAGTGGGGAAGAGGCAACGCCGTAAAGCACCAGCAGTGGCCGTCGTCTGCGGCAGGTTCTTCGATCTGCCCGCAGTCTCGGGATCGCCGCTTATATCGAATGCTCGTGATTGTCGTCGCCGAGCGGCAGCGCCCGCAATGCCTTGCCGACTGCGGCGGGCGGCGTTCCGGTCTCCTCGGAAAAACGCATCAGCGTCGGCTCGTGGGCAAGGATGAACTGCAGCACGCCGGCCAGGAATCCCGGTTCACCCGCCGCCTGGCGGATGGAATGAGCTTCGATGCCGGTGATCGCCAGGAAGCGGGGCAGAAGTTCCGGATCGGCGGCGACGAAGCCCAGCGCCTTTACGGCAATGGTTTCCGCTTCCTCGCGCATTGACGCTGCGTTTGCCATCGCTACCTTCCTTCGTGGGCGGAATCGTTCTGTTTTCGCAGTAGTGGCAAGTGTCGCCGGCAGCAAGCTCGCCGACCTGGAATCCGAAAGCTTTTAGGGCGGCCGGTTTCCGTTTCGTCAATCATATTGCCGTATAGTGGGAACAGGTTTGGTGCGTGCCGACAAGGGGCGCATGACGGCACCCTTCGAGTGGAAGGTCAGCCGGGACGGGAAATCGATGCCAAAGAAGGTTATGATCGTCGAAGACAACGAGCTCAACATGAAGCTCTTTCGCGACCTCATCGAAGCGAGCGGCTACGAGACGGTGCGCACACGTAACGGCCTCGAAGCGCTGGATCTGGCGCGGCAGCACAGGCCGGACCTCATACTGATGGACATCCAGCTGCCGGAAGTATCGGGCCTCGAGGTCACCAAATGGCTGAAGGAGGACGATGATCTCCACGTCATCCCGGTCATTGCGGTCACCGCCTTCGCCATGAAGGGGGACGAGGAGCGCATTCGCCAGGGTGGCTGCGAGGCATATATCTCCAAGCCGATCTCGGTGCCGCGTTTCATCGAAACCATCAAATCCTACCTGGGCGATGCCTGATGTATTTTTCCAGCCGAGCCGGAGCTTTGTGAAATGACCGCGCGGATCCTCGTCGTCGACGACATCCCAGCCAATGTCAGGCTGCTGGAGGTTCGGCTGCTCGCCGAATATTTCGAGGTTCTGACCGCCACCAACGGGCCGGACGCGATCGAGATCTGCGAGAACGGCAAGGTCGATGTCGTGCTGCTCGACGTGATGATGCCCGACATGGACGGGTTCGAGGTCTGCCGGCGGCTGAAGGGCGACCCGGCGACATCGCACATCCCGGTCGTGATGATCACCGCGCTCGACCAGGTTTCGGACCGGGTGCGCGGCCTCGAGGCCGGCGCCGACGATTTTTTGACCAAGCCTGTCAACGATCTGCAGCTGATGACGCGCGTGAAGAGCCTGGTCAGGCTGAAGTCGCTGACCGATGAGCTGCGGCTGCGCGCCTCGACGACACGCAATATCGGCATCGAGGAGCTTTTGAGCCGCAACTTCGCTACCGATGACGCGGTGCCGAAGGTGCTGCTGGTCGACGAGCGCAAATCCTCGTTCGAGCGCATCCAGAAGATGCTGCGCGGCAGTGCCGCTCTCGACGTCGCCAACGATCCGCATGCCGGCTTCTTCCAGGCCGCCGAGCTGCCCTACGAATGCGTGATGATCTCGACGGCCTTCGCCGATTTCGACCCGCTTAGGCTCTGCTCGCAATTGCGCTCGCTTGATCGCACCCGTTTCCTGCCGATCATCCTTCTGGCGGACGAGGGCGAGGAGGGGCGTATCATCCGCGGCCTCGAACTCGGCATCAACGATTATCTGATGCGGCCGATCGACCAGCAGGAGCTGACGGCGCGGCTGCGTACGCAGGTGCGCCGCAAGCGCTACAACGACCAGCTTCGCGCCAGTGTCACCCAGACCATCGAGATGGCGGTGACCGATGCCCTGACCGGTCTGCACAACCGCCGCTATCTCGACAGCCATCTGCAGACGCTGTTCGACCGCGCCGTGGCACGGCGCCGGCCGCTGTCGGTGATGATCACCGATCTGGACCGCTTCAAGAGCATCAACGACGCGCATGGCCATGACGGCGGCGACGACGTGCTGCGCGAATTCGCGCGGCGGCTGCGCAAGAACGTGCGCGGCATCGATCTAGCCTGCCGCTTCGGTGGCGAGGAGTTCGTGGTGGTGATGCCGGACACGGACGGCGCGGTAGCCGAAAAGGTAGCCGAACGCATTCGCGCCGAAATCGCCCAACTGCCGTTTGCCGTTGGCAGCGAGGGCAAAGCGATCGAAGTCACCGTCAGCGTCGGCGTGTCGTCGGTGCTGAAAGGCATGGACACGGTCGCGGCGCTGATGAAACGCGCCGACCTTGCGCTCTATGAGGCCAAGAGCGGCGGCCGCAATCGCGTCGTCGCCAAGGCGGCGTAGCACCATGGACGAATTAGCCAGTCAACCCGACAAGGTTACGAATTTACCTTAATCCAAGCGAGTTGCGAGGCTTGGTTAAGAAACTGTTGATTTTCATAAGTTGTTGCGCAAATGTGCAGCCCTTAGACGTAACCGGCACGAGGTCTAGATCGCCGGTTCGACCGAAAGAATACCCCATGATGCTCAGGTCCGCCGCATCTCCTGGGTCCGTGGGGTCGGCTGGCCGGCGCTGGCACATAGTGGCCTCCTCGTACCGCTGCCAAACGCCGGCCGGCCCCCAATTTTCAAAACACATCAGGATTCTGCGCCAAGACCCGGAAAACGCTTTGGTTTTGTTGCGACAGCGACAGCGCCCTTTGAAATAGCCGGCTGGGCAGAGCGTATGCGCCCGCAGTCGGTTGACAGGGCCTGTCTTCTATGCAGAAATTGGTTGGACCATTGAGCCATTTGGTGACCCGTTGGCATGACCGAATTCGGCCTTTCCCCCATACAGGCAACTGCTCGCGACGACGCGGTGCTGAAGGCGCTGGCCGGCTTTGTAATGCGGGAAGCTCTCGGGCCCGGCCAGAGACTGCCGACCGAACGCATCCTGGCCGAGCGCCTCAAGGTGAGCCGCAACACCGTGCGCGAGGCGCTGACGCGCTGGGAAGGGCTCGGCCTGGTCGAACGGCGGCAAGGCAGCGGCACCTATCTCAAGGGAGTGGTCTCGCTGGACATGCTGCACATGCCGCTGACGCTGGCCGGCGGCAATGATTTCACCAGCCTGATGCAGACGCTGGAAATCCGCCGGGCACTGGAAGCGGAAGCCGCCGCCCTGTGCGCCGTTCGCGCGGACCAGGCCGAGATCGCCGAGATCGCGCGCAAGCTCGACATTATGGAGCAGGCCTTCCACACCCGCGCAGGGATGTCGGCGGAGGAGGACTGGGAATTCCACCAGTCGATCTACCGCAGTTCCGGCAATCCGCTCTTCGAGCAGATCATCGCCGCCATGCACGAACTGTTCCACCGTTTCTGGGAGCATCCGCTCGGCGTGCGTGATTTCGGCCACGCCAGCTTTCCTTACCACCGCACCATCTACGAACGCATTGCCGCGCACGATCCGGAGGGGGCCCGGGCCGAGGCGCTCAAGCTGATCGCCACCGTCGAGGACGATCTGAAGCGCGGCGCGGCCAAACTCGAACTTTCAGGCCAGAAATGAGCGATCATCCCGCCGGTTTCGAAAACGACTATCTCGCCGAGGCGGCGACGCTTCTCGCCCATGACGAACCTTTCCCCGGCGGTGCCGTGGTGCCGCCGATCTACCAGACTTCGCTCTTCACCTTCTCCAATTATTCGGAGATGGCCGATACATTCGCCGGCAGGCGACGCCAGCCGATCTATTCGCGCGGCGACAACCCGACGGTCATGGAGTTCGAGGCGCGTGTCGCCGCTCTCGAAGGCGCGGAGGCCGCGCGCGGCTTTTCCAGCGGCATGGCGGCGATCAGCGCCACGGTGCTTGCTTTCGTCGGTGCCGGCGAGCGCATGGTTGTCGTGCGCAATTGCTACGGCGATGCCTACCGGCTGTTCGAACGGCTTTTGCCACGGCTCAACATCAAGGTCGACTATGTCGACGGTTCCGATCCGGACGCGGTCGCCGCGGCACTCCCCGGCGCCAAGCTGCTCTACCTGGAAAGCCCGACGTCGATGATGTTCGAGCTCCAGGACATAACCCACCTGGCGCGGCTGGCCAAAGAGCAGGGCATCGTCACCACGATCGACAATTCCTGGGCGACGCCGGTGTTCCAGAAGCCGATTTCGCACGGGGTCGACCTGGTGCTGCATTCGGCCTCGAAATACCTCGGCGGCCACAGCGATACCGTCGCCGGTGTGGTGGCCGGTTCGGCTGCCCATATCCGACATATCAACGAGCAGACCTATTCCTACCTCGGCGGCAAACTTTCGCCTTTCGAGGCCTGGCTGTTGCTGCGCGGGCTGCGCACATTGCCGCTGCGGTTGCCGCATCACATGAAGAGCGGGCTGACCATCGCCGAACGGCTGAAAGCGCATGGCCATGTCGAGCGGGTCAACCACCCGGCCTATTCCAACCATCCGGGCAAGGCGACGCTTGCCGGCTATGCCGGGCTGTTCTCATTCGAGGTGACGGAAGACGTCGACATCCCGGCTTTCGTCGATGCGCTGAAACTCTTTCGCATCGGCGTCAGCTGGGGCGGCCATGAGAGCCTGGTCGTTCCAGCAAAGGCCTCGCTCGAGCAGACGCCGGGCCTGAATTCGATGGCGCGCTTCGGCGTCAGCCCGCGAACCATCCGGTTCAGTGTCGGATTGGAAAGTGTCGAAGGCCTGTGGGCTGACGTTGCCCAGGCGTTCGACAAAGCAAAAAGATAAATGGAGCCGTTCAAAATGGGAGTGCTGAACATGAAAAAACTGAGCATCCTTCTTGGTGCCGTCGCAGGTCTGGCGATTTCCGCCGGCAGCGTGCTGGCCGATTCCACGGTCAAGATGGTCGAGGTCATCACCAGCCCGCCGCGTACCGAATTCCTCAAGAAACAGATCGCCGAGTTCGAGGCGGCCAATCCGGGTGTCAAGGTCGAGCTGGTATCGCTGCCCTGGGGCCAGGCGTTCGAGAAGTTCCTTACCATGGTGCAGGCCGGCGACACGCCCGACATCGTCGAGATGCCGGAACGCTGGATGGGCCTCTATGCGACCAACGGCCAGCTCGAGGATCTCGGGCCATATATGGCCAAATGGGACGATGCCAAAACGCTGGGCGAGCGTGCCAAGCAGTTCGGCTCGACCGTCAACAACAAGCAGTACATGATCCCTTACGGCTATTACTTGAACGCGCTGTTCTGGAACAAGAAGCTGTTCAAGGAGGCCGGTCTGGACGGTCCGCCGGCGACGCTCGATGAATTCGTCGAGGACTCCAAGAAGATCTCGGCAATACCGGGCAAATACGGCTACTGCCTGCGCGGCGGCCCTGGCGCCTTCAACGGCATGCACATGTTCATGAACATTGCCGCCGGCAAGGGCGGCTATTTCAACGAGGACGGCACCTCGACCATCAACGAGGAAGGCTCAGTCAAGGGCCTGCAGATGCTCGCCGACATGTACAAGAACGGCCTGGCGCCTAAGGACGCGGTGAGCTGGGGTTTCAACGAGACCGTCACCGGGTTCTATAGCGGCACCTGCGCCATGCTGAACCAGGATCCCGACGCGCTGCTCGGCATCGCCGACAAGATGAGCGCCGACGACTTCGCCGTGGCGCCGATGCCAGTCGGGCCGAGCGGCAAATCCTATCCGACGCTCGGTTATGCCGGCTGGGCGATGTTCGCCAATTCCCAGCACAAGGACGATGCCTGGAAGCTGATGGCAACGCTTTTGTCGCCCAAGGACAATCTGGAATGGGCAAAGGAAGTC
Organism: Mesorhizobium sp. M0410; assembly: GCF_040321435.1. Taxonomy (NCBI): domain Bacteria; kingdom Pseudomonadati; phylum Pseudomonadota; class Alphaproteobacteria; order Hyphomicrobiales; family Phyllobacteriaceae; genus Mesorhizobium; species Mesorhizobium sp. M0410. The sequence goes on from NZ_JAMYRN010000030.1 coordinate 20,519, forward strand.
GGAGTCATTCCAATCCACAATGGCGCCGACCAGGACGCTCACTTCAGGACCGAGCAGTTCAAAGGCTGGTTCGAGGAACTGAACAACGGCGACAAATACGAGATGGTGACGCCTCCGACGCATCTGGAAAATCTCGGCAATTTCGTCGACCAGGTAGCGATCAAGAATTTTCAGGAAGTGCTGCTTGGTCAGAAGGCGGCAAAGGACGTGGCCGACGAATGGGCCAAGTTCCTGACCAAGGAACAGCAGGACTGGATGGCCAAGAACAAGAAATAGCTTTCCTCCCTTCTCCCCGTTCACGCGGAGAAGGCATCACAAAGTGACGGATGAGGGGCGGCGCTAACCCGTCGTGGCTCGTGTTGCCTCTCATCTGCCTGCCCGTCCCCCGCAGCAGCTGCGCTGCAGCTGCGGAGGGTGGACCGGCATCTCCCCGTAAACGGGAAAGGCGCTGTCGCCAGCCCATGCTTGCCCCAGGAGACAATCCAGCACCCATGACCTACGCCGTGTCCGAAATACGATCCGTCGGCAGGCCGCGAAAAAAGCGGCTATCCCATGCCGCAATCGAGCCCTGGCTTTATCTCAGCCCGGCGATCGTGCTGCTGGTCGTCGTGCTGCTGGTGCCGCTGGTTATCGGTATCGGTTACTCGTTCCGCAAATTCTCCGCTTTCAAATCCGAATATGTCGGACTTGGGCAGTATCAGGCGATGCTGTCGGATCCCGTGCTCGGGCAGGCGCTCGTCAACACGCTGTGGTGGACGGCAGCCAGCCTGTTCTTCCAGTTCTTCCTCGGCCTTGGCCTGGCGCTGTTGCTAGACACGCCGTTCCGGGGCAGAAAGATCGTGCAGGCGGTGGTGTTCCTGCCCTGGGCGGTACCGTCCTTCCTCTCGGGCCTGACCTGGGCCTGGCTGTTCAACCCGATCATCGGGCCGCTGCCGCATTGGCTCTACGCCTCGGGGCTGAAGACCGAGCCAACCAACGTGCTCTCCGATCCCTCGACAGCCATGTGGGGACCGATCGTCGCCAATGTCTGGTTCGGCATTCCCTTTTTTGCCATCACGCTTTTGGCGGCGTTGAAGTCGATCCCGTCAGAACTGCATGAGGCAGCGGCCATCGACGGCGCCTCGCCGTGGCAACGCTTTACCAAGGTGACGCTGCCGTTCCTGGCGCCAACCATCGTCATTACCGTCATGCTGCGCACGATATGGATCGCCACCTTCGCCGACCTGATCTTCGTCATGACTGAAGGCGGGCCTGCCGGTTCGACGGCCACGGTGCCGGTCTATATCTACGTCAGCGCGTTCAAGTCGCTGGACAAGGGCTATGCCTCCGCTGTGGCGGTGCTGCTGCTTGTGCTGCTCATCGTCTATGCGGTTGCGCTGATCGGCATCCGCCGTTCGCTGGTAAGGCACGTCTGATGATTGCCGGACGCTCCGTCTCCTCGCGCGTTCTCGGCGGCATCGGCCTTTACGGCGCGATCGGAGCCTACATGGCCTTCGCGCTGTTCCCGATCTTCTGGACGTTGAAGATCTCGGTCACGCCGGAGCGGCTGCTCTATTCCGAAGGCATCACTTTCTGGCCGTCGCAAACGACGCTGCAGAACTTCGTCACCGTGCTCGAAGCCACCGATTTTCCGCGCTATTTCCTAAACAGCGTTATCGTTTCGGTGTCGACGGCTGCCTTCGTAACGGTCATTGCCACGCTTGCCGGCTACGCCATGTCGCGTTTTTCGTTCCGCGGCAAGGCGACCCTGGCTATCCTGCTTTTGCTCACCCAGACTTTTCCGCTGGTCATGGTCATTCCGCCGATCTACCGCATCATGGGGCAGATCGGTCTCATCAACAGCCTGACCGGCCTCGTCATCATCTACACCGCCTTCAATACAGCCTTTGCAACCTTCCTGATGCAGTCGTTCTTCGACGGCATCCCGCGAGACCTGGAAGAGGCAGCGATGATCGACGGCTGCACGCGCCTGCAGGCCATGCGCAAGGTGATCGTGCCGCTGACGCTGCCCGGCATGGGGGCGACGCTTGGTTTCGTCTTTACCGCCGCGTGGAGCGAGTTGCTGTTTGCGCTGATGCTGATTTCCAGCGACGACCAGAAGACTTTCGCGGTCGGCTTGCTCACCTATATCGGCAAATTCGCGGTCGACTGGGGACAAATGATGGCGGCTTCCATCCTGGCGCTGATCCCCGTCTGCGTCTTCTTTGCCTTCCTGCAGCGTTACCTCGTCACCGGCCTTACCGCCGGCGCCGTCAAGGGATAAATCGATGGCCTCCGTCACACTCGACAAAGTCCGCAAAGACTATGGAGCCGTGCGCGTCCTGCACGCGGTCGATCTCGAAATCGCCGACGGCGAGTTCGTGGTCCTGGTCGGCCCGTCCGGCTGCGGGAAATCGACCCTGCTGCGCATAATCGCCGGGCTGGAGGAGGTCTCCGACGGCGAGATCCATATTGGCGAGCGCCTGGTTAACGACATCGCGCCAAAGGACCGCGACATCGCCATGGTGTTTCAGTCATACGCGCTCTATCCGCATATGGACGTGTCGAAGAACATGGGCTTCAGCCTGATGTTGAGGAAGGCCGGCAAGCCAGCTATCGAAGCAAGGGTGGACGCCGCCGCCAAGCGGCTCGGGCTCGATGCCCTTCTGCAACGCCTGCCGCGGCAACTGTCCGGCGGCCAGCGCCAGCGCGTCGCCATGGGGCGGGCCATCGTGCGCGACCCGAAGGTTTTTCTCTTCGACGAGCCGCTTTCGAACCTCGACGCCAAGCTGCGCGTCCACATGCGTGCCGAGATAAAGGCGCTGCACCAGCAATTGAAGACCACTTCGGTCTATGTCACCCATGACCAGACCGAAGCGATGACAATGGCCGACCGTATCGTCGTCATGCATGACGGCCTAGTCCAGCAGGTCGGCGCGCCGCTCGATCTGTACGACCGGCCGGTCAACATGTTCGTCGCCGGGTTCATCGGCTCGCCCGGCATGAATTTTCTGCCTGCCGTGGTTGAAAAGGGCGCCGGGCCGGATGCCATCCTGGCCGACGGCCAGAAGCTGAGGCTGCCCGACGGCCTGCCGCTCAGGGATGGCGATGCGATCACCGTAGGCTTGCGGCCCGACCATATCCGGCTCGCCGACAATGGCGCGCTGAAAGGCGAGGTGGGCGTGGTGGAGCCGCTCGGCTTGTCGACCCAGTTCTATACCAGGCTTGCCGGCCAGCAGGTCTGCGTGTTTGCCATGGGCCGGGCCAGCGTGAAACCGGGTGAAGGCGTGCGCCTGTCGGCTGATCCGGCGTCGCTGCATCTGTTCGATCCGGCAAGCGGCGATCGCATCGACTAGAGCGGTTCCGGTTCTCGTGGAACCGGTAACTCGCTCTAATTATCTGGTTTGCCGCATTTATGCGGACGCCAAATGATTCCATTTGGCTGCAAAATGCTCTAGTCCTGAATTCCCGAAACGAAAAACGCCGCCCGGAAGGCGGCGTTTCAGTACTGCGAGAGAAACCCGATTACTTGATCTTGGTTTCTTTGAATTCGACGTGCTTCTTGGCGACCGGGTCGTATTTGCGGAACGACAGCTTGTCCGTCTTGGTGCGGCTGTTCTTGCTGGTCACGTAGAAGAAACCGGTGTCGGCGGTCGACAGAAGCTTGATCTTGATGTTTGCGGCTTTGGCCATGATGTTCGTCCGTTAATGTTCGTGGAGTTTTGGCCGCTGGAGCACGGGAAACACCCGGACGCGGGAAACTTGCCGCGACACATAAAGAACGCGCCCGGAAAGTCAACCCTTGTCCAGGTTCATGCGTCTTCCGTGACTGGCAACACCTTCTTCCAATCGCCCGTCGTGTTCCACCAGCGGTTCGGGTTGGCGCGGTCGTCCAGACCCTTGGAGCGGCTGGCAAGCAGCGGCTGAATGCGGATCACCGGCTCCTGATAGCTGTGAACCTGGTAAATCGCTTCGACGACGCGAGCGGCGAGCTTCTGATCATCTGGCAGTTCGAACGACACCTCGACAGTCCCAGGCCGCCTGCGCAATTCCGTCTCGGCGCCGGCGGCGGCACCTTCAAGCGGCCGGTAGCGTTCGATGCCCTCCGCCGACTGAAAGGCATTGCTGTCATATTTGCCCATTCTGAGCGGCGCGATCGCGACCACCGCTTCCATGATGCGATCGACATCAGCTGCCGGTGCCTGAAAGGTCACCAGCAGCAGCAATTCCATCCGCAGCGATTTCGTTTCAAAGCCACTATCGATCATCCGAGGTCTCCCTGCTTATGCACTTGGGGGAGCATATACTCGAGCCCTCCTGACACGGTTGTGTCAGTAGTTGGTCAGCAGTGGGAGCGATGTCGGAAGCTGGACCGACTCAGAGGATTTTGCGGAGCAGCCTGGTGCCGACCAGCACGATATAGCACGCGAAGAACAGGCCGAGCGCCCAACCGAAGCCCGACGGCCCGAAAGCGTCCATGCCGATGCCGATTGCCTGCGGGCCAAGCACCATGCCGACGCCGTAGCAGAGCACGAAAGCGGCGTTGGCGGAGGCCAATTCATGGCCGGAAAGCTGCGAGCCGAGATGCGCCAGGCCGATTGTGTACATGGCAGCGACCACACCGCCCCAGACGAACAGAAGCGCTGCCATCAAATGCCAGTTCTGCGCGAAGAACGGCATGAAGATTGTGCCGGCAAGCCCGACGGTGGCACAGGCCATCAGCAGATAGCGGCGGTCGCTGACGCGGTCGCTGATCATGCCGATCGGGATCTGCAGCAGCACGTTGCCGAGGCCGATCATGGTGAGCAAAAGGGCTGCGTCCGCCTCTGAGTAGCCGATGCGGCTACCATAGACGGGGAACAGCGCAAAGCCGCCGGTCTCGACCGCGCCGAATACCAGCACGGCGGCGGTCGCCGTCGGCACCAGCCAGATATAACGCAGGAAATTGCTGGTTTCGCCGTCCGAGACGATCGTCGGGCTCTCGTTGCGTGCCGCCAGCACCGGTATGGCAGCCAGCGTAACCAGCGCGATGGTGACGCCGAAAGGGAGGAAACCGCTGCTGCCAAGGTGGGCGAACAGCCAAGGCCCGGCAGCAAAGCCGAGAGACAGCACGGTGGCATAGATGCCGAGGACCAGTCCGCGCCGGTGTGGCGGCGCCGAGGTGCTGATCCAGAATTCCGAGAGGATGAACAGCACCGTCAGCGCGATATGCAGCAGGACCCGCAGCGGAAACCACATCCAGAAAGCTGGCGCGAAATGGAAACCGACAAAGGCCAGCGCTCCGGCCGCAATCATGGCAAGCATTGTCCAGGCGACCCCGAACCGCATGGCAAGCGGAGTGGCGAGCGGCGCGCCGGCGATCGAGGCGAGGCCGGCGACCGCGGTGTTGAGGCCGATCATCGACGCGGAGTGGCCGCGTGTTTCAAGGATCACGCTGAGCAGCGGCATGCCGAGCCCGATGGCAATGCCGACGACGCTGATCGACGAGATCGCCGCGACCATCGGCAGCCAGTGTACGCGTTCCTTGCCCTGCGGCTGGATGTCGACTGTCATGGAATGCCTGGCTGCTCTAGAGAATTTCGCGGACGAAGCGATTGCGGACAAGCCGGTAGAACGGCACGCGACCGCCGGGGCTCAGCAGCGGATCCTGGGCGAGGCGGATTTCCAGTCCCTCCAGGACCGTGCGCGTGATGTCTGGGATATCTGCTTGCCTGGCCTTGGCCAGCGGCAGCCAAACGACGTCCTCCAATTCGTTGGTCGGACCGCCATCCGGCAGTTCCACGGCGACATCGTCGCGCCATGCGGCGAGAAATCGCGTATCGAACCGGCGCACCCGGTTGGGCGGGGTGATGGCGCGTGCGACGAAGCGCAGCGCTTGCAGTGATGGGATGACGCCGTGCTCGACAAAGCCCTGCCAGTCGCGCTTGGCGGTTGCGAAGACCCCTTTTTGGCCGATCAGCAGGCCGGCCTCCTCATAGGTTTCGCGGATTGCCGACAGGGCAATGGCGCGGGCGCGGGCCGGGCTGGTGCGGCCGATGCCAGCGGTCAATCTCGCTTCTTCGTCGGGATGAAGTGCGGTGGCTGTCGGGATGTGGCTGTCGGCCGGATCGGTGCGGCCGCCCGGAAACACGAATTTTCCCGGCATGAAGGCATGACGGGCGTGGCGGCGGCCCATCAGCACCAGGATCTCGTCGCCCTTGCCGTCGAGCAGGATCAGCGTCGCGGCGTCGCGCGGGCGTATAGGCTTGGCGTCGAGCGCGACCCGCTCAACCTTGTCGACTTCCGCCTTGGTCACAACGTCCATGCGCTCGACCTAGCGGAATCTTCTCCGATGCGAAAGTGGCGTCCAGCCATGCCGATTGCGCCAGCCTCGGTTTCAAGCCTCGGGATGCGACTCGATCAGATCTTCGTCACCGCCAAAGCCGTGCATATAAAACGCCCATTGCAAGCCGATGACAGCGCCCTTGACTGGCTGCAGCAGGACGACGGCGAGAATGATGGTCAATGGCACCCAGATGGCGATGTGCTGCCAGGTCGACAGCGTCGAGGTCGCCTCCACACCCATGAAAGCGCCAAGCACGATGTGGCCGACAATGACCACCACAAGATAGGCCGGCAGGTCGTCGGCGCGATGGTGGTGGAGCTCCTCGCCGCAACGACCGCATTTGTCGACGGTCTTGACGAAGGCGCGAAACAGCTTGCCCTCGCCGCAATGCGGGCAGCGGCCGAGCATGCCGCGCTTCATTGCCGTCCATAGTGGCCGGGCGGTCCGGCCCGAGTGATGTTCGCCACCGAAAACCCGTTTTTCCACCTGCAGTTCTGTTGGCATTACCGTCTCCTGCCGCGCGAACCTGGGCGCGATTGCGACGCCCGGGCGCGGCCTTTGGCCTTGTGGAACGACCGTTTGGAGCCGGGCAGCGGCTTTGGCTCGGTCAGCATCTCGAAACGCATCGCGCCGGCCATCGGCGCCACCTCGATCAGGCGAACCTCGACGCGATCAGCAAGCTGGTAGCCCTTGCCGGTGCGTTCTCCGAAAAGCGATCGAGCAGTTTCGTCGTATATATAGTAGTCGCCGCCCAGGGTTGAAACCGGAATGAAGCCATCCGCGCCATACTGCGGCAATTGGACAAACAGGCCCGATTTGGTGACGCCCGAGATACGGGCGTCGAAACGGTCGTCGATGCGCTCGGCGAGATGGGCGGCGATCAACCGGTCGACCGTGTCGCGCTCGGCGGCCATTGCACGCCGCTCGGTCGCCGAAATCAGCGCCGAGACCTCTTCCAGCCGTTCCGCCTCGTCCTGCGTCAGGCCGCCCGGACCAAGGCCGAGTGCGGCAATCAGCCCGCGATGCACGATCAGGTCGGCATAGCGGCGGATCGGCGAGGTGAAATGCGCATAGCGCTTAAGATTGAGGCCGAAATGGCCGATATTGGCAGGCGAATATTCGGCCTGGCTTTGCGAGCGCAGCACCACTTCGTTGACCAGTCCCTCATTGTCGGCGCCGCGCACACGAGCGAGGATGCCGTTGAACTGGTTCGGCCGCATCTGCGCGCCGCGCGCCAACGACAGGCCGAGCGTCTGCAGGAATTCACGCAGCGATTCCTGCTTGGCAAGCGAAGGCGCATCGTGGATGCGGTAGACCAGCGCCTGCCGCTTCGCCTCGAGTGTCTCGGCGGCGGCGACATTGGCCTGGATCATGAACTCTTCGATCAGCTTGTGCGCGTCGAGCCGCTCCGGCACGACGACCTTGTCGACGGTGCCGTCCTGCTTGAGTAGGATCTTGCGCTCGGGCAGATCGAGTTCAAGCGGCTGGCGCGTGTCGCGGCCGCGCTTCAGGATCCCGTAGGCGTCCCATAGCGGCTTCAGCACCGCATCGAGGATCGGGCCAGTCGTGTCGTCCGGTGCGCCGTCGATCGCCGCTTGCGCCTGCTGATAGGCGAGTTTCGCCGCCGACTTCATCATGACGCGATGGAACGAGTGTCTGAGTTTGTGGCCATCGGCCGAGAAAGTCATCCGCACCGCTATCGCCGGACGATCCTGGCCCTCGCGCAGTGAACAGAGGTCGTTCGAGATGCGCTCCGGCAGCATCGGCATGACGCGGTCGGGGAAATAGACAGAATTGCCGCGCTTCAGCGCTTCGCGATCGAGCGCCGTGCCATAGCGCACGTATGCAGCGACATCGGCAATGGCGACGGTGACAACCACGCCGCCGGCGTTCTTCTCGTCGGTGTCGGGCATGGCGAACACCGCGTCATCATGATCCTTGGCGTCGGCCGGATCGATGGTGAGCAGCGGCAGCTCGCGCCAATCCTCGCGGCCGGCAAGCGTGGCAGGCTTGACCGCCTCCGCCTCGGCGATGACGTCGGCGGGAAAAATGTGCGGAATGTCGTGTGCGTGAATGGCGATCATCGAGACCGCCTTTTCGCTGGTCAGCGAGCCCAACACCGCCAGAACCTTGGCTCTCGGCAGCCCGTAGCGGGAGGCCCGCGCCGGCTCGACCTCGACCAGGTCGCCGTTCTTGGCGCCGTTCTGGAATTCCTTGTCGACGACCAGCTCCGGCTGGCGCCTTTCCACCGGCTCGATGCGGAACGTGCCGTCCTTCAGCACGCGAAAAACGCCGAGAACCGCATCGGTGCGCTTCTCGAATATCTTCATAACCCGGCCGGTATAGGCGGGGCCTGCCGGGTCGTCGGTCGGAAAGGTCTTGGCCAGCACGCGGTCGCCGATACCAGGCGTCGGCCCATTGCCGCGCGACACGCGGATCGCTATGACCGGCGGTTCGCCATTGCCGATCGCTTCGGTCGGGTGCGCCAGCAGCACACCGTCGGCGTCACGGCCGAAGATGTCGAGCACCGCGACGTGGGGCAGGGCGCCGACACGGGCGAGCCGCTTGCGCTCCTTGGTCAGCAGGCCTTCGTCCTGCAGGTCGCGCAAGACGTCCTTCAGCCAGATACGGTCTTCGCCGCGTAGCGCAAACGCCTTTGCGATGTCGCGTTTTCCCGCGCGGTCCGGATTTTCGGCGATGTAACGCAGTATCTCGTCGCGTGACGGCCGGTAATTGTCCCTGACCTTGGCGCGGGTATCGGCGGTGCGCAGATCGCCGTGGCTTCTTCCGGAGACTTTGCGCGCCAACCCGTCCTATCCCTTTTTCCTGGCCGCCGGTTTTTTGGCTGCAGCTGGTTTCTTGGCAGGCGCGGCCGCTTTGCGGAAGGGCTTCCTGGCGCCATTGCCGCCCTTGGCTTCCTTTTCCGCAATGAGCGCCACGGCATCGTCGATCGTCACCGATTGCGGGTCCTTGCCCTTCGGCAGCGTCGCATTGACCTTGCCGAAATTCACATAAGGGCCGTATTTGCCGTCGCGCACGACGATCTTGCCGCCGCCGGAAGGATGCTCGCCAAGTTCCTTGAGCGCAGCGGCTGTGCCGCCATTGCGGCCGCCTTTGCCCTTCAATTGCTTCTCGGCGATCACCGAGACGGCGCGATTGAGGCCGATCGAGAACACGTCCTCGATGCTGTCGAGATTGGCGTAGGTGCCGTCATGCAGCACGAACGGCCCGTAGCGCCCCAGCCCTGCCGAAATCATCTTGCCGGATTCCGGATGCTTGCCGACGTCGCGCGGCAGCGACAACAAGGCGAGCGCCTTTTCATGATCGATCGAATCGGCAGTCCAGCCCTTGGGCAGGCTGGAGCGCTTGGCATCCTTACCGTCGCCGCGCTGGACATAGGGGCCGAACCGGCCATTGCGCAGCGTGATCTCCTCGGCGGTATAGGGGTCCTTGCCGAGCAATTTGGTGCCGTCTTCGCCACCGCCGTTCTCGCCATTGGGATTGGCGGCGTCGCCAAGCTGGCGGGTAAAGGAGCATTCGGGATAGTTCGAACAGCCGACGAAGGCGCCGAACTTGCCGAGCTTCAACGACAGGTTGCCGGTGCCGCATTTCGGACAGATGCGCGGGTTCGAACCGTCTTCGCGCGCGGGAAACACCAGCGGCGCCAGTTCCTCGTTCAACGCATCGAGGACGTCGGTGACCCGCAGCTCCTTGATGTCGGCGACGGCGCCGGAAAAATCCTTCCAGAAGTCGCGCAGCACGTCCTTCCAGGCGAGCTTGCCGTCGGAGATTTCATCGAGTTTCTCCTCGAGCGATGCGGTGAAATCGTACTCGACATAACGCTCGAAGAAGCTTTCGAGGAAGGCTGACAATAGCCGGCCCTTGGCCTGTGGCACCAGCTTGCGCCTGTCGATGGCGACGTAATCGCGATCCTCGAGCGTCTTCAGGATCGCCGTATAGGTCGACGGCCGGCCGATGCCCAGCTCTTCCAGCTTCTTGATCAGCGAAGCTTCCGAATAACGCGGCGGCGGCTCGGTGGTGTGCTGGGTGGCGTTGATCGCCTCGCGTGTGAGCTGCTCGCCGGCACGGATCTCGGGCAGGCGGCGGCTTTCCTCGTCTTCCGAATCTTCTTCCTTTTGCTCGATGTAGGCAGCAAGGAAGCCGTCGAAGCGAACAACGGAGCCGACAGCACGAAGCTCGGCGGTACGCGAACCGTTGATGGCCTCGATCTCGACCGTGGTGCGCTCTATCTCGGCCGGCTGCATCTGGCTGGCGATGGCGCGTTTCCAGATCATCTCGTAAAGCCGCGCCTGGTCGGCGTCGAGATACTGCCTGACGGAAGCCGGCGTGCGCATGAAATCGGTCGGACGGATCGCTTCGTGCGCCTCCTGGGCATTCTTGGCCTTGGCGGAATAGTAGCGCGCCTTTTCAGGCAGGTATTTGGCACCGAATTCCTTGGTGATCGCATCGCGTGCGGCAGAGATCGCCTCCGGTGCCATCTGCACGCCGTCGGTCCGCATATAGGTGATCAGGCCGGTGGTCTCACCGCCGATCTCCATGCCCTCATAGAGCCGCTGCGCCACCTGCATGGTGCGGTTGGCCGAAAAGCCGAGACCCGACGAGGCTGCCTGCTGCAGCGTCGAGGTGGTGAAGGGCGGCCCGGGATTGCGCTTGGTCGGCTTGGCTTCGACCGACGCCGCCTTGAAGCTGGCGCCTTCGAGCATCGCCTTGATGTCGTCGGCCTGCGCCTTGTTGGAAATGTCGAGCTTTTGCAGCTTCTTGCGCTCGAAGGTGGTCAGCCGCGCCTCGAAATTTTCCTTGCGCGGCGTGCCAAGAATGGCGGCGACCTGCCAGTATTCCTCGCGGACGAAGCGCTCGATCTCGGATTCGCGGTCGCAGACCAGACGCAGCGCCACCGACTGGACACGGCCGGCGGACCGGGCGCCGGGCAGCTTGCGCCACAGCACGGGCGACAGCGTGAAGCCGACCAGATAGTCGAGCGCACGGCGGGCGAGATAGGCATCGACCAGCGGCGCATCGATCTGGCGCGGATTGGCCATCGCCTCCAGCACCGACGCCTTGGTAATGGCGTTGAAGACGACGCGGCTGACCGGCTTGTCCTTCAACGCGCGCTTTTGCTTCAGCACTTCCAGGACATGCCAGGAGATCGCTTCGCCCTCGCGGTCCGGATCGGTGGCGAGGATCAGCCCGTCGGCGTCCTTGACCGCCTTGGCGATATCGGCGAGACGCTTTCCAGACGCGGTGTCGACGGCCCAGGACATGGCAAAGTCCTCATCCGGACGCACCGAGCCATCCTTGGCCGGCAGATCGCGGACATGGCCGAACGAAGCCAGAACCTTGTAGTTCTTGCCGAGGTACTTGTTGATTGTCTTCGCCTTGGCCGGCGATTCGACGACGACGACGTCCATACGGTCTCATATCAGTTGTGATGCGGCAGAAGAATTCCGCTGCGCGCGACGAAATCTCGTTCAATGTGTCGCTCACATGGCCGCGCTTTTGCATCCGGTCAAGGCCAAGCAGTCAAAATGCGGCCCTGCACCGAATGCGCAACCCAACGGCGCGCCATGCGATTTCCGCAATCCTGGACAAGGGAAATGAGCAGCCTATCGCTGGACAAACCCGGCAATTGATCCTGGAGAACGGGACAAACTCTCCCGCGGATATAAGAGAAACATCGAGCACGCGCCAGCCCCGCTTGAACAGATGCTGTGAAGCGCGCAATCGGTAGCCCGGCATTTGCCCGGATAGTTGCAAGGAATTGGCGTGCTGAAAAGTCGGCCGCCGGGGCGGTTGGGTCAAGCTCCCAGCGACCAGCCGTGTTACCGCCTGTTACAGCGGATCAGAAGCTCAAGGCTTAGTCGGCCTTGGCGATATGCCAGACGCCGCCGACGCCCTCGCCGGTGACGTCGCCGGCCTTCTTGTCCTTGATGAACGTGTAGAGCGGCTTGCCTTCGTAGGCCCACATCCTGGTGCCGTCGGTGCGGTCGACGATCGTCCATTCGCCCTCGGCCTTGGCGTTGGCGTCAGCCTTCAGCGGCGGCCAATTGGCGGCGCATTTGTCGTAACAGTTCGACTTGCCGGCCTCGTCCTTGTCGTAGGTGTAGAGCGTCATGCCGCTGGCGTCGGTGTAGATCTTGGTGCCGCCGACCTCCGCTTCCTTCCACGCCTCGGCGGCTAAGGATCCGGCAGTGCCGAGCAAAAGCGCCGCCATGCCAATTGCGATCGTTTTCATGGACTTCTCCCTGAATGTTCGAAAAGCGCGCGGAACCGCGACTTCTTCTGATCAACGCTGCCCGGCTGCCCTTTCTTCCCGCGCTGTTCTCCATTGATCCAGGCGACGGCGTCGACTTGCTACCCAATCTGATGGGGGCCACGCGATGGTGATTGGCGGACGGACGTTGTCGCGGCTATATGGCTGCGCAGTCATCTGGAGATGGAAATGGCGTTGGACGTCGGCTATGTCAGTGCGATCGGGGCGGGAGCAATTTCGTTCCTGTCCCCCTGCGTGCTGCCACTGGTGCCGCCTTACCTGTGCTATATGGCCGGCGTGTCCGTCGACGATTTCCGCGGCGAAGCCGGCATTACGGCAAAGGCCGGTGTGCGAGGCGCGCTGGTTAATTCCTCCATCGCCTTCGTGCTCGGCTTCTCGACCGTCTTCGTCGCGCTTGGCGCTGGCGCCTCGACCATCGGCCATTTGTTACGGGTCTGGCAGGAGCCGCTGGCAATGGTGGCCGGTGTGCTGATCATCCTGATGGGGCTGAATTTCCTCGGCGTACTGCGTATCCCTTTGCTTTCACGCGAGGCGCGCTTCCAGTCGCAAGGCAAGCCGGCCAGCTTGATCGCCGCTTACGTCATGGGCTTGGCCTTCGCCTTTGGCTGGACACCCTGTATCGGCCCGGTGCTGGGGCCGATCCTGACGCTTGCCGGCGGCCGCGAGACGGTGGGCGAGGGCGCGTTGCTGCTTGCCGCCTACTCGCTCGGCCTCGGTATTCCGTTCCTGATCGCTGCGCTGTTTTCCGGCGCCTTCATGCGCTTTCTCTCGAAATTCCGCCTCCATCTCGGCCGCGTCGAAAAAGCCATCGGCGCGCTGCTGGTGGTCGCCGGCGTGTTTTTCCTGACCGGCGGCGTGCAGACGATGTCATATTGGCTGCTCGAGAATTTTCCGGTGCTGGGGCAATTGGGCTAGGTTTGTAGCCCGACGTGGTCTGTTCAGCCTTCGAAATAGCCCGGCTGGTCGATATCAGCGATCAGCCCAGGTCCGCTCGGCTGCCACCCCAGCAGCGCGCGAGTCCGTTCGCTCGAGGTCGGGACATCCATCGCCGCGAACATCGCGAACCAGCCAAAATGATCGGCGGCTTCTTCCGCAGACTTGGCGAGGACCGGCACGTTCAGGCGCCGGCCGATCACGCCGGCGATGTCCTTGAACGGCACGCCTTCTTCGGCGATCGCGTGATATCGCCCGCCACCGGCTCCATGCTCGAGCGCAAGCCGGTAGACGCGGGCGGCATCGAACCGATGCACGGCAGGCCAGCGATTGAGCCCTTCGCCGATATAGGCCGACACGCCCTTCCTACGAGCGAGGTCGATGAGAATAGGAACAAAGGCGTGGTCGCCCTGGCCATGGACCGACGGAGGAAGGCGGACAACCGATGCGCGCACCCCGCGTGCCGCCAGCGCGGCGGCTGTCGCTTCGGAGGCGCGGGGATAGGAAGCGGACGAGGGGACAGGCGCATCTTGCTCCGTCGCGATACGGGCCCGCGCCTGGAGCGCGGTCCCCGAGGTGACGAGCAGGAGGCGCTCGGAGCCTTCGAGCGCTCCGCCCATCACCTCGATGGCACGCCGGTCCATCTCGCAGTTTTGCGCGAACTTCGAGAAGTCATGGTTGAACCCGGTGTGGATAACCGCATCGGCGGCTGCCGCGCCCCTGCGCAGGCTCTCCACGTCTTCGAGGTCGCCTCGATGCACCTCGGCTCCAGTGGCGGCGAGCGACTTGGCCGATGCCTCCGAGCGGGCGAGGCCGAGCACCTGATGGCCGGCGCCGATGAGTTCTTGAACGACGGCAGAACCGACGAATCCGGTCGCTCCGGTAACGAAAACACGCATCACGACTTGTCCTTGTTCGTTTCTGACCACGACCATTTTCGCGGCCCGGTGACGTCGTGATAGGCGCTTGAGAAAATACGATCTATGCGGTAAAGTCCGAATTATCTTCGCAATCGTCCGGAATGACACGTGGATCCTCTTTCAGATGTGCTCTCGCTGCTGAAGCCGCGAAACTATATGTCGGCCGGCTTCGATGCAGGTGGTGAATGGTCGATCCAGTTCCCCGACCAGCAGCAAAGCATTAAGACCGGAGCGGTGGTCTCCGGCCGGTGCTGGCTGTCAGTAGAGGGCGTTGCCGACGCAGTGCGCCTTGAGACGGGGGACTGCTTCCTGTTGCCGAGTGGGCGGCCTTTCCGCCTTGCAAGCGACATGAGTTTGTCGCCTGTTGAAGCCGTCAAGATTTTTCCGCCTGCGCGAGCCGGCGGTGTTGTGACCCACAATGGCGGCGGTGATTTCTTTCTGGTCAGCAGCCGCTTCGCGCTTGGCGGCAATCATGCCGGCATCCTGTTGCGGATGCTGCCAGCCATTGTGCATATCCGCAAAGAGTCGGACAAGTCGGCCCTGCGCTGGTCGGTGGAGCGGATGATGCAGGAGCTGCGCGAGCCACAACCGGGCGGCTTTCTGGTGATCCAGCACCTTGCTCACATGATGCTGGTTCAGGCGTTGCGGCTGCATCTTTCAGAAGGATTGAAAGGTGGCGTCGGCTGGCTCTTTGCCCTCTCGGACAAACAGATGGGCGCGGCGATCAGCGCCATGCATGAGAATCCGGCGCATGGCTGGACGTTACAGGAACTGGCGGAACGGGCCGGCATGTCGCGATCGACCTTTGCGCTCAGATTCAAGGAGACGGTCGGCGCGTCGCCGATGGACTATTTGACGCGCTGGCGAATGCTGCTGGCCGGGGATCGGCTGACGAATTCCAGCGATCCCGTCGCCGTCATCGCGCTGTCGCTCGGCTACGAATCCGAAAGCGCCTTCAGCACTGCTTTCAAGCGGGTCATGAACTGTTCGCCACGGCAATACGGCCGTGGCCGAGCCCCCAGCTTCGCATCACGCAACGAGGCGGAAGCCGCCTGAGCCGATCGGCCTGAGCGTGCCGCGGGTTGGAGGTTCCACCGTCTCACCGGAATTTAACCGCATTGGTGCAGCATGGCGCCGGTGCTACTAACGCTCCGATTCCAGATCCCTTTCAACGGTTGCTGTCCCCATGAGCCAGAGATCCTGCCTGTCCATCATCCTCGCTGCCGGCGAAGGCACGCGCATGAAGAGTGCCGTGCCGAAAGTGCTGCACACAATCGCCGGCCTGCCAATGGTTGCCCATGTCGTCAAGGCGGCCGAAGCCGCCGGCAGCGGCGATGTGGCGCTGGTGATCGGCCATGGCGCCGATGACATGCGCAAGGCCGCACTCAAGTTTGCGCCCAAGGCCGAAGCTTTCGTCCAGGAGAAACGTCTTGGCACCGCGCACGCCGTGCTTGCCGCGCGCGCAGCAATATCAAAGGGGTATGACGACATCCTGGTGATGTTTGGCGACACGCCGTTGATCGATCCAGAAGCGCTCGCGGCGGCGCGGCTGAAGCTGGCCGAAGGTACGGCCGTCGTCGTGGTCGGCTTCCGTACGGAAAATCCTTCGGGCTACGGCCGGCTTATCGAAAAGGCCGGCAAGCTCGTGGCCATCCGCGAGGAGAAGGACTGCTCGGACGAGGAGAAGAAAATCACCTTCTGCAATGGCGGGCTGATGGCGGTCGCCGGCAGGCACGCGCTGAAGCTGCTCGATCAAGTCGGCAGCAAGAACGCCAAGGGTGAGTATTATCTCACCGACATCGTCGAGATCGCCGCTGCGCAGGGACTTGATGTCGTAGCCACCGAAGCCAGTTTCGAGAATGCGCTCGGCATCAACAACCGTGCCGAGCTTGCCCAGGCGGAAGGTATCTGGCAGGCGCGTCGACGGCAGGAAGCGATGCTTTCCGGGGTGACACTGGTTGCGCCCGAAACCGTGTTCTTCTCGCACGACACCGAGATCGGCGCCGACACGATTGTCGAGCCCAATGTTTGGTTCGGCCCAGGCGTGAAAATCGCGACGGGCGCCAAGATCCATGCCTTCAGCCATATCGAAGGCGCCACTATCGCGTCGAATTGCGATGTCGGGCCGTTCGCGCGGCTGCGGCCCGGGGCCGATCTGAGAAACAAAGCCAAGGTCGGCAATTTCTGCGAGGTGAAGCAGGCGATCGTCGAGGAGGGCGCCAAGGTCAACCATCTGACCTATATCGGCGATGCCCGCATCGGCGCAGGCGCCAATATTGGCGCCGGCACCATCACGTGCAATTATGACGGTTATTCGAAATTCTTCACCGATATCGGCGAGGGTGCCTTCATCGGCTCGAACTCCTCGCTGGTGGCACCGGTGTCGATCGGCAAGGACGGCTACATCGCCTCAGGCAGCGTCATCACCGAAAGCGTACCCGACGATGCGCTGGCCTTCGGTCGCGCCCGTCAGCGGACTCTACCCGGCAAGGGCAAGGAGTTGCGCGAACGGTTTGCTTCGGCCGCGGCGGCCCGCAAAAAAGGGTAGGCGCGACGAGCGGGATCATGTCTTTGACTGATTTCTGGAGCCGTTGGGCCGAGATAGGATACAGAAGCGGAGAAACTGAGCAATTGCAGTAACCGGATTGCAAGTGCGCCCTGTCATGGTGCATCTGTGCAGGATAGTCCGGCTGATACCGGACGAAATGGAATGTGATTTTTCGCGACAGCCCGGCAGTCTCTAAATGGCGCCGGGTTTGAGGTCGGAATCGGGGGCAGGCGCGATGTGCGGTATCGTTGGAATTGTCGGTAACTCGCCGGTCGCGCCGCTTATCGTCGATGCGTTGAAAAGGCTCGAATATCGCGGCTATGACTCGGCCGGCGTCGCCACGATCGAGCACGGCAGGCTTGACCGCCGCCGCGCCGAGGGCAAGCTGGTCAATCTCGAGCGCCGGCTGAAGGACGAACCGCTCGACGGCATGATCGGCATCGGCCACACGCGCTGGGCCACGCATGGCGTTCCGAACGAGAGCAATGCGCATCCGCATTTTTCCGACGGCGTCGCAATCGTCCATAACGGCATAATCGAGAATTTCGCCGAATTGCGCGACGAGCTGATGCGCGACGGCTACAGCTTCGCCTCACAGACCGATACCGAAGTCGTCGCGCATCTGGTGGCGCGCGAACTGGCCAGGGGGCTGAAGCCGGTCGAGGCGGCGCATAAGGCGCTGAAGCGGCTAGAAGGCGCCTTTGCGCTCGCCATCATGTTCAAGGGCGACGAGGATTTGATCGTCGGCGCGCGCAATGGCCCGCCGCTCGCCGTCGGTCACGGCGACGGCCAGATGTTCCTTGGCTCCGACGCCATCGCGCTTGCCCCGTTCACCAATTCGATCACCTATCTGGAAGACGGCGACTGGGCGGTAGTGCGCCGCAACGAGGTCGATATTTTCGACATGGGCGGCAACAAGGTCGACCGCAAACGCCAACAGTCGCTGAGCACGAGCTTCATGGTCGACAAAGGCAACCGCCGCCATTTCATGGAAAAGGAAATCCATGAGCAGCCGGAAGTGATCTCGCACACGCTGGCGCATTATGTCGATTTCGTCGGTGGCGCCTCGAAGCCGCTCGCTCTGCCGTTCGATTTCGCCAAGATCGACCGGCTGGCGATTTCGGCCTGCGGCACCGCCTATCTCGCCGGGCTGATCAGCAAATACTGGTTCGAGCGCTATGCGCGGCTGCCGGTCGACATCGATGTCGCTTCGGAGTTCCGCTACCGCGAGATGCCGCTGTCGAAGAACGATGCCGCTTTCTTCATCTCGCAATCGGGTGAGACCGCCGACACGCTGGCATCGCTGCGCTACTGCCGCAAGGCTGGCATGAAGATCGGCGCGGTCGTCAATGTGCGCGAATCGACCATGGCGCGCGAATCCGACGTCATCCTGCCGACATTGGCCGGCCCGGAGATCGGCGTTGCCTCGACCAAGGCGTTCACCTGCCAACTTTCCGTGCTGGCCTCGCTGGCGGTGCGGGCCGGCGTGGCGCGCGGAACGATTTCGCATGAGCACGAGAAAACGCTGATACGCGAGCTGTCGGAAGCGCCGCGTTATGCGAACCAGGTGCTAAAGCTCGACGGGCAGATCGAAAAGATCGCGCGCGACCTCTCGCACTACAAGAATGTGCTTTATCTCGGCCGGGACACCAATTTTCCGCTGGCCATGGAAGGTGCGCTGAAGCTCAAGGAGATCTCCTATATCCATGCCGAAGGCTATGCTGCCGGCGAGCTGAAACACGGCCCGATCGCGCTGATCGACGAGAACATGCCCGTCATCGTCATCGCCCCGCATGACCGCATCTTCGAAAAGACCGTGTCGAACATGCAGGAGGTGGCCGCGCGCGGCGGCAAGATCATCCTGATCACTGACGGCAAGGGCGCGGCGCACGCTACGGTGAAGACGATGGAGACGATCGTTTTGCCGGACGTGCCGGAAATCATCTCGCCGATCATCTACGCGCTGCCGATCCAGATGCTCGCCTACTTCACCGCCGTGTTCATGGGTACGGACGTCGACCAGCCTCGCAACCTGGCGAAATCGGTAACGGTGGAATAGGTCTCGTTTAAAAACTTCGCCATTCCAAAGCGCCTTCCGGTTCAGTAGTGTCGCGCTGCAAACACACGCTGCGGTGAACCATGTCGGACGCTCTCAAGACCTCAGGCATGACCCGGCTGAGAAACTATTTCCTGACCGGCTTCGTCGTTTGCGCGCCGCTCGCGATTACCGCCTACATTGCCTGGTCGCTTATCGGCTGGGTCGATTCCTGGGTCAAACCCTACATTCCGGTACGCTACAATCCGGACACCTACCTGCCGTTTCCAGTGCCGGGTTTTGGGCTGATCGTTGCCCTGATCCTCATCACTTTCATCGGCTTTATGACCGCCAATATCGTTGGCCGCGCCATCGTCAACTTCGGCGAGCGCCTGCTTGGTCGCATGCCGCTGGTGCGCGGCATCTACCGTTCGCTGAAGCAGATTTTCGAGACGGTGCTGTCGAACAAGGGCGACATGTTCCGCCAGGTCGGGTTGGTAGAATATCCGCGCAAAGGGGTCTGGTCGCTTGTCTTCGTCGCCAGCGAGAAGGAAACCGAGATCAACCAGAAGCTCGACCGGGAAGGCGATCCGCTGATTGCCGTGTTCATGCCGTGTACGCCCAACCCGACGACAGGCTTTCTGATGTATGTGCCGAAATCCGACATCGTATCGCTCGACATGACGATCGAGGACGGAGCCAAGCTGATCGTGTCGGCCGGCCTGGTGGCGCCAGCTGTCAAAATGATGACGGTGAACGGCGAGCAGATCCACGGCGCGCTTGCCAATCCTCCGCTCGACACGATGCCTCAGCCGGCACGCAGGAGCCGCACGGCCTCGTCGCGGCCGAACAGATAGAGCAACAGGCGTAGCGCCGTGCCGCGTTCGGACTGCAGTTCCGGATCGCGCGACAGGATCAGCCGCGCATCGTCGCGAGCGGCCTCGAGCAGGTCGGCATGCACCTCGATGCGCGCCACCTGGAAGCCCGGCGTGCCGGACTGGCGGGTGCCGAGCAACTCGCCTTCGCCGCGTAGCTTCAGATCCTCTTCGGCGATACGGAAACCGTCCTCGGTCTCCCGCATCACCGACAAACGGCGTTTTGCCGTCTCGCCAAGCGGGTCCTTGTAGAGCAGCACGCAGGATGAAGGCTTGTCGCCACGCCCGACCCGGCCGCGCAATTGGTGCAACTGGGCGAGGCCAAAGCGCTCGGCATGCTCGATGACCATGATCGTCGCATCAGGCACATCGACGCCGACCTCGATGACGGTGGTGGCGATCAGGATACGGGTGTCGCCCTGTTTAAAGGCGCGCATCGCCTCGTCTTTGTCGGTGCCTTTCATGCGGCCGTGCACCAGGCCAATGCGGTCGCCGAACAGTGGCTTCAGCGAGGCAAAACGGTCCTCGGCCGACATCAGTTTGATTTCCTCGGATTCCTCGACCAGCGGACAGATCCAGTAGATTTTCTGGTCATCGGCGACGGCGTCGAGCATGCGTCCGATCAGTTCGTCGAGCCGTTCAAGCGGCAAGGTGACGGTGCGGATTGGCTGGCGGCCGGCCGGCTTTTCCGTCAGCTTCGACACATCCATGTCGCCGAATGCAGTCAGCACCAGCGTTCGCGGTATCGGCGTTGCCGTCATCACCAGCATGTCGGGCGCGTCGCCCTTGGCGGTGATCGCAAGGCGCTGGTGGACGCCGAAACGGTGCTGCTCGTCGACGACGGCGAACACGAGGTCATGGAACGTAACCGTTTCCTGGAACAGCGCATGAGTGCCGACGACGATGTCGATGTCACCATTGGCCAGCCCGGTCAGCGTGTCGGCACGCTCGCGGCCCTTTTCGCGACCGGTGAGGACGGCGACACGCAGCCCGGCCCGTTCCGCCAACGGCGCAATCGTTGCAAGATGCTGGCGCGCCAGGATTTCGGTCGGTGCCATCAATGCCGCCTGGCCGCCGGCCTCGACGGCACGCGCCATGGCAAGCAGCGCGATCACCGTCTTGCCGGAGCCGACATCGCCCTGCAAAAGGCGCAGCATGCGTTCGGGGTCGCCGAGATCGGCGTTGATTTCGGCAAGCGCCATTTCCTGCGACATGGTCAGCGAATAGGGTAGTGCCACGCGAAGTTGCTCGACTATGCGGCCGTCGCCGACGAGTGGCCGGCCCGATAATCGGCGGACCTTGGCCCGCACCAGCGCCAGCGATACCTGGCCGGCCAAGAACTCGTCATAGGCAAGGCGCCGCCATGCTGCGCCGTCGACCGAGACGTCGATCGGGTCGGCAGGATTGTGGATGCGGTTGAGCGCATCGGTGAAAGCAGGAAAGGCATGGCGGCGCCGGAACTCGCCGTCCTGCCATTCGGGCAGCACCGGCAGGCGGGCCAGCGCCTGGCCGATGGCCCGGCGCAGCACCTTGCCCGAGAGCCCGGCGGTCAGCGGATAGACCGGCTCGACCAGCGGCAGGTTTTCCGCGTCGCCGGCAAGTGCGATATGGTCGGGGTGAACCATGGTCGGGCGGCCGTTGAACCATTCCATGCGGCCTGAGACGACGACATGCTCGCCTACGGGCATTGCTTTTTCGAGATAGGCAGCATGGGCATGGAAGAAGGTCAGCGCGATCTCGCCGGTGTCGTCATGGGCGTAGACCCGGTACGGGACCGACCTGTTGCCGCGTGGCGGCGGCTGGTGGCGGTCGATGCGTACGTCGAGTGTGACAATGGCGCCCTCGGCCGAACCGGCGATGCCCGGGCGGTTGCGGCGGTCGATGACAGTATGCGGCAGCACGAACAAGAGGTCGCCGGCGCGCGCGGCCCGGTCGCCGAGGTCGGCTGCTACGACTTTTTCGATCAGGGCGCCAACTTTCGGCCCGACGCCGGCAAGCGAGGTGATCGGGACAAACAGCGGATCGAGGAGGGAAGGACGCATGATGTCAGCTTATGTTGCGGCGACTGTAGCGCAAGGCTGACACCGCCTTCTATCCACGCTATATGCGCCGCCTAGGCAAGGATGTTGCAAGATGACCGGAACGAAACGATCAAGCGAGGGCCTCGATGCCCGCCGCCGCAAGCTTTTGTTTCGTTCGTGGCACCGCGGCATGCGCGAGATGGACCTTATACTCGGCAGCTTCGCCGACGCCGAGATCGGCGCCTTGACCGGCGACGAAATCGACCAATATGAGAGGCTCCTCGATATTCCCGACACCGAATTCCTGCCTCTCGTCACTGGCGAACGCCCGGTTCCGGCGGATGTCGACTGTGCCGTCCTGCAAAAAATCCTGGCTTCGCGCCGGGAGATGACCTTCTGAACAACGTGTAGCCATGAGCCTTATCCCTACGATCGGTCTGCCGAAAGGCCGCGCCGGCCAGTTCATTGTCGATGGCGTCGCCGACGGCTACGAAGCCTTTGCCCTGGTGCAGGCTGCGCACGAGATCGCCCCCGACAAGCCGGTGCTGTTCGTGGCCCGCGACGGCCAGCGCCTGCCGGCGATCGTCGAGGCGCTTGCCTTTGCCGCGCCGGGCCTCCCGGTGCTGGAACTGCCGGCCTGGGATTGCCTGCCTTATGACCGTGTCTCGCCCGGCGCCGATGCCGCCGCAAGGCGGCTCGATGCACTGGCTGCAATGATTGCGCTGGCGAAGAAGCCCCACCGCGCCGTCGTCCTCACCACCGCGAATGCGCTGTTGCAACGCATTCCGCCGGCTGAACTCGTCGAGGCGCAGATCTTCCACGCCAAACCGGGCAACCAGATAGACATGAACGTGCTGGTGTCGCGGCTGGAGAATTCCGGCTTCGAGCGAGTGCCGACGGTGCGCGGTATCGGCGAATTCGCGGTGCGCGGCGGCATTCTCGATCTCCTCGCGCCCGGCTGGACTGAGGCGCTGCGCCTCGATTTCTTCGGCGATACGCTGGAATCGATCCGCGTCTTCGATACCGCAACACAGCGCACCACCGGCCAGCGCAAGTCGATGGCGCTACAGGCGATGAGCGAGGTGGCGCTGACGCCAGAGACGATCAGCCGCTTCCGCCGCGCCTACATCGAAGCCTTTGGCGCGCCCTCGCGCGAAGATGGACTCTATGCGGCGGTCAGCGAGGGCAGGCGGTTTGCCGGCATGGAGCACTGGCTGCCGTTCTTCTATGAGCGGTTGGAAACCGTGTTCGATTATTTGCCGGATGCGCCGGTGGTGTTTGATCATCTGGCGCATGAGGCACTGGCCGAGCGCCATGCGCTGATCCTCGATCATTATGAGGCGCGCAAAAAACAGGCCGACGGCGCCTTGAAGGATGCCGTGCCCTACAAGCCGGTGTCGCCGGATTTGCTTTATCTGTCGCCCGAAAACCTGATTGCCTCGCTTGGCCCACGCGAAGCGATAGACTTCACGTCCTTCGATGCGCCCGATGCCGGTGCGAAAAAGGTTTTCCATGCTGGCTCGCGCCATGGTCGCAGCTTCGTCGAGGAGCGCGCCGACCCTAACGCCAACGTCTTCGACGTCGTCGTAAAACACATTTCCGACGAGCGCGCTGTAGGCCGCCGTGTCCTCGTCGCCGGCTGGACTGAAGGTTCGCTCGACCGGCTCGGCCAAATCCTGGCCGAGCATCATCTTGGCAATCTGAAACCGGTGGCGACGCTTGCCGAAGCCGAAAAGCTTGAGCCTGGGCAAGCGGGACTGGCCGTGCTGCCGCTCGAATCCGGCTTCGAGACGGAGAAACTGGTCGTCATCGCCGAGCAGGACATTCTCGGCGACCGACTGATCCGGCGTTCGAAGCGCAAGAAGCGCGCGTCCGACTTCATCGCCGAGGCTTCGGCATTGTCCTCAGGCGATATCGTCGTCCATGCCGACCATGGCATTGGCCGCTTCATCGGGCTGCGCACCATCGAGGCGCTCGGTGCGCCGCACGATTGCCTCGAAATCCACTATGCCGGCGACGATCGGCTGTTCTTGCCGGTGGAAAACATCGAGTTGCTGTCGCGCTATGGCTCGGATTCGGCCGAGGCGACACTCGACAAGCTTGGCGGCGGCGCCTGGCAGTCGCGCAAGGCACGGCTGAAGAAACGCCTGCTCGACATGGCCGGGCAGTTGATCCGCATCGCCGCCGAGCGACAAATGCGGGCCGCACCGGCGCTGCTGCCGGCGGAAGGCCTCTATGGCGAGTTTGCAGCGCGTTTCCCCTATGAGGAAACCGACGACCAGCAAACGGCGATCGATTCGGTCAGGGATGATCTGGGCGCTGGAAAGCCGATGGACCGGCTGATCTGCGGCGATGTCGGCTTCGGCAAGACCGAAGTCGCGCTTCGTGCTGCCTTCATCGCGGCGATGGAAGGCTTTCAGGTCGCGGTGGTGGTGCCGACGACATTGTTGTCGCGCCAGCATTTCAAGACCTTCTCGCAGCGCTTCTCCGGCCTGCCGATCCGCGTCGCCCAGGCCTCGCGGCTGGTCGGCGCCAAGGAACTGGCCGAGACCAAGAAGGGCGTCGCCGAAGGCCAAGTCGACATTGTCATCGGCACGCACGCACTGCTCGGCTCCTCGATCTCGTTCAAGAATCTCGGCCTGCTGATCATCGACGAGGAGCAGCATTTCGGCGTCAAGCACAAGGAGCGGCTGAAGGATCTCAAGACCGACGTCCACGTTCTGACGCTATCGGCGACGCCGATCCCGCGAACGCTGCAGCTTGCCTTGACCGGGGTGCGTGAGTTGTCGCTGATCGCCACGCCGCCGGTCGATCGCATGGCCGTGCGCACCTTCATCTCCCCTTTCGATCCGCTGGTCATCCGCGAGACGCTGCTGCGCGAGCGCTACCGTGGCGGCCATTCTTTCTATGTCGTACCGCGCATCAGCGATCTCGCGGAAATCCATGATTTCCTGCGCGAATCCGTGCCTGAGCTGAAAGTGGCCGTGGCCCATGGTCAGATGCCGCCCGGCGAACTCGACGACATCATGAACGCCTTCTATGACGGCCAGTACGATGTGCTTTTGTCGACCACAATCGTCGAATCCGGCCTCGATATTCCGACTGCCAATACGCTGATCGTACACCGCGCCGATATGTTCGGCCTGTCTCAGCTCTATCAGCTGCGCGGGCGCGTCGGCCGCTCTAAGGTGCGCGCCTACGCGCTGTTCACGCTGCCCGCCAACCGCAAGCTCACCGATACAGCCGAGCGCCGGCTGAAAGTGCTGCAGTCGCTCGATACGCTAGGCGCCGGTTTCCAGCTGGCCAGCCACGACCTCGACATTCGCGGCGCCGGCAATCTGCTTGGCGAAGAGCAGTCGGGCCACATCAAGGAGGTCGGCTTCGAGCTCTACCAGCAGATGCTGGAGGAGGCAGTGGCCGAAGTGAAGGATTCCGGCGAGGTGCAGGACGGCGGCTGGTCGCCGCAGATCGCCGTCGGCACAGCGGTGATGATCCCGGAAAGCTATGTCCCGGATCTGCAGCTCAGGTTGGCGCTCTATCGCCGCCTTGGCGATCTCGAAAACACTGAAGAGATCGACGCTTTTGGCGCCGAGCTTATCGACCGTTTCGGGCCGCTGCCGGAAGAGGTGAAGCATTTATTGAAGATCGTCTTCATCAAGGCACTTTGCCGCAAGGCCAATGTCGAAAAACTCGATGCCGGACCGAAAGGCGTCGTCATCCATTTCCGCAAGCGCGAATTCCCCAATCCGGTCGGGCTGGTCAAGCTCATCGGCGAACAGGGTTCGCTGGCCAAGATCCGGCCGGACCAGAGCGTCGTCTTCAGCCGCGACTGGCCGACGCCCGAAAAGCGGCTGGCAGGCTCAGCGGTTGTCATGACGCAGCTGGCACGGCTGGTGGAGAAGGCGGCGGCGTAGCAGGGTATCGCTGGTGCTCTGGACCATGACGGCGCTGGTACTTTCGCCCTGCCGTGCCATTCGCCAGCGCTGAGATTCCGGTCTAGAATAGGAAATCGGCTTCGTGTATGCAGCCGCGACCCCATATGGGGCGGATTGGCGGGCGATGGCGTCCGCGTGAAAAGAGCGTTAGGTGCTTCGATGACGAAATGGTCGCCGAATTCGTGGAGAGCTAAGCCGATCCAGCAGGTTCCTGCCTATCCGGACCTTGCCGCGCTGAGGAACACGGAAGCCCAGCTCGCCACCTTTCCGCCGCTGGTTTTTGCAGGTGAGGCACGCAAGCTGAAGAAGCAGCTTGCAGCCGTCGCTGCCGGTGACGCATTCCTTCTGCAAGGTGGCGATTGCGCCGAGAGCTTCGCCGAACATGGCGCGGACAATATCCGCGACTTCTTCCGCGTCTTCCTGCAGATGTCGGTGGTGCTGACCTTCGCTGGCGCTCAACCGGTGGTGAAGGTCGGCCGTGTCGCCGGCCAGTTCGCCAAGCCGCGCTCGTCCGACAATGAGACCAAGGGCGGTGTGACGCTGCCCAGCTATCGCGGCGACATCATCAACGGCATCGAGTTCGATGCCAAGTCGCGCATTCCCGATCCTGCAAGACAGGAGATGGCGTACCGCCAGTCGGCGGCGACGCTCAACCTTTTGCGCGCCTTCGCCCAGGGCGGCTACGCCAGCCTGGAGAACGTGCATCAATGGATGCTCGGGTTCGTCTCCGACAGCCCGCAGGGCGAGAAATACGAGTCGCTCGCCAACCGCATCACCGAGACGATGGACTTCATGAAGGCCGTCGGCATCACCTCGGAGACCAATTATGCGCTGCGCGAGACCGATTTCTATACCAGCCATGAGGCGCTGCTGCTCGGTTATGAAGAGGCGCTGACCCGCGTCGATTCGACCTCGGGCGACTGGTACGCCACCTCTGGCCACATGATCTGGATCGGCGATCGCACGCGCCAACCCGACCATGCGCATGTCGAATATTGCCGCGGCATCAAGAACCCGCTGGGGCTGAAATGCGGGCCGTCGCTGACGCCGGACGGCCTGTTGCAACTCATCGATCTGCTCAATCCGGAGAACGAGCCCGGCCGGCTGACGCTGATCGCTCGTTTCGGCTCCGATAAGGTTGCCGACCATCTGCCGAGGCTGGTGCGAGCGGTACAGAAGGAAGGCCGCAGTGTGGTGTGGTCTTCCGATCCGATGCATGGCAATACGATCGAGGCCGCCGGCTACAAGACACGGCCGTTTGACCGCATCCTGAAGGAGGTGCAGACGTTCTTCGAGGTGCACCGCGCCGAAGGCACGCATCCCGGCGGCATACACATCGAGATGACAGGCAAGAACGTCACCGAATGCACCGGTGGTGCCCGCGCCATCACCGCCGAAGAATTGCAGGATCGCTACCACACCCATTGCGATCCGCGGCTCAACGCGGACCAGGCGATCGAATTGGCGTTCCTGGTGTCCGATCTGCTCAAGAAGAGCCATCCGGTCCAGCACAAGCAGGCCGTCAACGGCTGATTAGAACGTATTCGATCATCGAGGTGGTCAGCGAAACGCGTCCGGCGGGTGTCGCATTTGCTCGTGCCTAACGCACGCAAAACTGGAATCCTGCGAAGCGACGGCAATTGCATCGGGAGGCCGATATGGCTGACAGTCACACCGGATCATGCTTGTGCGGGGCAGTGCGGTTCCAGACACGAGGACCGCTGCGCGGTGTTATCTACTGCCATTGCTCGCAGTGCCGGAAGCAGAGCGGGCATTTTTATGCGGCGACCAATGTTGCCGACCGCGACATCACGATCACGGGCGCGGACAGCATCACCTGGTACGAGGCATCTCCGTTTGCCAGACGGGGTTTCTGCAAGACATGCGGCTCGCTGCTGTTCTGGAAGCCGACGGATGATGGCTATGTTTCAGTCCTGGCCGGGCTGTTCGACGCGCCAACCGGACTTCAAGGGGAATGTCACATCTTCGTCGGCGACAAGGGCGACTATTACGCGGTCGACGACGGGCTGCCGCAGTTCGAGAAGTCAACGCCGTCGATCAAGGTGGCAGGCGACTGATTTTTGAAGAGGTCGCCTTATTCCCTTGGTCCAGCCATTGCGCTAATCCCCTGCCGGTGATTCCGAAGGGTTTTGGCATGCAGCGGCTGATCGACGCTTTTTACAACTCGGTGCGGGCGTTTCGCAAACTGGCCGCCAGCGAGGAGGCCTTCCAGCTGGAGCTGACGCTGCTTGTGCTTGCCTTGCCGCTCGGCTGGTTCCTTTCGGAATCGTGGCGCGGCTATGCGCTGCTGATCGGCGCGGTGCTGCTCATGATCATGATCGAGGTGCTGAACACCGGCATCGAGGCGGCCTGCGACGCGTTCAGCCGTGAATTCAACGTCGATATCCAACTGGCCAAGGATTGCGGTTCGCTGGCGGTGCTTATTTCGGTGGTAATCGCTGCAGGCGTCTGGGGCGTCGCCATCGTCGAGCGGATCCTCGGGGTGCCGATCTGACGTTTCAGACACTACATGCCGTCACTGCATTTCTCGTTTTGACCATGATCTTTTCCGAAAAACCGGTACCACTTTTCGGGATCATGGTCTGAGGGAACCGACATGACCAATACCGCCGGATTTCTGCTGCTTGAACGTGAGGGCCTGCCGGACGATCTGCGCTGGCTGGCCGAAAAATATCCGCGCAAGATCTGGCAGGCGCATGCCAACATTCACGGCGTGGCCAATATGTGGCTGCAGCGGCACGATATGTTCCGCGAGCTTGGCGACATGCTCACCAGTGGTATCGGCGATTATCGAGAAGGTAGGCTGAACGCGCCGGAATTCGCGCGCTGGTTCGCGCCGCGCCTCAACCATTTCCTCGGCAATCTCGACGGCCATCACAATGTCGAGGACCATCATTATTTCCCGGTCTTCGCCAGGGCCGAGACCCGTCTGAAGCGCGGCTTCGAGATTCTCGATGCCGATCACCACACAATCCATGAGGGACTGGAGCGCAATGCCGAGGCGGCAAATGCCTTCATCCGCACGCTTCAGGAGAGCGAGGTCAAGCAGCGCTTCGCCGCCGATGCCTATGCCGACGAGAACAGCCGGCTGATCGCCATGCTGACCAGGCATCTTGCCGACGAGGAAGACCTGATCATCCCGCTGATCCTGGAAAAGGGTGACCGTGCGCTCGGCATAGATTGACGATCAGCTTCCCTTGCGAAGCTCCTTCTTGGCGAAGAAGTGCGACGCCACCCAGCCGAGGATAGCCACAACCAGGCCGATTGCCAGAGCGATCAGCAGCCGCTCGTGACGGGCCAGTGCCTGGCCGACGATGCGCTCGGCACCCAGCCCGAACACATAACCGACCGTGCAGAACAGCGCCGCCCAGACCACCGATGAGATGGCGTTGAGGATGGCGAAACGCGACGCGGCAATGCCGGACAGCCCCGCCGCGATACCACCGACCAGGCGCAGGCCATAGATGTAGCGGTTCGACAGCACGAAGATGTTGGGATGAGAGGTGACGAGACGATAGGCGTGGCTGAAGCCCGACCGGGCACGGAGCCTGATCACGAATTTATGGTCAGCGAAGCTCCGCCCCAAGATGAAGAAGAACGTGTCGCCACCGAAAGCGCCGAGCGCTGCCGCGAGGAAAGCCTGCCACAGGACGAAAACATGCTGATACGCGAAGAAACCGCCAAGGATGGCGGCGCTTTCGCCCTCGGCCACGCAGCCCAGGAAAACCGCGACCAACCCATATTGCTCAATGAGACGATGGATGGCTTCCGTCATGAAGACGTTCGCTGCTTCGACAGAATGCCGTCGATGCGCTTCACCTGCTCGGCCAGCCGGGCGATCTCGTCTCGCATGCCGATGATCTGGCTGTGGCGCAGTTCGTCGAGCTTTTCGTGTAACGCCATGATCTCGATCTCGGCCTTGAGGTTAACCTCATAGTCGTGGGCGGCGTCGATTCGATCGCGCTCGGTCTGGCGGTTCTGCGCCATCATGATCACTGGCGCCTGCAGGGCGGCAACCATGGAAAGCACGAGATTGAGGAAGATGAATGGATAGGGATCGAAGGCGGCGCTCGACAAGAGCCAGACATTGCCTGCCGTCCACAGGATCAGGAAGCCAATGAATGCCAGGATGAAGGACCACGAGCCGCCGATCCGGGCGATGGTGTCGGCCAGGCGATCTCCAAACGTCTGGTGAAAGGCGACGGCCTTGTTGGTGTCCTTGGAGATCGTGGTGCGCTCGAGCGTAGATTGCAGTACCCGGCTTTCGAGCGCGCTGAGGCCGTCCGGCTTTCGCTTCAGCCAGCGGCTTGCCAGGTCCTCGATCGTTTTGTTCATCGTCGCCTCCGTCGTCAGCGATGAGGTAGAAG
Organism: Mesorhizobium sp. M0410; assembly: GCF_040321435.1. Classification (NCBI taxonomy): domain Bacteria; kingdom Pseudomonadati; phylum Pseudomonadota; class Alphaproteobacteria; order Hyphomicrobiales; family Phyllobacteriaceae; genus Mesorhizobium; species Mesorhizobium sp. M0410. Next base: position 50,770 of record NZ_JAMYRN010000030.1, read on the forward strand.
CTGCCGGTTCATACGGGAAGTGGTAGATTGACGCGATGGGATCAGGAAACAATGGTGGATTTTCAGAAAATTCGCGCCCGTGCAGCAAAACGCAAAGGCGGTGAGGCAGCCCTTACGTCGCTGCTGGGTCCAATGCCTGACAATGCCGCGGTGGCAAAGATTGCGGATGACCGGATCCTGTCGACCATGGCTGAGCGGGTCTTTGCCGCCGGCTTCGTCTGGCGCGTCATCGAGCAGAAATGGCCGGGTTTCGAGGAAGCATTTCTTGGCTTCGAACCGAAGCGGCTGCTATTCCAGCCTGACGATTTCTGGCACGATCTCACGGCCGACAAGCGCATCGTGCGCAATCCGCAGAAGATCAAATCCGTACGCGACAACGCGGCCTTCGTCGAGCGTGTGTCGAAGGAGCACGGCGGCTTCGGCAAGTTCCTGGCCGATTGGCCGGCGGATGACCAGGTCGGGTTGATGACCTATCTGGGCAAGCACGGCAGCCGGCTCGGCGGCAATACCGGCCAGTATTTTCTGCGCTGGCTTGAGTGGGACGCTTTTGTTGTCTCGGCCGATATGGCGGCCGCACTGCGCGATGCCGGACTCGACATCGCGGAGAGCCCGACGTCGAAGAGGGATTTGGGCAGGATCCAAGCGCAGATCAACGCCTGGGCGGCGGAAACCGGGCTGCCGCGCCGACACATTTCCCGTATTCTGGCAATGTCGATCGGCGAGAACCATCCGCCGGAAGCCTTGCGCGAATATATGGGCGAATAGGATCGATTGTTTGGTCCAAACGAACGCCATTGCCCGACGAATTTTGCCGCGCTAAACCCACGGGCATGACGACAGACAGGACCGCTCCAGACATATTGCGCATCGCCGTCGCCCAGCTCAATCCGACGGTCGGCGACGTCGCCGGCAATCTCGCCAAGGCGCGCGAGGCGAGGGCGGATGCCGCCCGCCAAGGCGCCGACCTCGTGCTGTTCACCGAGCTTTTCCTTGCCGGCTATCCGCCTGAGGATCTGGTGCTGAAGCCGGCATTCCTGACGGCGTGCGAGCGGGCGGCGGAGGATTTCGCCGGCGATACCGCCGACGGCGGCCCGGGCTTCATCATCGGCACGCCGTTGAAGCGCAAGACCGGCACGCACAATTCGATCATCTTTGCTGATGGCGGCAAAATCCTTGCCGAACGCTACAAGCTCGATCTGCCGAATTATGGTGAGTTCGACGAGAAGCGCGTCTTCCAGGCCGGCCCCGAGATCCAGGGGCCGGTCAATTTCCGCGGCGTGCGCGTGGGAGTGCCTATCTGCGAAGACATCTGGGGCGAAGTTGCCGTCTGCGAGACGCTGGCCGAAAGCGGCGCCGAAATCCTGCTGGTGCCGAACGGCTCGCCCTACTATCGCGGCAAGGTCGATGTCCGCCACCAGATCGTCATCCGCCAGGTCATCGAATGCGGACTGCCGATCATCTATGCCAACCAGCTTGGCGGCCAGGACGAACTGGTCTTCGACGGCGCATCGTTTGCCATCGGTTCTGACAAGACGCTGGCCTTCCAGATGAGCCAGTTCGAGGAGACGGTCAACGTCACCACCTGGAAGCGAAAGAATGACATCTGGGTCTGCTCTGACGGACCGATGTCGAAAATCCCTGAAAAGGAGGAGGCCGACTATCGCGCCTGCATGTTGGGCTTGCGCGACTACGTCAACAAGAACGGCTTCAAGAATGTCGTGCTTGGCCTTTCCGGCGGCATCGATTCGGCGATCTGCGCGGCACTTGCCGTCGATGCGCTGGGCGAGGAGCGGCTGCGCGCCGTGATGATGCCTTACCGCTACACTTCGAAGGACTCGCTCAAGGACGCCGAGGACTGCGCCCGCGCGCTCGGCTGCCGCTACGATATCGTGCCGATCTTCGAGCCGGTCGAGGGCTTCCTGCACACACTGACGCAGCTTTTCGAGGGCACCAAGGAAGGCATCACCGAGGAAAACCTGCAGAGCCGTGCCCGCGGCACCATCCTGATGGCGATTTCCAACAAGTTCGGCTCGATGGTGGTCACTACCGGCAACAAGAGCGAGATGTCGGTAGGCTATGCCACGCTTTATGGCGACATGAATGGCGGCTTCAATCCGATCAAGGATCTCTACAAGATGCAGGTCTATGCGCTGGCGCGCTGGCGCAACGCGCATGTGCCGCCGGGTGCGCTCGGTCCGTCCGGCGAGGTGATCCCGAATAATATCATCGACAAGGCGCCCTCGGCGGAACTGCGAGAGAACCAGACCGACCAGGATTCGCTGCCGCCCTATCCGGTGCTCGATGACATATTGGAGTGCCTGGTCGAGAACGAGATGGGCGTCGACGAGATCGTTGCGCGCGGCCATGACCGGGCGACCGTGACGCGCGTCGAGCACCTGCTTTACGTCGCCGAATACAAGCGCCGGCAGGCGGCGCCCGGCGTGAAGATCACCAGGAAAAATTTTGGCCGCGACCGCCGCTATCCCATTACCAACCGGTTCAGGGATGGCGGGTAGGCGATTGGCTTGCATAACGGTTTAGCCATGGCCAACTTTGAGATCAGCTTTGACCTGTCGCAGATCGACTTCCGGGCGACGTCCGACATTTTGAAGCAGAGCTATTGGGGCAGCGGCCGCAGCGATGAACTGCACCGCCGCGCCTTTGCCAATTCACTGTGCGTCGGCGCCTATGTCGGCGGCAATCAGGTCGGCTTTGGTCGGGCGATCACCGACCGTACGGTATTTGCCTATCTCGCCGACATCATTGTCTGGCCCGGGTATCGCGGGCAAGGCATCGGAACCCGGCTTGTCCAGGCGCTTATCGATCATCCGGATTGCAAGACTGTCACGCATTGGAGCCTGTCGACCAACGACGCCCATGCGGTTTACGAGAAGCTCGGCTTCAGACCTTCCACCGACGGCCGCTATATGCGCCTCGACCGTATCACGGCAACCTGAAACAGGGGCAGCGCACAACCCGCGATTGTTGCAAAATCGTCTCACTGCTTGGACCAGATGCGCTTTGGACTATCTACTGACTTGGCGCGGCGTTGAGGCGTCTCTATAAACGCCTTTCCGCGATCCCCTTGGGGAGGACCGAAATGCCAGGATTTGACATCGTTATGCGAGGCCGCGAAGCCTAGGTCTCAATCGGCAAGCCAGAAGGTTCTTACCTTTGCGGCGAAGCCGAGCTGAGAACAGGCGTTCGTCGATGCCGGTCGCCGCCCGTATTCGGGCGAGCCGCCAATTCCTTGGGTGTTAATTCGCCCGACGCGGTTTTTTCAATTTTCGACCTTTTCCGGGATCGGGCTCGTTTGCGCCCGAATGACATCATGGCTCGTTTTCGAATAGATTTGCGCGCGGGCGCCTTTCGCAGCGTTCTTGGCTTCACGCTCAGCCATTGGCGGCGTCAGCCGTGGCGGCTTGCCGGCATTATGGGCACGTTCCTGCTGTCGACCTTGGCCGACGTGCTGACGCCGCTCTATTCCGGCCGGCTGGTGGATGCCGTCGCTAGCAGTGCTGCGGCCGACGATGTTGCGTGGAACGCGGCGATGGCGGCCTTTTCGATGCTGGTTGCCCTGGCGCTCACCGGTGTCGTGCTACGCAATCTCGCCTTCATGGCCATTGTCGAGCTGACGTTGAAGATGATGGCGGATATCGCCGCTGACGCCTTCCACCGCGTACAGCGCTTCTCCACCGACTGGCACGCCAACAGCTTCGCCGGATCGACGGTGCGCAAGATAACGCGCGGCATGTGGGCGCTCGACCTGCTCAACGACACGATCCTGATCGCGCTGCTGCCGTCGGTCGTCATGCTCGTCGGCTCGACGCTGCTGCTTGGCTGGTTCTGGCCGCTGATGGGTGCTGTCGTCGCCATCGGTTCGGTTCTGTTCATCGCGGTGACGACGATGCTGTCGCTTGGCTATGTCGCGCCCGCGGCAAGGCTTGCAAATGCGTGGGATACACGGCTTGGCGGCTCGCTGGCCGATGCGGTGAGCTGCAACGCCGTGGTCAAGGGTTTTGGCGCCGAGGAACGCGAGGAGACGCGGCTTGCCGAGGTCGTCGCCAAATGGCGCGGTCGCACGCGCCGCACCTGGATGCGCGGCACCGTCAACGGCACCACGCAAGGGACGATGCTGCTGCTTTTGAGGGCAGCGGTCATCGGCTTCTCCCTGCTTTTGTGGTCGTGGGGGCAGGCGAGCGCCGGCGATGTCGCCTTCGTGCTGACCTCATTCTTCGTGCTGCAAGGCTATCTGCGCGACATCGGCACGCATATCCGCAATCTGCAGCGCTCGATCAACGACATGGAGGAACTGGTCGACTTCCAGTCCGAACCACTCGGCATCGAGGATCGGCCCGGAGCCAAACCGATCCGGATCACCGATGGCCGTATCACCTTCGACAAGGTAACGTTCCATTATGGCAGCCACCGCCTGCCGCTCTATCGCGACTTTTCAGTGGATATCGCGCCGGGCGAACGGGTTGGGTTGGTTGGCCATTCGGGCTCCGGCAAGACGACATTCGTCAAGCTGATCCAGCGCCTCTACGACGTGACTGCGGGCAATATCCTGATCGACGGCCAGGATATTGCCAAGGTGGCGCAGGCGTCGCTGCGCGCACAGATCGCAATCGTCCAGCAGGAGCCGATCCTGTTTCACCGGTCGCTGGCCGAAAACATCGCCTATGCCCGGCCGGCCGCCACGCAGGCCGAGATCGAGCACGCGGCGCGGTTGGCCAGCGCGCATGACTTCATCGCCAATTTGCCGAAAGGCTATGGCACGCTGGTCGGCGAGCGCGGCGTAAAGCTGTCGGGCGGCGAGCGTCAGCGTGTTGCAATCGCACGCGCCTTCCTTGCCGATGCGCGCATTCTCATCCTGGATGAGGCAACGTCGAGCCTCGATTCGGAATCGGAGGTGCTGATCCAGCAGGCGATGGAGCGCTTGATGGTCGGCCGCACGACGCTGGTGATTGCCCACCGGCTGTCGACGGTGCGGGCGCTGGACAGGCTTTTGGTGTTCGATCGCGGCCGCATCGTCGAAGAGGGCTCGCATGACCAGCTGATCCGGCTGCAAGGCGGCATCTACCGCCGGCTGTTCGAACGCCAGGCGCTTGAACTGACCAAAGGCCTGGTGATCTGACGGTTGCGGCGGCGCCCCCCGGGGTGTAAAAGGGGGGGGGGCCGGGGATTTTTTAGGAGTTGGATTTTTTTTTTGTGCACCCCGCCGCCCGGGGGGCGGGTGGGACAACACAAAAACAC
>NZ_JAMYRN010000031.1:0-54355 GCF_040321435.1 Mesorhizobium sp. M0410
CGGTGGGCGGCGGCTCCGACCGGGTGATCACGTCAGTGAGCCATGCGCTTTCGGCGGGCACCCAGATCGAGCTTCTCGCCGCAAGGTATCCATCCGACACGACGGCAATGAACCTCAGCGGCAACGAGTTCAGTCAGACCATCCAAGGCAACACCGGCGCGAACATCATCAATGGTGGCGGCGGTGCCGACATCTTGACCGGTAACGGAGGCAATGATGCCTTCGTGTTCAACAGCGCTCTTGGGGCCGGCAATATCGACAGGATCACCGACTTCAACAAGCTCCAGGACAAGATCCAGCTCGACGACGCGGTTTTTGCCGGGCTTAAGCTGGGAGGCCTTTCATCCGATGCTTTCTTTGCTGGCACGGCCGCGCATGATAGCTCCGACCATATCATCTACAACAACTCAACAGGAGCACTCTCTTTCGACAGCGACGGGATCGGTGGCGCAGCTCAAATACAGTTCGCCACGCTCTCTCCAGGTCTGTCGCTTGCAGCAGGTTCGTTCCTTGTGATCTGAACGACCCGGAACGGCGGACCCTCTGCTCGAGCCGGTCCGCCGCTCCGTCTTTGTTCAGCACCGGATTTTTCCAAAGCGGGTGCCCATTCGGGCTGATACTCAACCTTCGTCACCAGCGGGTTCGCTAGCAGGGTATCATTGAAGGGTGGCTTGAATCTGCCCGCCACCGAGTTTACTCGGCGCGGTTCGCGGCCCGCTTCCGTGTCTTGAACGGACTTAGTGCATCTCAGTGAAATAGAGGCTCATCGCACGGTGCACGACGACGAAGCAAACGGCTTCGCGACCAATCCGGTTCTCGTCTCTTTACTCTTATTCGATTCTTGTCGGCAACGAACGGTCAGATCCCATCTGAGCCCGGTATCGACTATCAGATCCCTGGGCCGCTATCAGATCCGCTGCGCAATAGCGGCTATGGCTTCACAAACCGCCCCTTCGCAGATCACGATCTATAAATCGGGACTGCCAATTACTTGAGCGCGAGAGCAGGAACCAGGCACCGCGAACCCGGCAGTCATTCCGCAGTTGTCGCTCGCTTGTAAACGTGGGCCGAACCGCTTTAATGTCGCTTAAGTCTTCCTCATGGGCGAGTGCGGCAGGCGCTCCAGCTGGGAACCGCCCCTATTCTCACCTTGAGCGGCTTCCTACATTGACTTGATCTCGATCACGGAGATCTGCCGCCCGCTGAGCGCGCAGATCCCTACGAATTGTCCACAACTAATTGCTTGCGGCAGTGAGACCACGGGAGACCACGGAGCAGTTTGGCTCTTGTGGTTAACGTCTGTCTGATTTTCATCTCGTAAGGTAAATTGACAAATCAAAAGCAAACAAGAATGTAATTTCCCGTAATTTAAACGTCATAAGTTGCGAAGCTACAGCTATTTCAAAATAAAGTCGCGATTCCGCCGGAATTGTGACCTAAGAAAAGCGATAAGTTTCTTGTGTACAACCCGTTTTTATCAAAATAAGCCACAATGCATGCAGCATTCCAACAAACGCTCAATGATTTTATCAACGGGTGTCTTTATGTGATTTGGCGCTAATATACACCCTCTAGTAGGTAGGCCTCGGGCGCTATCGAACGAGAAAAAGGATTACTGGATGGCAACTCTGCACTACACCTCGGGTGGTTCCGCCACCGAAATCGCAAACGCTGGCTTCAATCTGGCCGACGTTCAATATGTTAGCCAGGTCAACGCATTGCCGGATGGCATGAAGGGTTTGGTTTACCTGAATGAGCACGAGGGCGTAACCTCATCCTTCATCGAGAAAATGACCCCCTTCCTCGGCAATCCGAATGTGTTTGGGTTCTATCTTGTTGACGAGCCCGATCCCACCGGCAGGTGGGGCACCTACGCAACCGCTGAGAACCTGAAGGCGGAATCCGACTGGATCCATGAGCATTTTCCAGGCGCCAAGACCTTCATCACCATGATGAACATGGGGTCCCCGACCAATCCGGATTTTACGAACACCTACAATCCGGCCAACACGCATATCGACTATTTCGGAATAGACCCCTATCCGGTGCGCACGGGAACGGACACGGTCGATTACGACATGATCGATCGAGCCGTGGCTGCAGCGGTGAAGTCGGGCATCCCGGCTAACAACATCGTTCCGGTATATCAGGCCTTTGGCGGCGGTAACTGGGAGACTTCCGATGGCGGAAGACATGTCATGCCCACCCCCGAACAGATGCAAACCATGATCGATCATTGGGCCGCATTGGTTCCGACGCCCGGCTTCGACTACACCTACAAATGGGGAACGCAGAACGGCGACACCGCGCTTGAAAGCTCCTCCGAATTGCAAGCCGTTTTCCGGGAGCACAACCTCGCTACCACCGGGGCCGAACCTTCCGACACCAGCGACGGCAGCGCTGCCGCGACACCCCCTTCCGATGCCGCCGCCAGCGATAGCAGTTCGACTGTGACTGCCCCATCCCATGACGCCACCGGCGACAACACTTCGACTGCGACTGCCCCTTCCCATGACGCCACCGGCGACAACACTTCGACTGCGACTGCCCCTTCCCATGACGCCACCGCCAGCGATAGCAGTTCGACTGCGACTGCCTCTTCCCATGACGCCACCGGCGATAGCAGTTCGACTGTAACTGCCGCTTCCGACGCCGCCACCGGCGATATCAGTTCGACTGCCACGGCCCCTTCCGACGCCACCGCCAGCGATAGCAGTTCGACTGCGACTGCCCCTTCCCATGACGCCACCGGCGATGGCAGTTCGACCGTAACTGCCGCTTCCGACGACGCCGGCAATACCAGTTCGACTGCCGCGGCCTCTTCCGAAGCCGCGACGGGCGATAGCAGTTCCACTGCAACTGTGCCTTCCACTGCCACCGCTGCCGATAATAGCTCTACTGTGGCCGCCTCCGACTCCAAGACCAGCCATGGCACTTCTACTGCGACTGCTACCGCCATCGCCCCTTCCGACGCCAGCACTAGCGATAGTAATTCTGCTGGAGCTGCGACTTCCCACCGCACGGCCAGTCACGGAAAAGCCACCAGTGATGCCTCCCATGCAAGTGCAAGCACCGACAAAATGGCGGGCCATAGCGGCAACGACACCTCCCATGTCGACACTGGCGGCAACAAGATGGAGGATTTGGGCAGCGGCGTTGACCGGGTGCTGGCTGTGTTGAGCCATGCTCTTTCTGCCGGCTCGGAGTTTCTCGCCCCCAACAATCACTCCGACAGAACCGCAACCAACCTGACCGGCCATGGGTTCGCCCAGACCGTCCAGAGCGGTGAAAATGTCGGGGCCCAGGCAAAGAACGGCGCCGCCGCCGAGATCATGTCGGGTCACGGAGGCAACGATGCCTTCGACTTCAGCAAGCTTCAGGACAAGCTCCACCTCGATCAAGCCGCTCTTACCGAGCTTAAGTCGAGCGGGCTTTCATTGCATGCGTCTCCTGCTGGTACGGCCACGGATGATGGTTCCCACCACATCATCTTTGACAGCTCAACCGGGTCGCTCTCTCTCGACAGCGACGCGGTCGGCGGCTCAGCTCAAGCGCAGCTCGCCACCCATCTCCCGTTGCAGCATCACTCTTTGATCTGAAAACCGGAGCGGCGGACCTTCAACTCGAGCGTGTCCGCCGCTCCTTCAATCGCGCCACGGAAGCTTGACTAAGAAAAATGCGATATCGGCAGACAGCAGAGAGATCGAAGTTGGTCGCGTTATCGCCAATGCGAATTTCGGATTCGCCACACCCTAAGCAGTCTCGGCAATTTTCAGCACGGCGTCGATCTCGGCCATCACCGCTGCCGGCAGCGGCCCTTTTTCCAGCGCACCGAGATTGTCCTCGACCTGCTCGGGCCGCGTGAAGCCGGGAACCGGCAGCGCGATTGCCGACTTGGCGAGGATCCAGCCGAGCGCGCCCTGCGCAAGCGTGCGTCCGCCCGACGTGAGCAGGTCGCGGATTGCCGAGAGCCTTGACAGATAGTGCGGGTTGGCGGCGCCATCCCTGAAAAATACCATCCATTCGGCATTGCCGCCGCGCACATCGTTGGTGGGCAGCCGCATGGCCGGCGTGTATTTGCCGGTGAGCAACCCCATTGCCAGCGGCAGCCGGCTGAACGAGACGAGGTTCTCGCGCGCCGCAACGGCCATCAGCCCGTTCGCCGGGGTAAACACATTGAAGTCGTTCTCTACGGCGACGAAGCCCTCGCGCGGCGCGTAGGCGGCAAGCCGTTCGCGGTGATCGGTGCTCCAGCCGAAGCCGCCGATCTTGCCCTCCTGGCGCAACAGGCCGAGCGTATCGAACACCTCGCCGGCGCGCTCGATCGGATACTCGTTGATATGTAGCAGCGCGACGTCGATACAATCGCGCTGCAGGCGCTGCCGCGAATTGTCGATCGATGTCCGGATCGCTGCGGCAGAGGCATCCTCGGGAGCAATCTTGCGCGTTTCGGGATCGCCGAAATAGCCGACCTTGGTGACGATGACGGCTTCGTCCTTACCCTTCAACGCTCGCCCGAGGATCAGTTCGGCATTGCCGGCGCCATAGGCGGCCGCCGTGTCGAACACCCGCGCGCCGATCTCATAGGCCATCGCCAGCGCGGCTTGCGACCTGATGTCATCGACCTCGCCATAGGTTGTCGCCGTGTCACGCCAACGCGCGGGGCCACCCGCCGCCCAGGTGCCGATGCCAATGCCCGGTACCGAGCGGCCATCCCAAAGCTCAATCATCTGCATGCCCGGTTCCTCAACGACGCACGCTGGCGTGGCGGGCATGCTCGCGGATCTCTTCGCGAGAAATGCCAGCATCCGCAAGTGTGCTGTCTGGGGCCCGCCTCAAGCTCGCAAGCGTCTGGCGATAGGCAAGCCAGCGGGCGAAACGGTGTCGAAGTTCATCCAACATGATCGTCTCCTTTGGCGTGCAGAATGCCCGCGCGCTTGGGTTGGTCGAAAGCGCAAAGCATCGGCGCGAAGCGCATGCGCGATCGAAAAGATTGCGCTGGCTTCTTAGCCAGCCGAGGCGCTTGTCACTGTCCCGCCAAGCAAGAATGTCCAACGCGTCCAACGCCTGCATACTTGCGCATGATGCCCCTTCGCGCTACAGCCACGGTCGCAAGGAGTTTTTCATTTCTGCAAAATGGATATCGGCTGGGACGATCTGAGGTTGTTTCTCGACGTTGCGCGGCTGGGTGGCTTGAGCGCAGCGACGGGAACCACGCGCCTCAGCGCAGCCACCCTTGGACGACGCGTCACCGCGCTGGAAAAGCAGATCGGCGAACCTCTGTTCGTGCGCCAGCAGACCGGCTACCGGCTGACCCCGGTCGGCGAAGAACTGCTGCGGCGCGCCGAAGACGTCGAGGCAGCAATGCAGTCGCTGACCCGCTGGCGCGAGGGAAACCTGCCCGACCGCATTGTCCGCGTCTCGGCCGGGCCATGGACCTCGGCTTTCATTTCCGCCCATATCGGCGAGATCTGGACGGTCGACGACGGCATAAGGGTGGAGCTTGTCACCACGACCGAGCGGGTCGACATCGGCCGCCGTGCCGCCGACATCGGCATCCGCAGCGAGCGTCCGACCGAGCAGTGGCTGGCCGGCCGTCAGAGCGGCAAAGTCGCTCACGCCATTTATTCCGGACGTCACCTGATCAACGGCATCGCCGCTGGATTGTTCGTCGGCGTCACCGGCGAAGGCGCAAACGTTGCATCGGCGCGCTGGCTGCAAGCCCATCACGGCGACCGCATCGCCGTACGCGGCAACAACACCCATGCGGTGCGTGAACTGGTGGCCGCCGGCGCCGGCCTTTCGGTCTTTCCGTGCTTCGTCGGTGACAGCGATCCGCGGCTGGTTCGCGTCGCTCAGCCTATCCCCGAGCTCGAAACCGACCAATGGATCGTCACCCATCACGAGGAACGTCACTCCCCGCCGGTACGAAAAGTCGCCGACCGGATTGCCGCCTTGATGCGGGCGCACCAGCCGCTGTTTCGCGGCGAGACGCCGATCCGGTAAGCCTCAGGCGTCGATCGGCCGCCAGTGGATCAAGAATCAGATATTTTGTGGGCCGGACGATGTGCCGCCGCCGTTGAGGACGGCGGAGTGAGGCGCGCTGCTCGTCGAGATCCTTGCCTTGGGCGAAGAGAGCGGTACCAATCAGTACCGGGCCGCCTATCCGGTCACTCGTCCTCCTGCCGGCTCATAGCCGTATGCTTCGCCCTTACGCACCACGCGACCGATGCCCGGCCAGCCAAGGTGCGCGCCGGCGATCCACGTCCCCGCCTTGGCCGCGTCACTGAAAACATTTAGGCGGGTTGCGCGCGCCGTCGGCTGATCGTCGTCATAGCCCCAACTGAACGCGGGATTGCCGAACTGCAAGGCCGGCACATGAACGACGTCCCCGAAGAATAGGAAACGGTCCTCGTCCGTGTCGAACGCGTAGCCGGTATGACCGGGAGCATGACCCGGCAGGGCGACCGCCCTCAATCGCTCACCCACCAGGTCGCCATTCTGGACAGGCTTCAGCAGGGGCCGGAACTGCGCAAGGTGCGCGTAAGCGAAAAAGCTCCCAACAGCCGCCTCGGGAATTACGATCGCCGTCAAGTTTGGAAAGAGCACTCGGCCGTCGGGGGTCAAAAGTCCGTGCACATGATCCTCAGCAGTTCGCCTTCACGTATTCTTCCTGAAGTTTGAATCGAAGCAGTATATGATTTCGGAAGCAGCTCTGCATTTCCACAAACGACCCAAACCCGAGACGCGATGCAAGTCGGGACACGGTCGCGGGTGATACATGGCATCGGCGCGCGATTGCGGTGGCATTTTCGAAAGCCACGTAATCCGGCTCCGCAAATATCACCCGGGCGACAGCCTCCGACTTCTCCGGAAGTGTCAGTTCCCTTTTGGCAATCAGCGCTTTGAGCTCGTCAAGCGATGGCGCTCGGCGGTTGTCAACTGATACGCGCTGTCGACCGCATGTCCGTGAGGGATAAGATGAGCCCACAGACATAGTTCTCAACCTTTAACTATCTTCATGAAGATATCGAACTCGGCATCCACAATCGGAACCGTGTGCTCGTAACCGGGATATCTGCCTGAATCGACGTCTGCCTTGTAGTCCTTGAAGGCAGCGACGCGCTCGTCCTGAATCTTCTCCAGCTCAGGGCCAAGGTTTCGATAAACTTTTCCGTGTCGCGGCTTATGGTTCTTGCCGTAACCGCAAACGTCTTCTGTGAAGAGGTACTGCGCATCGGCATATTTGCCAGCGCCCATGCCTAGCATGACAAGCGAGGAGTTTTCGGTGAGGAATTTCGCGACGCGATCTGGGACGACTTCCAGCTCCGCGCCGAAGACTCCTATTTGCTCCAGCTTTTGGGTGTGTCGCCAAATGCGCACTGCTTCGTCCGCGGTCTTGCCGACTGCGCGCCAACCCGTCCAGGTGATATAAGACGGCACTAGGCCGATATGGCCAACGACAGGAATGTAGTTGTCGCATAACGTCTTCTGGATGTCGTATGACGCCGCACAATAAAAGGCGTCGCCGCCTGTGCCGGCAAAGTGGAACGCTGCACGCAGATAGTCCTCCGCTGTTGCGAGCGGGCGGCCCGCGAAACTCCCATAGCTGCCATATGGCAAACCGACTTGTACGAAACAATCGCCGGCTGCTTGGCGCATTTCCGGATCGAAATATCGACCTTCGATGGAGAGCATATGGATGCCGGCAGCGGCTGCGGCAGCCGCCTCATCCGGGGTGCTGACGAAGAGCATGGAGATTTTCTGTCCGCTCTTCTTCATCTTGCGGATGTCCTCGACATGAGGACGGTTGTGATACATGCCCATAATCAGCCTCCGCAGGGGATCAGGCAGTCAAACAGCGCCTTGGCGATGAATGGCCAATTCATTTCGGCGCGCCAAGTAATCGGGCGGTCGCGCCAGAGCATCTCGGCGCAGGCTGCAAGCTGGAACGGCTGGTCCATATGGCTCAGATCTCGATCATGACGCGGCCATTTTCGACCTTCGTCTTGTACGTCTTGAGATTCTCGCAAGCGGGCGGGGTCTCTACGTCCCCAGTCGTGAAGTCGAAAACGGATGCGTGTTTAGGACACTCCACTGTATTCCCCATTACGAGACCGTCAGCGAGGTGAATACTCTCGTGCGTGCAAAGCCCGTCGGTGCAGAAATATTCGTCCGCATCATTTCGAAAGATCGCAAAGGTGCGACCGCCATGATCGAAGCGCTTGGCTTCCTCGGCTTCGATGTCGGCGGCGGCACAGGCGTCGATCCAAGGCATGGAACCTTCCTTCAGATGGCTTGCGGTTTGTAGTCGGCGGGGGCGGACGGCATGACCCCCTGCAGTAGCGCTACGGACTTTTCGAGTCCCTCCAGAGAGTTCAGGAGCACGTCCTCATGCTCGATGGAAAGCCAGCCGTCATAGCCGGCCATCTTGAGGCGATAGCAGAATTGCCGCCACCACTCCTCGCCATGGCCGAAGCCAAGCGTGATGTAGCTCCATGACCGGGCTGGAAGATTCATCAGGCTGCCATTCTCGAGCAGAGATGTCGTCGCCTGCACTGGTGCGTTGAGCATCGTGTCCTTGGCATGAACGTGATAAACCGCCTCGCCCAACGATTGAGCCGCCGCCAGCGGGTCGGCACCCATCCAGAACAGATGCGAAGGGTCCAGATTCGCCCCCACGACGGGTCCGACCGCCTGTCGCAACTTCAGAAGCGAGGGCACGTTGAAGACACACTGGTTGCCGTGGAGTTCAAGCGCGATGCGCTCCACGCCGTTCTCTTCAGCCAACGCCACGATCTCGGTCCAGAAGGGAATCAGCTTCTCTTCCCACTGGTATTTCAAAATGGCCTGTGTTTCCGGCGGCCAAGACGAGATGACCCAGTTGGGCATGATATCTGCAGCGTTGCCGGCCGGGAGGCCGCTCATGGTGCAGACCGTCCGGATGCCCATTTCGCCTGCGACGCGAATAGTGGTTTTCAGCCCTTCGCCCTGGGCCGGGTCGGTCGGGTGCAGCGGATTGCCGTTTGCGTTGAGGCTGATGATTTCTAGCCCGCGCGCCTCGAACGCGCCAACGAAGCGCTTCTGGCCTTCCCTGTTGCCCAGCATGGACGAAAGCCGAAAATGCGGCGCGGTGGACCAGCCACAGGTGTTCACCTCGACGCCGGAGACACCCATGCGCTTCGCATGATCCAGCATCGTTTCGAAGGGCAGGTTGCCGAGGCTGTCTGAAACGAAACCCAGCTTCACGCGTAAAACTCCGGCTTTGCGATCATTTGGACGGGTACGCGGCGGCCCTCGTGCAACGCCTTCACGCCCGCCTCGGCAACGACGGCGGCGCAATAACCGTCCCAGCAATTCGCAGCGGTTGCCGGGAACTCACCAGTCATGGCGAAGCGTAGGAAGTCGCGGTTCTGCCGACGGTACGCATCGGCATAGCGGGTCCGCCAGTCGGCGTCGTAGCTCGTGCTCTGTGCAAGCGCAGAATCGATGCGAGTGTAGGCGACGTTGTTCATCGCAACGGTGCCCCGCTCGCCGATCAGCTCGGCACGGACATCGTAACCATAGGCGGCATTGTTGTTGATCTCGATGTTGACGAGTTGGCCATCGACCGTCTCCAGCACCATGAAGACAGGCGCGACCCGGGCATCTGAGCGCTTCGGCTGGAAGGCCGAAATCGACGCATATTCCGTCGAGAGCACATAGCGCACGACATCGAACTCGTGTGGGGCCGAATTGGTGATAGCCATTGCGCCGGTGAAATCTGCCGCCGGCGTTTCGACATTGCGGTGAAAATTGTGCATCATCAGGGGCCGGCCAAGGCGGCCGTCTGTAAGCGCTCGCTTCATCTCTTCGTAGGAGCGATCGTAGCGCCGCATGAAACCAAGCTGGACGAATTTCGCGCCCGACTTCTGTTCGGCCTCCATCACCGCGATACAGTCAGCGGACGCTTGTGAGAGGGGCTTTTCGCACAACACACGCTTGCCGGCGGCAATACAGGCCTTCGACAGCGGCGCATGCGTGGTATCGGGACTCGCCACGATGATTGCGTCCACGTCCTTCCGCGCGGCAACATCTTCTGGATCGGTGGAGATGTCGGGCGCACCAAAGGTGTCGGCAACAGTGCGGGCACGCGCCTCATCCATGTCGCACACCAGCTGAAGGCTTGCTCCGGGAAGGTCTTCCGCCACTATCCTGGCGTGGTCGGCGCCCATCACACCGGCACCGATCACTGCGATCCGTATTGTCATATTTCTTCTGCTTTGTTCGACGTGAAGAGGCTGGTGGCGCCAAGGGTCATCAGGGCCGGTCGAAGGCAGAGGTTTCCCGAGGAAAACGATCGGGCCGCCCGCCCATCCAGCTCGAGAGGCGGCGCATTTTCATTGTGATCATGCATGCAATTCATGCTCGATTTCCGCCTCGAGGTCAGCCATGGTTTCACCGCCGGCCATCAGGTCGGTGATCTCCTCGCGGGTTTTCTCGCGCTTCCGGAAATCGGCGGCGATCGCACCGCGAATGAGGACGGCGAAATGGTCTCCCACCGCCATCGCGTGCATCACCTGGTGGGTGATGAAGATGACCGCGAGACCGCGCCGCTTGGCTTCATTGACGATGCGCAGCACGTGAGCTGCCTGCTTGACGCCGAGCGCTGCCGTCGGCTCATCGAGGATCAGAACGCGAGCGCCGAAATGCACGGCGCGGGCAATGGCCAAAGACTGGCGTTCCCCGCCTGACAGGCCACCAACAAGCCGGTCACCGTCGTCGATACGCGTGATGCCGAAATCCCGCACCGCTTTCACCGCGATCTCGTTGGCGCGCTTGCGGTCGTAGATCTTGAACGGACCCCAACCCTTTGTCGGCTCCAATCCAACGAAGAAGGAGCGGCCGATGCTCATTAAGGGGAACGTTCCGCCGAACTGGTGCACGGTGGCAATGCCCCGCTCCTGCGCAGCGCTCGGACGGTCGAAGCTGACCGCCTTTCCGTCCATCAGGATCTCGCCGCTGGTCGGCTTGTGGACGCCTGCCAACACCTTGATGAGAGTGGACTTTCCGGCGCCGTTGTCGCCGAGGAGACACAAGACCTCACCCCGTCGAATTTGCAGCGAGATCTTATGCAACACGTCGATCGGGCCGAAAGACTTGTTGACATTTTTCAGTTCGAGAATGGCAGGTTTTTCGCTCATAATTGTCGCATCTTTCGTTCTTCCAAGCAGTCGCTGATCGCAACTGCAGCCGCATCGCTTAGTGCTGTATGGGTGCCCTCGGCACGCTTTGTTTCGAACCTCGCCGGTAAGACAGAGCCAGTTCCCGGAATGCCTGATTCATCAGCACCGCCGTCAAAAGCATCACGCCGATGATCAGGTTCGACCAGTTCCGGTCGATCTGGGTGAAGTAGATGCCTTGGCTGACAATGGCGAACGTGATGGTGCCGACGAAGATGCCGATGACCGAGCCGAACCCTCCCGTGAGCAGTACGCCGCCGACCACCACGGACACGATTGCGTTGAAGATGAAGTTCATTCCGCCGGAAACCTGGGCCGAGTTGAACAGGATCGCCTGGCACATGCCAACGAATGTGGCGCTGACGGCGGACAGCACGAACAGTGCGATGGTCATGCGGTTTATCGGAATGCCTGCATTGCGGGCGCTGACGCGATCGCCGCCCATTGCAAACAGCCAGTTGCCAAAGCGGGTCTTGTGCAGCACGAAGCCAATGATGACAGCGAACACTACCCACCAGACGATGATGACCTGGTGGCTTCCACCGATAAGCTGTCCGAACAGGAATTTGGCCCATTCGGGCGCGGTGACGGCAACGCTAGCGTTGCCAGTTAGCAACACGGACCCACTGAGCACCAAGCCCTGCATCGCAACCAGGGTGGCGAGCGTAATGATCAACGAAGGCACCGAGGTGCGGATCGTCAGCAAACCATTGACAAGGCCGACCGCCACACCGACCGCCAGGGCGCCGGCCATGCCCACCGCGATGGGCAGGTCATAGTAGCCGCTAAGGATGGCGGTGGTCATAGAGCCCGCGGGAATCAATGCGCCGATGGAGATGTCGAGTTCACCCGAGATCATCAGCAGACCGACCGGAATGGCGACAATGCCGAGATTGGCGGCGAAATTCACCCAGCTCGCCGCCCCAAGGAGTGTACCCAGGTCCACGCCACCGAAAAATACGAAGAACAGCACCACCCCGATCAGGCTGAGGATCGAGCCTGCTTCCGGGCGGCGCAACAAGGATTTGATTGCCTCAGTCATGGCGGTCCCTCAAACCTTCTTCGATGAGTAGCTGAGCGCCAGCTGCCGAAAGGTGTCGTTGGTGAGTACGGCGATCAGGAGAAGCGCGCCGATGATGACGCTTCCCATGTTGGGATCGATACTCGTGAAGTAGATGCCCTGGTTTACGATAGAGAAGGTGATCGTGCCGAACACGATACCTACGACCGAGCCAAATCCGCCGGTAAGCAGAACGCCCCCGATGACCACGCACATGATCGAATTGAAGATGAAGGACTGCCCAGCCAGAACCTGAGCGCTCTGGTAGACCATCACCTGGCTGACTCCGACGAACGCGGCGGAAAACCCCGAAAGCATGAATAGACCGATGGTAAGCCGCTTGGTGGGGATGCCCGCGTTGCGCGCGCTCTCCTTGTCGCCCCCGAGTGCATAGATCCAGTTGCCCACGGGCGAGATGTGGAGGAGCCACAGAAGGGCGGCGATGTAGACGAGCCACCAGAGAATCGTCACTTGGAACATGCCCCCGAGATATTGGCCGAGAAGCGTCTTCGTGAGTTCGTCGGGCACCAGCGAGACACCGGTGCTGCCGGCGATCATCACCGTAAGGCCCAGCGTCAGGCCCATTGTGCCGAACATCGTTCCTATTGTAATTATCAAGGACGGGATCGTGGTTCGTGTGACGAACACGCCGTTGATCAAGCCGATGGCAAGACCGAGCCCAAGGGCGGCCGTGATGCCGAGCCAATCAGGCAGGCCATAGTAGCCGGATATGATCGCGGCCGTTAGAGAGGCCGCGGGAATCACGGCGCCGACCGAGATGTCCAGCTCACCAGCGATCATCAGCAGCCCTATCGGCAGAGCGATGATGCCGATCTCGGAGGCGATGCTCAGCCAACTGGCCGTACCGGCTGCTGACAAAAAGCCACTGCCTCCGAATATGGCGAAGAACAGAAAGACTGCGACCATGCCCAGGAACGAGCCCGTCTCGGGCCGCCGCGCCAGACGACCCAGGGCCAGTCCAGAACGGCCGCGATTTGCCATCGGCGTTGGGGTGGATGTCACGGGATGTGCCGTCATGGGTAATCCGCGAGTTATCGAGCGCCAAAAATTGCGGTCGCTATGGAAGTAGAATGCACTGGCCGCCCGCCTCACAAGGCGGGCGGCCGTAAGGACACCTATCGCGCGCCGGCCTTCACGCCGGCAATGGTCAGCTCGACAGTGTTCTTGTCGATGATCCCAGGACCGGTGAGGATCTCGCGCGTCGGCACAGTCAGCCCGTAGTTTACCTTGCCATTCAAGATTGAGACGGCGAGGTAGCCTTGCCAGTAGCCCTGCTGGTCGATCGCGCAGGCCTGTTTTCCATCCTTGATGTTGTTCAGGATGGTCTCGTCAAAGTTGATGCCGCAGAGTTGAACCTGCCCGGCCTTGCCGGCCTGGGTAATACCGTTCATGGCCGAATTGGCGTCGACATTGCCGATGGTGAACACCGCGGTCACGGCTTGATGCTGCAGCAGATAGGCCTTCACCGCCTGCGCCACTGCTGTTGCCGAGCCGAAGGAGGTAGCTGGCAACGGCAACACATCGGCCTCGCCGCCGCCATTCTTCATCCCTTCCCTAAAGCCACCACAGTAGGCCTCGATATTGGCCGCACCCGGCAGTGTGTTGATGCAGACGCCTTTCTTGTTGCCGGCCTTAGCGAGATACTCGCCGCCGGCGACGCCACCTTTGTAATCGTCCGAGCCGACATAGTTCATAGCGCCGAGGCGATCAGCCGCCTGCAAACCGCCGGCATTGTAGATAACAAGCGGAATGCCAGCGTCCACAACCGCCTTGAACGCCGGATCCATGGCTTCCGGCACCCAGTCCGGACCGACAATGGCGTCGGCCTTCTGGTCGATGGCTTGGCGGATCAGTTCGGCCGCGTCCACACCCAGATTGTCGTAGTTCTGCGGCCCGAGCCAGGTGACTTTACCACCTTGAGCTTCGACCACCTTACCGGCGTCTTCGGCACCACGCTTGACGATTGACCAGAATGGATCGTCCGGCTTGCCGCCGATAACGAAGATGTCGGCGGCGAGCGTGCTGCTGGTGCTGTACGCAGCCAGCACTGCTGTGGACACAAGTATCTTGAAAAGCTTCATAGTCTTCCTCCCGGTTTACCCGCCCCGCGGGGTTTCAACAAAAGCCTGGCTGCCCCGCACCCGCTCCTCTCGGGCTTAGTCGAGACAGCGTCTGATCGTCATTCCGCCGGCATTCCAGTGGCCGGGCCGCCGCGGGCTTCCTGCTGCGCGCGCAGCTTTTCTTTCTTTTTGCGGAAGCGCGCCTTCATAGCCTCGTCAGCTTCTTTGCTACCGTCGTGCCAAGTGCCAAAAAGCTTATCGAGAGGAACCAGACCGTCACCGCCGTAGTTCACCTCGAAATACTTGTGGTGCAGGTAGTGGACATAGGAATGGCTATCGAGCTTGATCTTGTCCGTGAGTTCGAAGGTCTCAAACCCAAGATGGCCATTCACCGCTCCGAAGCCGGCCCCATGCAGTGTGAAGTACGCGCAGACAGGGTTGGATGGGATCAGCAGGTGCAGCCAGGCTTCGGCATGGTAGAGGAACCCTTCCACCGGATGCATGGACAGCGACGACCACGGACTGGGGTTGATCGAGTTGTGGTGAACCGAGTGCACCCATTTGTAGAGCGGCGGCCAGTGGATCGCGCGGTGCAGGAAGAAGAAATACACTTCGTGCACAGCCGGAGCGATGATGACGAGGAACGACAGGTACAGCCAATGCGTCGTCCACGGCAGCCAGACGGCCCAGCTGTTCGCGTATGCCCATAGCATCACGATTTCGACCACGGTCCACAGCGGTATGGTGATGAAAAACGACCGGCTGAAATTGTCGATATTCTGGCTCTGAAACCAGAAGACGTCGGACGGCGCGTCGGAGGGGAATTTCGGATTATACTTGAAGCGCGTCTCTTGCTTGCGCTGGATGTAATAGCGCAGCTCAAAGAATCCGTAGAAGAGAAAAATGCCCCCCGCGTTCAGCCCGTAAAGCCAAAGGTAGTTGAGCAGGGAAAAGCTTGCCAGGCTGTCCCAGCTCGGGATGAGCAAGTTGACCCAGATGATTGCCGTGGCCATGTGGAACGCGTTCCAAGGCCAAAGAAACTCGGGAATCCAGGCTAGTACCTTCTTGGCGTTGAACGGGCGATGCCAGATCGGCACCGGCTCGGCGCGGCGGTGCGGGACCCAGTTTCCGCGCTTGTCGCGCATTCCATACTGAAGGTCATCCATCTTAACAGCCTCCCGACCGACCATCCAATCGGCCTTGAACCAGTTCGGGCTCTAGTGCGGAGGCGATTCATATCGGAGGCTTGATATCATCGGAATACAAAAATAGTATGGAGATCGCATTCGTATCATTTAGTGTCAATCATGATGATACAGCATTGGGAGGATTAATGAGGCGGCCTACGATTCGCGACCTCGCTCAAGCCGCCGGCGTATCCGTAGCGACCGTGAACAGAATCCTCAGCGGCACTGTCTCGGTTCGCCCAAAGACTGTTCAACGCGTACAAAGAGCAGCCGAAGAAATCGGCTTCTATGGGATCGGAGCGATCGACGACCGGGCCAAGAAAATATCGCCGCATCATCGATTGGGTTTCCTGTTGCAGCAATCGACCCGTGAACTCTACCAACTGTTCGGGAAGAAAATCATCGCAGCCTGTCGCGATCGTCGCGATGAGGTGGTCGAGGCCATCGTCGAGTTTGTGGATCTACTGACGCCGGAGACTATCTCTAGCCGCCTTATCGCGCTCGGCAACACCTGCGACGCAGTCGCGGTGATCGCACCAGATCACCCTATCATAGGACAGGCCATCCGTTCACTGAAGGAAATTGGGAAGCCCGTTGTTGCTTACATTACCGACCAATCCGCGCCGGAAAGAGCGGCCTACGTGGGAACGGACAACTGGAAGCTCGGGCGTACGGCGGCATTCTTGATTGCGCAAACCACCCAAGGTCCCGGTCGCATTGCGGTTTTCATAGGCAATCACCGGTATCAATGCCAAGACGTCTCAGATGCTAGCTTCCGTTCCTATTTGCGCGAACACGCGCCGCGACTCACAGTGGAGGAGAGTCGACCTACTCATGAGGAATCGAGCGAGGCTTACCGTATGCTGGCTGAGCTCCTAAAGACGACTGATGATCTTGTGGGAATTCTGATCGTGGGTGGTGGGATAACCGGAGTGCTCCGTGCGCTGAGGGAGGTCTCTGCCGAAAGGCGCGCGGGGATCAAGCTGGTTTGCCGTGACATAGGGCCCGAGACGCGAAAAGGCTTGTCTGAGGGATTAGTCACTGCAGCTCTTTGTCATCCACTCGAGGCGACCTCGGCCCTTCTAGTGCAGACAATGATCGACGTGATTGGGCCACAGACACCGTTGGCAACCCTTCAGCGGTCAATACCTTTTGAAATAGTCACGCCGGAAAATATCTGACGCATTTATCTCGGCGATGACTGAAGCGGTGCTTTGCGGATCGGGCTAGTCCGGCCAAGGCTGCCGATCGCTGGTTCCGAACCTCGTCGAGACTGCATGAACAATCTAAAGGCACCATTCATCATTGGTAGGACGGTCACTGTCGCGCACCGTTGGAGAACGTCCTCGAACTATTGATTTTATTGGCTTTTTCGTGGGCCTAAATCAGAGAGTTTTCCCGTATTGTCTCGTATCGTTCCGCCCCCACCGGACGCTTTGAAATTGGCCACACCAAATGCCTGCTTCGCATCATCCACGAAGAGCTGCGCGCCATCTCCAGCGCCGAGCAATCCCGGCTGCAGCGCTTTGAACAACCAACGCTGTGGCCATCGATACAGCCCTTTGCGTGAGCCCTTCAGGAGTTGGCCAACCGCCAGCCGTCAGTGGTTCCTGGCCGACCTCAATGAATTGTACTCCTTTCGTATAAATCAGAAATCTTCCCGCATCGTTCCGTATGGTTCCGCGACCCCGGCGCCACTATTCCGCAGGTGCCGTCTGGCTTGGTTTCCCGAAAATACGCTTTTAGGAAAGTCCTGGAGCCGGATGACCGATCTTGCGACGCAGTTCCGAACCGATCCCTCGATGACGGGCTACCGAACATGGCCCGTCAAAGGTCTGTCGCTTACCAAGGAGCATCGGGACGGCAGCGACCGGTCTTGACCGGTCGGCGAGGATGGCGAGCGTTCTTGTCGGCGACAGATCCGCCCGCCTTTTCACGCCCTTAGCCACGTGATTGGATACGACGTATCTGTATATCAATTTCGTTGCTAGGGTCCTTCATGAACGAGCAAGATCGACGTTTTACGCGCGAGCGCATGACAATCCTCGGCGATGTCAAAGCGGCATCCTTTCTTCCATGGATCGAGCGTCATGCCGCCAAGCTCGGCCTCGCGCCGGCAATATTCGTTGCCGGTGCCGACCGGATCGAACTCGACGTTGCCGGTCCTGCGGAACTGGTCGATATGATGGAGATGGGGTGCTCTCTTGGACCAATCGATGTCTGGGTCGAGGCCATTCGTCGGACGCCGATAGAGAACGAATCAGGCTAGGCTGGACCGGTGCCTTTGCCTCTTTTTTGGGCATTGTTGCCAGTGCGAAAATATTGTGCAAACGTGATCGGGCTGATCGTCATGCCTTGACCGCGAATCTGCATTTGGGAAGATGGGTCGATGTCGTTCGAAGGTTGATGCATGCTGCCCTATCCGTCCGGCTCATGGATGCCAGTTGCCCTCTCCGCGGACTTGCCAGCGGGAACCGTAATGCCGGCGCAAACCCCGGTCGGACCGATTGCCCTTTGGCGAAGCCGGTCCGGCCGCGCGGCGGCCTTCGCGGACAGATGCCCTCATCGCGGCATGCGCCTTTCCCGTGGTTTCGTGCGCGGTGAGGCCCTGTCCTGCATTTATCACGGTTGGAGCTATGCCCAGGCCGGAAACTGCTTGCGCATTCCGGCCCATCCGGGCCTGACGCCGCCGGAAACGATTGGTGTCGCAACACAGCCCGTCGAGGACAGCGGCGGAATCATATGGATTTCCGTAGGCGAACCCACCGCTCGGCCGCCGCGGTTCGACGGCCTAGCCCCTCTTCGCTCCATGATAGTAGAGGCGGGCATTGCAGCCCTGGAGGCGGCCGCCGGTACGAAGGCCGACGGAGGCCTGCTCGACTACGCGCAAAATGCCCAGACCCTACGGCTGCTGCTCACCCCCCAGAAGAAAGCGCGGACGCTGATGCATGTTCTGGTCGACGAAGGCACTGGTCCGGCCAAGCGTATCGCTGCGTCGAGGGCAGCCGAGACGCTACGGCGGACCGCCGAGGATATTCTGCGCGGTGGCGTCGCCCAATGACCCGCAACGCGATGATCGACGAATGGTATCCGGTCGGCCTTGCCGGCCGGCTTGACACGCATGAGCGCCAGACGGCGCTCATGGGCGAGCCGATCGGGGTGAGGCTCGGCGCAGACGGAAACGCGAAGGTTACGGGCAGCAACGGGCGTGCCCTGCCGGTCTGCATCCGCTACGGCCATGTCTGGTCGTCGCTCGGCGACCCGCAAAAGGCGCTCTTTGCCATCCCCGAGGCTGATCAGCCCGGCCGCCGGCTCGTCGATGTCGGGGTTGTGCGCGTGCGCTGCTCGCCGCTGCGCGCGGTGGAGAACTTCCTGGACATTGCGCATTTCCCCTTCGTGCATACGGACATATTAGGGGCCGAACCGCACACGGAAGTCCCGAACTACAAGGTCGAGATACGGGAGGACGAAGACGAGGTTTGGGCGACCCAGGTGAAGTTCTACCAGCCGCAGGCCGCCAAGTCGGCGGAAGGCGGCATAACCACCGAATACATGTATCGCGTGCCTGCGCCGACCTGCTCGATCCTCTACAAGACCTGCCCGCCGCGCCCGGATGAATGGGACGTCATCACGCTTTTCGTGCAGCCGCTTGCCGAAGACCTGTGCGACGTCTGGCCGTGGATGGCGTTGTTCGACGACGAAACATCGATGGCAGACCTGATCCATTTCCAGCAGACGATCTTCCTTCAGGACCGGTCGATTCTCGAAAACCAGATCCCGAGGCTGCTGCCGCTCGATCCGGGCATGGAGATCCCCACAAGGGCGGACCTGACATCGGTTGCCTACCGGCGCTGGCTGAAACGCCACGGCTACACATACGGCGCGCAACTGGTGGCGCAATGAAGCTCTACGACTACGTGCTGTCCCCGAGTTGCTACAAGGCGCGCCTGATGGCGGCGCTGACCGGGGTGAAGCTTGACATCCGCCCCGTCGATTTCCATCCCGGCGCCGAGCATCGCGGTCCCGAACTCATGGCGCTCAATCCGGCGGGTTCGATCCCGATCCTGGAGGATGGCGACCTCGTCCTGACCGAATCCTCGGCCATGCTGGTCTATCTTGCCGCGAAGGCCGCACCGCAATGGCTGGGCAACGATACTGCTCTGCAGGCGGCACGCGTCCAGCAATGGCTTTCCTTCTCGCATCGGCTGACCGGCAGCCTGGGGGCGGCGCGCTTGCACGAGATGCTGCTGCGTCCGGGCGATATCGCCACCCTTCATGGGCAGGGGATAGCGGCCCTGCGGGAGCTGGAAGCCGGCCTCGTCGAACAGCATATCCGCGGCCAGCGCTTCCTCGCGTCGGACAGGCCGACGATCGCGGACGTCGCCTGCTTTCCTTATGTGGCGCTGGCGCCGGACGGCGGCGTTTCGCTCGACCCCTATCCCGCGATCCGGCTCTGGTCGCGGGCGATCCGCAGTCTCGAGGGCTTCATCGAGATGCCCGGTATCCACCGGCTGCACGAACTGAAGCCCGAGCCCGTCCTCGAAGCCGGCGAGGCGTGACTTGGCGGGCCACTTGCTGAAGAACTGCGCAGCGGTCATCGTGGACGAGGGCAACGGTCCGGACATCCGGCGCAATGTCGATGTCTTGACCGACGGCCCGGCGATACGGGCCATCGGCGAAGGCCTCGACAAGGGAGAGTTGCCCGTCGGGACCGTCACGCAGGACGCCGCCGGCTGGTTCGTCTATCCCGGCCTCGTCAACACCCATCATCACTTCTTTCAATGCTTCCTGCGCAACCGCGCCGATCTGGACTGGACGAAGTTGTCGGTCATCGAATGGCTCGACCGCATCTATCCCATTTTCTCGCGGCTGACCGAGGAATGCTTCTACCACGCTTCGGTCACGGCGATGGCCGAGCTGATAAAGCACGGTTGCACGACCGCATTCGACCACCAGTATTGCTTTCCGTGGAAGGCCGGCAAGCGGCTGGTCGACCGGCAGTTCGAAGCAGCCGAACTCCTCGGTATGCGCTTCCATGCCGGACGCGGCGGCAACACGCTACCGAAATCGAAAGGCTCGACCATCCCCGATGCCATGCTGGAGACGACGGACGAGTTCATCGCCGATTGCGCCCGGCTGATCGACGCCTATCATGATGCCGGTCCTTTCAGCATGCGCCAGGTGGCCGTCGCGCCCTGCCAGCCAGTCAGCTGCTATCGCGAGACCTTCGTGGAATCGGTGGCGCTAGCGCGTGATCGCGGGGTGCGTATGCATACCCATGTCGGCGAGGGCGAAAGCCCGGTCATCGAGGACCGTCACGGCATGCGGACGGTGGATTACTGCGCGGAGATCGGCTTCTGCGGGCCGGATGCCTTCTATGCCCATTGCTGGGAGCTAACCCACGACGAGCTGCGCAAGATGGCCTCAAGCGGCACCGGCGTTTCGCATTGCCCTGAGCCGGTCTATCTCGTCGGCGCCGAAATCACCGATATCCCGGCGATGTCGGCCTTCGGCCTCAGCATAGGACTAGGTTGCGACGGTGCAGCCTCGAACGACAATTCCAACCTGATGCACTGCATCCATTCCGCCTACATGCTGCAATGTCTGTCGGCATCGACACGCGACCATCCCGTTCCGCCGCCGGCCGATTTTCTCGGTTATGCGACGACCGGGGGCGCGGCGCTGCTCGGGCGCGGCGACATCGGCAGGCTGACGCCTGGCATGGCTGCCGACCTTTTCGCCATCGACACGCGGCGCATGGACTATGTCGGCACGCGGCACGATCCGCTGAGCCTGCTTGCCAAGGTGGGCATCGGGATGCCGACCGACATGACCATGATCAACGGCCGCATCGTCTGGGCCAAGGGCGAGTTCCCGGGGCTCGACGAGGCGCAGCTGTTCGCTGAAGCCGAGGCGGCGCTCGCGACCGTGGAATTCTAGAAACCGAAAACAAGGGGAACCTACATGCTGACAAATCTTACCCGCAGAACATTGATGAAGGGCGCGGCCGCCTCCGGACTCGTCGCAGCGGTGGGTGGCCGCGCGCTTGCTGCCGACGAACCTCTGGGCATCGTGCTCGTGGTCCCGTCGCCGGTCGGCGATGTCGGCTGGGGCCGTGCGCTCGCCGACGGGCTCGAGCCGGTGAAGGCAGCCTACGGCGACAAGGTGAAGGTCACCATCATCGAGAATATACAGGAAGGACCGGATGCCGACCGCATCATGAACAAGGTGGTCGCCGACGGGAACAAGTTCCTGATCGCCGGCTCCTTCGGCTACCAGAACGGTGCCCTGCAGATCGCGCGCCGTAACCCCGACGTCACCGTGCTGCATGCTTCCGGTTTCCAGGTAGCGCCGAACTTCTCGCCCTTCGCCGCCCAATATTTCCAGGGTACCTACCTGATGGGCATGGCGGCCGCCGCGCTGTCAAAGACCGGCAAGCTCGGCTCGGTCTCCGCCTTCGCCATTCCCGAACTGATCACCTCCATCAATGCCTTCACGCTGGGCGCGCAAGCAGTGAAACCCGATGTCGAGGTTTCGGTCGTATGGGTGAACTCCTGGTTCGATCCGGCCAAGGAGCAGGAAGCCGCCAAGGCGCTGCTGGCGCAGAAATGCGACGTAATCTTCTCCAACGCGCAGGACACGCCCTCCGTCGTGTCGGCCTGCGAGGAGGCCGGCGTCCCTGCCTTCAACCTCAATTCGTCGATGAAAAAATATGCGCCTAAAGCCTATCTAGGCTGCGTGGCGACCGATTGGTCACCCTTCTTCAAAGCCTCGGTCGACGCCCACCTCGCCGGTAAGTTCAAGGGCGTCAACGCTTTCCTAGGTGTCGGCGACAAGGTTGTAGAGGTCGTTGACTGGAACCCGGGTATCCCGGCCGACATGATGAACAGGATCAAAGAGGTTGAAGCCAAGATCGCCGGCGGCAGCTTCTCGCCCTTTGCCGGTCCGTTCGCCAAGGCCGACGGCAGCGAGGGAGTCCCCGCCGGCAAAACGATGACCGATGCCGAGATCGTCGCAATGGACTGGCACGTCAAGGGTGTCACCACGCCGCTGCCCAAGTAACCATGACCACCCCGCTCCTGTCGCTGCGCGGCATCTCCAAGAGCTACGGCCAAATCCATGCCAATAGAGACATCGATCTGGATGTGGCTCCGTGCTCGATCCATGCGATCCTCGGGGAAAACGGAGCGGGCAAGTCGACGCTGATGAAGCTGATCTATGGCGTCGAGCAGCCGGACGCCGGAATGGCGACCTGGAAAGGGGAACCCCTGGCCCTCGCTTCCCCGGCGGATGCGAGGCGCAAGGGGATCGGCATGGTCTTCCAGCATTTCTCCTTGTTCGAGACGCTGACGGTGGTGGAGAACATCCGGCTGGTCGTGCCCAGGGGCAAATCGGATCTTGCGGATCGCATCCGCATGCTCGGCCGCGAGTTCGGACTCGAAGTCGATCCGCTCGCCCATGTGCACGCGCTCTCTGTCGGAGAGCGGCAGCGGGTGGAAATCATCCGCTGCCTGATGACCGAACCCCAACTCCTGATCCTCGATGAACCGACCTCCGTCCTGCCCCCGCAATCGGTGGACAAGCTATTCGAGACATTACGGCGGCTGCGCGACCGCGGCGTCTCCATCCTGTTCATCTCGCACAAGCTGGAGGAGATCCGCGCGGTCTGCGACCGCGCGACCATCCTGCGCGGCGGGCGCATCACCGGCCGCGTGGACCCGCGCGACCACGACGCGCACGACCTTGCCCGGATGATGATCGGCCGCGACATGCCGCAGCCCATGCCGGCGCTTGCGCATTCCGGCGGCGAAAAGCGCCTCGAAATCGTCGGCCTCGACCATCGGCCGGACGATCCCTTCGCGGTGGCGCTTTCCGACGTCAGCCTGACGGTCCGGGCCGGCGAGATCCTCGGGATCGCGGGCATATCGGGCAACGGGCAGAGTGAACTCGCAGCGTTGATTTCAGGCGAAACGGTGCTGCCGCGCGAACAGTCCGACCGTATCTATATGATGGGAAAGGATGTCGGCGCGCTCGACGCGGCCGCCCGCCGCCGACTGGGCTTCGCCTTCGTTCCCGAGGAACGGCTTGGCCGCGGCGCGGTGCCGGAAATGTCGCTCGTCCTCAACAGCCTTCTGACCGCCCATCCGTTCGGCCTGTTGAAACGCGGCCTCGTCGACACGAACCAGGTGAAGGCTTTCACCGAGGACTGCATCCGGCAATACGACGTGCGCACGCCCGGTTCGGAAGCGGAGGCCGGCGCGCTTTCGGGCGGCAATCTGCAAAAGTTCATCGTCGGTCGAGAGATCATGCTGTCCCCGCAATTGCTGTTCGTGGCGCAACCCACCTGGGGCGTCGACATCGGCGCCGCGTCCGCCATCCGCCGGCGCCTCATTGCCCTGCGCAACGAAGGCATGGGTATCCTCGTCATCTCAGAGGAACTGGAGGAGCTGTTCGAACTCTGCGATTCGATCCAGGTGATCCATCAAGGCCGGCTGAGCCCGCCGCTGGTGACGCGCGACACGAGACCCGGGGAGATCGGCCGCTACATGATCGGCGCGCATTCGACGGCTAAAAAGGTCCCTGCATGAGCGCTCTGTCCGCGCCGCTCCTTCCCGTTCTGGTTCGCCGGGAGCATGCCTCGCTTCCCGTCAAACTGATCGCCCCGCCCGTCGCGCTCGCCTTGGCGACGCTTCTCAATCTCGGGCTCTACCTCCTTATGGGCCGCGATCCGGTAGCCGTTTTCCACGCGATGCTTCTGGAGCCCTTCCTGTCTTGGACCTCTTTCTCGGAAGTCCTGCTTAAGACCGCGCCGCTACTGCTGATCGCGCAGGGGCTCGCGATCGGCTTTCGCGCAAAGGTCTTCAACATCGGCGCCGAGGGCCAGTTCATCCTCGGCGCGATTTTCGCATCGGCCATTCCCATCTGGTTCCCAGAGGCAACGGGCCAATGGATCTGGCCCTCCATGCTTGTCATCGGTGCGCTGGGCGGCGCTCTGTGGGCGTCGCTCACGGCCTTCTGGCGCGTGAAGCTCAATGCAAACGAGATTCTGGTATCGCTCATGCTGGCGCTCGTTGCCGCGCAACTGCTCAACTACCTGCTTCTCGGCCCCTGGAAGGACCCAAACGGCTTCAACTTCCCGCAGTCGGTGATGTTCCAGTCCGACGCGATGGTGCCGATCCTGATCCCCGGCACCCGCGTCAACGTCTCGCTGCTTATCGCCTGCGCGTTCTCCCTTGCGGCCTGGATCTTCATGCAGAGGAGTTTCGCCGGCTTCAAGCTGCAGGTCGGCGGCCTCGCGCCACGCGCGGCCGGATACGCCGGCTTCAACGAAGGACGGGCGATCTGGCTTTCCCTGCTCATCGGCGGTTTCGCGGCAGGCCTCGCCGGAGCGGCCGAGGTGGCCGGGCCGCTCGGCCAGCTGCAGCGCTCCATCTCGACCGGCTACGGCTATGCCGCCATCATCGTGGCCTATCTCGGTGGCCTTCACCCGGTCGGCATCACCTTTTCCGCGTTGCTCATGGCGGCCCTCTATATCGGCGGCGATAACGCCATGGTCTCGGCAAATCTGCCGGTCGCTGCGGTCAGGGTTTTCCAGGGCAGCCTGCTGCTCGCATATCTCGTCGCCATTGCCTTCGTCCGCTACCGGCTCGAATGGCGCCATGCCGCCCACGGAAGCACGTCATGAACGCCGTCGAGTTCATCATCGCCGGGATGTTGGCGGCGGCTACGCCGTTTCTCCTGGCGGCGCTCGGCGAACTGGTGGCCGAGCGGGCCGGCGTCCTCAATCTCGGGGTGGAGGGACTGATGGCCCTCGGCGCCGTCATCGCCTTCATTATCGTCTATCAAGGCGGCGGGCATCTCCTCGGTTTCCTCGCCGCGGGCCTCGCCAGCGCGGCTCTTTCCCTGGTCTTTGCCGTCATCGCGCTGGGATTTCGCGCAAACCAGGTTGCGGTAGGCCTTGCCATAGGCATCCTCGGCCAAGGCCTCTCGGCGCTGTTCGGCAAGAGCTATGAGAGCCTCACGGTTAAGGGGCTTCCGAAGCTTTCATTGCCCGGGCTTTCGGATATCCCGGTGATCGGCGGCTTGTTCGCCCAAGACGTTGTCGTGTGGCTTTCGCTTGCCGCGACCGTCGCCATCTGGGCGATGTTCGCCTACACCAAAACAGGCCTCGTCGTCCGCGCCGTCGGCGAGAACCCCAAGGCGGCCCGTGCGCTCGGCTATCCGGTGATCGCCGTGCGCTTCGCCGCGGTCGCCTTCGGCGGCGCGTTGGCAGGTTTCGCCGGTGCCTACGCATCCGTGGTCTACACTCCGCTCTGGGCCGATGGCATGATCGCAGGGCGCGGCTGGATTGCGATTGCGCTCGTCGTCTTCGGCACTTGGCTTGCCAGCCGTATCTTCCTCGGTGCGTGCCTCTTCGGCGCCGTGTCCCTCGCAAGCCTCGCGGCCCAGGCGACAGGGCTGGACGTTTCCTCGCAACTTCTATCGAGCTTGCCTTATCTCGTGACCGTGATCGTGCTCGGCATCATCTCTTCGAACCGCCGTCTGCTCAAGCTCAACGGCGTGGCTTCGCTGGGAGAACCTTTCGAACGATAGTGTCGCTTGGTACGGCCCATCAAGGATCCCGTGAAGAATGGTGGATTGCGCCCGCGCTCTCAAGCCATCCAGCGCGCCTACTCGGCCGCTCTCGTGGCGTGCGGCCGGCAACCAGCGCACCCTCACAGAATGTCAGCCCCGACTCGAAGCATTCAGGCGTGAGCTAAAAGCGATAACGCACTCCGACAGTATTCGCGTTGGAACCCTCTCCCATGTTTCCAAACGTGCCTCCGGCGCCGGATCTGTGATGGAGTTGATAGACAAGCTCGACGTTGGGAGCTTGCCTTAGTCTGAAAGAAAGCTCCGCGCCGATAAAACCAAGGAAGGATGCATCGCCATCGTAATGGATTTCGCGGGCGTGCTCGATCTCGGTGACGCCTGTAACGGCACTGACACCGGCCGTCAGCGCTGGCGCAATCGCCAGATCGCCGATGACAAGGCCCTGGTGGCGAAGCCGCATCCCGGCCCAAAGCTCTCCGGATGTATCGTCGTCCTCGCCAAACCTTATGGCAGCCCCAGTCACACCGCCAAGGACAAAACCGGCGCCAACATCGGCGAAATCACGGCCGTAAGCAGCTCCAATCATGTAATTGTTCGTATAGTCGGCTCCGAAGACGTTGATAGTATCCCCGAAGGACCCGGTCACAAAGACGCCCCCAAAAACATAGACGTCGTTCTTCGTCGGTTGACCGGCAGCGAAAGGATCTTCGGTTGCAAAATAGATGAAGGGAGAACTGTTGTCGGCGAGGGCGGAAGTGAAGGAACCGGTCAGAATCAGCGCAGCCAAAGCCGCTTGCACCCCGCGCATGCACAAGCTCCGAATCAATTCTCAGTTGATCATCATTCCTCCGGTGTTTCCCGTGAAGAAGCAAGTTCCCTGCTCCAGAAATTGGAGGGCTCTACCCCGTTGCTTGACCAAGGTTTTTCGGGACGCTGACCTTCGGCTATATGGGGCAGCCCAACATCCCCCGCGCGCTGGCGATCTGCCGCAAGAAGGCTGGAAGTTCGACATCACGAGATCCTTCTTCCTGTCGCGGCGCTCGCTCAAGACATCGCCCAATTCCGGCATGCCAGTCTGGCGGGACAAGCTGTTCACCGGGCTGGCGCGCACGGCGGCTGATGCGACTGAATATTGCAAGATTCCGACCGGACGTGTGGTCGAGATCGTAACCCAGGTGGCTGTCTAAGCTTCTGCATATACAGTAGGCGCTGGTCCGACTTGGCACCTGCCCATCCGTCAACCCAACGTGAGCCCACAGGCGCATTGGCTCGCGTCGACATCATATGGATTTATCCAACCCATGCGAGCATACTGCCTGAATGCGTTCCTTTAGCGAGGAACAAGCTGATGCGCGTCGGTACGAGAGGCGTTCCGATCGAATACTACACGCTAAGGATTGCCGAGCCGGCAGGCTCGCAATCTGGTGCTGGAGGCGACCCCAAAGCAGAACACCGCAACGAGATAGCCGACGAGACTGAAGCGCAGATCACGAACGGCCAGGCCGGCAATGATGGCCAGTTGCGCAACACCAATGTACCGTAGGATGAGTGTGAGCGAGTCCGTGAGTGCCATCGGATATCAGGCCGACCCCCGGTCGACTATCTGCGGGAAGGTTGGCGCGAACCTTTGGCGGCCTCCTGCATCGCGATGGCAACAATTGCGCCAGAGACAAACGTCAATGCGGCAATCGATGTTATCGCCCACGAGAGCCCGAAGCGATCGGCGATGAGACCTGCTGAGAGCGCGCCGATCGCGTAGCCGAGATCGCGCCAGAACCGATAGACGCTGAGCGAGCGGGCGCGCCAGCTGGGATGCGAGGCGTCGGAAACGGCAGCGATCAGACTTGGATAGACCATTGCCGTTCCAAGGCCGAGCAGAAGACTGCCGATGAGCCACCATTCGAACCGGCCCGTGGCGGCGGTAAGAAACAGACCGCCGGCCTGGGTCCACATCCCGGCGACGATCAGGCCCTTGCGGCCCCAGCGATCGCTCAAGGGGCCGGTGACGACCTGCAGGATTCCCCATGTTGCAGGATAGACCGCCTTCAGGATGCCGATGCGCTCGATGCCAAGTCCGAAGGACACGAAGAACAATGGGAAAATACCCCAGCTCATGCCGTCGTTGAGGTTGTTGACGAGGCCGGCTTGCGAAGCCGCGAACAGATTGCGATTCCGGAACGAGGTCAGCGCAAACACCTCCCGGAAACTGATCGGCACGGATTGCATTGCGTGAGCGGATGTTTCCAACCGGAGGTGGTCGCGCGTGTCACGGATTAGCAGCACCGACAATACGGTGCCGACGATGGCGTAGCCGATCCCGAGATAGATGGGCACCGGGCGCAGACCGCATCGCGAAGCGAGATAGCCCGTGAGGAATGCCGTTACGCCGACGGCGAGATAGCCGGCAAATTCATTGAGGCCGACTGCAAGGCCACGTGATTTCGGACCGACGAGATCGACCTTCATGACCACAGTCATCGACCAGGCCAGTCCCTGATTGATGCCGAGCAGTGCATTGGCCGCAATCACCCATCCCCAGCTCGGAGCCCAGATGATCATGAACGGAACCGGCAAGCCGACAAGCCAGCCGAGGACGAGAACGCGCTTGCGTCCCCAGCTATCGGCGAGTTGGCCGGAGACGAGATTGGCAAGCGCCTTGACCACGCCGAAGCTCACGATGAAGGAGACGACAAGTGTCGTTGACGTGATGCCGAACTCTTCCGATCCGATGAGCGGCACGACCGTTCGCTCGATCCCGACCATGCCGCCGACAAAAGCATTCACCAGCATCAGGAGAGCAAACTGCCGCCAGTTTTCCCTAAGCCCAAGTCTGACAGTCGAGCCTGCTGACCGCGAAACGCCCATCGGTCAGGCCGCGGCGACCAACCCGGCATTGGTGGCTCGGTTGCGCGCCGCATCCGGCGGCGGGGGTGGTGTGTCGGCGACCATCGTGGCGACGAAGGTGCCCTCGTCCTCAATGCGGAATGCTTTGTTGAAGCGCTTCTCGAAGCCAATCGTCGATGTCGGCTTGCCGCTGAGCGAGCGCCCGCAGACCGAGCCGGAATATGCGCCGGGCAGCACCTCGACGTGATCCGGCAGTTGCTTGAAACGGCGCACGCTGGAAAACAGCGTCCGCGCCCCGGCCTCGGCGTCGGTTGCCAGTTCGGTTCGCCCGAGATCGCCAACCATCAGCGTGTGGCCTGTCAGCGCGAACCACGGCTCGCTCGCGCGTGTCCGATCGGTGACCAAAAGCGAAATGTGCTCCGGCGTATGCCCGGGCGTGTGCATGTCGGCCATCGTCATATTGCCGAGCTCGAGCACGTCACCGCCCTTGGCGCGCAGAAACGGGAATCCGGCCTCCGCGCCTTCGAAGAGCAGGTATTCCGCGCCGGACGCTGCAGCGAGCGCCCGCCCGACGGAAATGTGGTCGGCATGGATGTGCGTGTCGACCACATAGAGGATGCGCATGCCCGTCGCCTCGGCGACCCTAAGGTAAGGCGCAATGTCACCGACCGGATCGACCACCGCAGCGGCCGATTTTCCACGACATCCGAACAGGTAGGATGCGGCGACGGGATCGGAATGGAGGAATTGACGGAGGATCATGGCTTGCGCTCCCTACCTCGCCTGCGGTAATATTCAATTATTCTGCTGAATGTTTCACCGAGGAACAGTCGTGTCAAGCGTTGGACCAAAACAGGCGATTTTCGCCAGCCTTGCCGAGGTGGCTCAGGCGCTCGGGCATGCGCACCGGCTGGAATTGCTGGAGCACCTCGCACAGGGTGAACGCAGCGTCGAAGGACTAGCGGCTCGGGCCGGCCTCAACTTTGCCAACGCCTCGCGCCACCTTCAAATCCTTCGACGCGCGCGACTTGTCGAGGCCGAGCGGCATGGCAAGCATATGCTCTATCGCCTTTCAGGAGATGTTCTGGTGGTTGAATTAATGAAGGCTCTGGGGCGCGTGGGCGAGCGGAACGTCGCCGAGGTCAACCGCGTCATGACCGACTATTTCCAGGCTCGCGACGCCTTGGAGGCTGTGTCGCGTGAAGAGCTTGTCTCAAGGTTGCGTGATGGCCTTGTCACGGTTCTCGATGTCCGGTCGGAGGACGAATTCGCGCTCGGACATCTACCGGGGGCGCTCAACATCCCGTTCGCTGAACTTGAAAACCGGCTGGCGGAACTTCCCGCGAACCGCGAGGTCATTGCCTATTGCCGCGGCCGTTATTGCGTTCTCTCGTTCGAGGCTGTCGCGGCACTGCGGGCGCGAGGGTATGTCGCTCACCGGCTCGAGGACGGGTATCCCGATTGGAAGGCCGCAGGCCTTCCAATTGAGGCAGCGGCCTGAGTGGTCCCGCAGCCAAAAGTTTTCGATCGAACAACATGACGCCACCAGTTCCGCGATCACCGCTGCTTGAGCTGAAGGACTATTCGGCCGAGTCCGTGTTTCAGGTTGAAACATGCTTCGCGAGGCGCGGCGGCAAAAAGGCCTGTCGCCGGAACGCATGCCTTCTGTGTGTGTCCTTGATCCGGACGGCGACATAGTGCGCCGGTTGCGCAAAGAAGGCCGCGCCCGCCCATCGTCGGGCTGGGCCTGCTATCATACCGTCCTTCACGAGTTCGAACTGGATGGCCAGACGCTTGGCATCATTTGGCTGTGCGGTCGGCTCCTCGTTCGCCGTGCCGGTCGCCGAGCAGCTTTTCGCGTCGGGGTGCCGCCTGCTGATCAGCATCACCTCGGCCGGCCAGATCACGGTGCTTGGACCACCGCCCTATTTCGTGCTGATCGACCGGGCCCTTCGCGATGAAGGAACTAGCCATCATTCGTTCCGCACGCTGAATTCACCGAAGCCAATCCGGAGCTTATCGCGTAAGTCCTTGATGTCGCAGCATCGGGGACTTGCAAAAGCTGCATTTTGCGGCCAGCGTAGGCGGATGATGGCCCGGCTGTCGCCAAAGCATCTCCTCGTCATGCTAATAGCGGTCTTCCTGACCGCCGGGTTCAGCCTGTCTGCCGCTCAGGCCAGCGTCATGTCGGCCAAGATGGCGGACGCTATGGCGATGTCCACCGGTGCCAGCACAGGCACTTTGGCCGGTGCTTCCATGAACGGCGACTGCAGGGCGTGCCTCAAAGACATCGGCGACAGTGGCAACCCGATGCATTGTCCGCCGACCTGCATCGCACCGGTGCTGGCGGTGCTGCCGCAAGACCTCGCGGTGACGGCAGTTCTCCACGTGCAGCAGCCATCGACGCAAGCTGCCCCGTTCCTGCAGGGACGAAGTTCCCTACCCGACCCATACCCTCCCCGACTCAGCGCTTGACGCCGTTTCAGCCGTGACGCGGCTGATTCCCGGCGCCTGATCGCCTGTGTTGCGCATCGTTGCGCGCGCGGGCGCATACAGCATTCCAGTTCGATGCCGAGTGGCTCGCCATCGATCGAGATCGCAAAGGGCTAGCAGGGTGAAATACGATTTCAGTCATTCGATATCGCGCCGCGGGTTTTTTGCGGCGGCGGCGGGCGCTGCCGTGTCCTGCTCGCTGCGTCCTGCACGCGCCTCGACCGAGGACGAGCGCCGGATCAAGGTCGGCCCGGGCCAGGCGCTGCTCAATGGCGCCGACGGTCCGTCTACCGCAGTCTGGACCTATAGCGGCACCACCCCCGGCCCAACATTGCGCCTGCGGCAGGGCCAGCCGGTCCGCATCACTGTCGAGAACGGACTAGACGAAGACACGGCCGTCCATTGGCATGGCATCCGTTTGCCGAACGCCATGGACGGCGTGCCGGACCTGACCCAGAGGCCGATCGGACCGGGCGAGAACTTCGTCTATGAGTTCACGCCGCCAGATGCCGGCACCTTCTGGTACCATTCGCATGCCGACAGCCTGGTACAGATCGGCCGTGGACTCGCCGGCCCGCTGATCGTTGAGGAACGGGAGCCCGTCGCCGCCGACCGCGATCTCCTCTGGCTGCTGCAGGACTGGCGGCTCACCAGTGACGGCCAGATCGCCGGCGGCTTCGGCAGCATGATGGATGCGTCGATGTCGGGCCGCGTCGGCAATGCCGTCACCATCAACGGCGCGGCGCCGGCCGACCTGAGCGTGACGGCAGGTGAGCGCGTCAGACTGCGGCTCGCCAATGCCTGCCTTGCCCGCATGGTGGCGCTGCGCTTCGAGGGTCACCGTCCGGTGATCGTCGCGGTCGACGGCCAGCCCTGCGACCCGCATGAACCGGAAGACGGCCGCCTGGTGCTGGCGCCGGCCATGCGCATCGACATTATGCTCGACATGCAGGGTGGTCCCGGCAGCAGGCACGCCGTGGTCGATGACTTCTATGACGGCCCCGTCTACACGCTGACAACGCTTGCCTATGACAAGGCGCCGCCGCTGCGCCACCATCTTCTCGATGCTCCGCGTCGCCTGCCCGCCAATCCGCTGCCGGCCCCCGACCTGGCCAAGGCTGAACGGCATGAGATCGTCCTGCAAGGCGGCATGATGGGCGGCGGCAAGCTGGCCGGCGTCGGCGGCATGATGGGCATGGCGATGCCCGGCATGAACGGCGCCGCCGCCTGGGCAATCAACGGCATGTCGATGACCGGCGATGGCGATGCCGGCATGGCGCCGCAGTTTACGCTCAAACGCGGCGTGACTTGCCACCTCACTGTGCGCAACGAAACCGCCTGGTGGCACCCCATGCACGTTCACGGCTTCAGCCTGTCGGTGCTTTCGCGCAACGGCTTGCCGGTACCGCACCGCCAATGGCAGGACACGGTGCTGCTCGCCCCCAAGGACACGATCGAATGCGCCTTCGTTGCCGACAATCCCGGTGACTGGATGCTGCACTGCCATGTCGCCGATCACCAGATGGCCGGCCTGATGACAGTGTTCCGCGTGACCTGAAAGTTTTATCCAACCAAGGAGAACTGCAATGAAACTGACCTACCGCCTTGCCGCACTGTCCCTGCTGATCGCAACGCCGCTGCCCGCCTTCGCCGCAACGATCAACGCCGTCATGTACAAGAACCCGCAATGCAGCTGCTGTGAATCCTACGCCAACTATCTTGAGCACAATGGCTTCAAGGTCGATATCAAGCCGGTCAACAATCTCTCTCAAATCAGCAGCGATGCCGGCGTGCCGGCGGACCTTGAGGGCTGCCATACACTGATGGTCGACGGCTATGTCGTCGACGGCCTTGTGCCAGTCGAAATCGTCAAGAAGCTGTTGACCGAGCGGCCAGCCATTAGCGGCATCACGCTGGCCGGCATGCCGGCAGGCGCGCCCGGCATGGGCGGCGAGAAGTCCGAGACCTGGACGATCTACGCCTTCACCAAGGACGGCAAGGGGCCGACCGTCTATGCGACCGAGTGAGCGCACCGTGATCAAGTGCAAATGGGCTATCTTCCTTGTCTGCTCCCTGCTGGCGTTTCCGCCGCCCTCCGTGGCAGCGGGGGCACCTGAGAACTTCACACTGCTCGATACGCCCGCCGCCGTGCCGGAAATCAGCTTCGAGGACGGCACCGGCAAGCCGAAAACGCTCGCCGATTTCTCCGGTAAGGTGGTTCTGCTCAACATCTGGGCGACATGGTGCGCGCCCTGCCGCAAGGAAATGCCGACGCTTGACCGGCTGCAGGCCAAGCTCGGCGGACCGGATTTCGAGGTCGTCGCGCTGTCGATGGACCGGAAGGGTCCCGACGCCGTGAAGAAATTCTTCGCCGAGACCGGCGTTACACACCTTGCGCTGAACATCGATACCTCGGCCAAAGTCATGTTCACGCTCGGCGCGGTGGGCCTGCCGATGACCGTGCTTATCAACCGCGACGGCAAGGAGATCGGCCGGCTGATCGGGCCGGCTGAATGGGATTCTCCCAACATGGTCGATTTCATCCGCAGCCGTATTGCCGCTAGCCCGAAAGGAAAAGGCTGATGCTTGCCAGAAACCGGGAGCCGACCGTTCGGGACGTTTCATCCGCCTGGAACGAATGGATGCGTCTGTTGTGCGGCCTGATCGTCTTCACCGCGGTGATCGCCGGCTTCACGCATGGAGCGCGGGCGCATTCAATGGACGAAGTCGACGCCATGCTGCAGAACGACGAGAAATATTTCCAGCAGATCGACAGGCCAACGCCCGATTTCACGCTGCGCACCGCCGACGGTCGCATCGTGCGGCCGGCCGACCTCATCGGCAAGGTCGTCGTCCTCCATTTCATCTACACATCGTGCCCGGACGTCTGCCCGCTGCATGCCGAGAAGATCGCCGAGATCCAGAAGATGGTGAATAGCACGCCGATGAAGGATCAGGTCACCTTCGTGACGATCACCACCGATCCCACAAAGGACAAGCCCGATGTGCTCAATGCCTATGGACCGGCGCATGGGCTCGACCCTGTCAACTGGCTGTTCCTGACCACTGCCCCGGGCCAGCCGGAGGATATGACCCGCAATCTGGCGGAAGCCTTCGGTCACAAATTCAGCCTGACCAATGATGGCTACCAGATGCACGGGATCGTCACGCATGTGATCGACAAGGAGGGCCGCTGGCGGGCGAATTTCCACGGCCTGAACTTCGCGCCCGTCAATCTCGTCACCTTCGTCAACGCGCTCACTAACAATGTCGAGCGCACGCACCACGAACGGGACGAAGGCTGGCTGGCAAAATTGAAGAGCCTCTTTTGACGGAGAGGCACCGACATTCTCGACGACAAGAAAGGGAGACGCGCATGTTCACCAAGCCAAGAGATGCAGCCAGGTATTGCAGCGGCATCGCCCGCGCCCTGCTCTTTGCCGGCCTGACAGGATGGTTCCTGCTCGATCCGGGCTTTCAAGCCATACAGGCGAATGCTGCAGGCGAAATGTCCCAGGATCAGTTCGACCAGCGGATACACGACTATATCCTGGCGCATCCGGAGGTTCTCGTGCAGGCGCTGAAAAGCCTGGACCAGCGCCAGCGTGAAGCAGATGCAGCCCAGGCCAGGCAGGTGCTCAAGGCGCGCGCGGACGACATCTTCCGTGACAAGCAAAGTCCAGTCGGCGGCAACGCCGAGGGCAACGTTACCCTGGTCGAGTTCTTCGACTATAATTGCCCCTATTGCAGGCAGATGGCGCCGGTCATGGAACAGGCTGCGGCCGACGATCCGCAACTCAGGATCGTCTACAAGGAATTCCCCATCCTCGGCCCAGATTCGGTGTTCGCGGCCAAGGCGGCGCTCGCCGCCGACAAGCAGGGCAAATACACAGC
Organism: Mesorhizobium sp. M0410; assembly: GCF_040321435.1. Classification (NCBI taxonomy): domain Bacteria; kingdom Pseudomonadati; phylum Pseudomonadota; class Alphaproteobacteria; order Hyphomicrobiales; family Phyllobacteriaceae; genus Mesorhizobium; species Mesorhizobium sp. M0410. The sequence goes on from NZ_JAMYRN010000031.1 coordinate 35,375, forward strand.
GTTTCACAAGGCGCTCTATGGGTCCAAGACAAGGGTGACCGAGGCGGCCGTCCTCAAGATCGCCGCCGAGGCCGGGCTGGACGTCGAGCGCATGAAGGGCGATATGCGGCAGCCGGACATCCAGGCGCTGATCGACCGCAACATGGAACTGGCCCAGGCGCTGAGAATAACGGGAACGCCGGGATTTATCGCCGGCGACCAGATTTTTCCCGGCGCCACCGATCTTGCGACGCTGAAGAAGCTCATCGAGCAGGCGAGGAGCGGCAAATGACAAGGACCCCAAACCGACGCACCGTCATTCTCGGCGTCTTCGGCGCCGCCGCGGCTGCAGGCTTTCTCGCACCGGATTTGGCAATCGCTGCCGACGATCCCGAATTGACCAAACGGTTCAAAGATCTTAGCGAGAGCGGCAACAGCACCTGCTCGGCCAAGTTTACCGAGTCGATCGCGACCATGCCCGCGATGGCGCGCATCAAGGGCTCGTGCTGCAGCCCGATGGAATTGAAACGCTATCGCGAGCAGGTAAATGGGCTTACCCAATATCGCGCCATCCCGATGATCCCCAGCGACCCGTACGACATACCGGCGGCGACCGCGCAGCAGATGCTGCCTTACTACGATCTGAAGCTCACCGGGGACGAGCAGAAGGCATACGATTACGCGATGGCCAATTCCGAGGAGAAGGGCCCCTGCTGCTGCCCGTGCTGGCGCTGGAGAGTGTATGGCGGACTGGCGAAATACCTGATCCACGAACACGGCTTTGACGGCAGGCAAATTGTGAACGTATGGGACCTGTCCGACGGCTGCGGCGGGGGAATGTAGAATTGCCGGAGTATGCATCTTTCCCCGTTCTGTAACCGGAATCACCGTTGTCTTGACGGAGGTTGCCGGCGACTTAACTTAGCTTGCACTCGCCAATCGTGGGCGGCGAACTCAGCCTTCGCGCCAGAGGATCATTTCCATGATGGATGGGTCAGGGGGCATGTGGTTGATGGGCGGGATGGGCCTCATCTGGATCCTGGTGTTGGTCGCCCTCGTGCTCGCGATTGCGGCGCTCGTCAAATATCTACAACACTGACCGATTGAAGCGCCGAGGCGTTGGCCGCCGAGGCGGGCTTCGGCCGAGATCAGCAACGATGCGGATCAGGGGCTTGCCGTCACGCCCCACGTCGACGACCCTGCCACGAGTCGGCAAGGCTGGCGCTCAGTTCGCACGACCCGCCAGACTGCTACCCTTCGAGGCTCGGGCTCCATGTCGCGTGACTTTTCGGGGCGACGCTTAAGTCTGGCGGCTGTCGCATGCCTCGGTCACGCTGATCGGACCTTGTCCGTCGTCGCGCGAACATAGTTCAGGTTCTTGGTTCCGACGGCGCCGATGTCGCCGACCTTGAATCCGCTCTCGGTCAACAACGAGGCGATCCCATTCATGTCCACGTGACCATGTCGATGAAGTCTCGGCAATCTGGACTTGCGTACCGGCCTGCCGAAATCGATAAGCAACAGCCGGCCAGTGGGCTTCAAGACGCGTGCTGCCTCGCGGACGAAGGCCGATCGAACGGGCTTCGACAGATGATGCAGCATCAGCGTACCGATCACAATGTCGAACTGCGCGTCCTTGAAGGGAAGCTTCTGCGCCGTCCCGTTGACGAAGGTCAGATCGAGGCCAGACCTTTTGGCCTTGGCGCGCGCCCTCTCGATCATTTCAGCCGAAGCATCGACGCCCGTGACGCCTCCATCAGAACCCACTAGCCGCTTCGCGGCAATCGCAAGGGTTCCCGTCCCGCAGGCGACATCAAGCACCGCTTCGCCGGGCCGGAGCTTCGCCAAGCGAAGCATGTGCTCGCGAAACCGCCCCTCGCGGCCGAGGGTCAGAACGCGCGCAAGCCAGTCATAGCCCGCCGCCCGGTGCAGGACGATGCCGATCCCCCTGTCGCTCGCGCCGTGCGTGCCTTTTCCGCCGAGGCCTATGCGAGAAAGGAAGCCCCAGAGCAATACGATCGCGATTGCCGCTAGGATAAGGCCGTGGAACGCCGCCACCCAGGCGCCGGCGCCGATGTAGCCCATGCCAAAATTGCCCAGAAAGAGGAAGCCGGCGACGAGCGACAGTTTGGCAAGCAGGGCCATCGCGATCACGCCCTTGCGCGAATGCCGTCCGTTGCCGGCGCGGTGACCAGATAAGTGCATGTCGGCGACCTTCCGTTGCGGCCTGTCCAATATACGATTTGAGCTTCTGGACTTGGCGTATCATACTGGACACAATGTCCAGCATGAGATTCCGGACACCAGAGCTTTGAATGTCCAGAAGCAGGCGCCGAACGTGGCGATGACCATAAAAATCGACCGAACGAGCGACTCAAACACCATCGATCGCCGCGTCGCGCGGACGCGCGCGCTGCTGCAGGATGCGCTTATTGCCCTGATCCCGGAGCACGCATATGCGGCCAAAACGGTCGACGACATTTGTCAGAGAGCAAATGTCGGCAGGTCTACCTTCTATACCCACTACGCAGACAAGGATGCTCTACGCAGCGCGACCATCGAGGCGCATCTGGGGTCGCTAAGCCGTGGGCGCATGTCGGCAAGTCAGGAGATTGGTGCTCGCCTGTTTGCGTTTAGCCTTCCCATGTTCGAACACGCACTTGCGTTCCGGTCGCTTCACCACGCGCTGCTTGCGAGCAGCGGCGACACGATCCATGACGAATTGCGCGAGCGTATCCGGCGCGCCGTCCGAGCAGAACTTGTCGGAAAGCGGGTCGGTGGAGGTGGAGTGCCCGTCGAATTCGCCGTCCAGTTCATCGCCGGCGCATTTCTTGCGGTCCTCACCTGGTGGGTCGCCACCGACACGAACCTTTCACCGGCGCAAGCGGATGATCTGTTCCAGGGAATGGCGGGAAACGGTGTCGGCGCCTGGGATATATCAGGCTCCGATTCGTAAAACGGGATTGGCCTTGGCGGCGGCAGACGTGGCGCCTGATAGCGGTCGCCAGGAGGACTTATCGGGCTGGACTTGCCGAAGTGCCGATGGCGAGAAAGCTCCACTCCAGCGGCTCGCGCCAGAGACGATCCGCGTGAAGGTCGGCGAGACCCTGAAAGTGCGTTTCATCGGCACCAACAACGGCTTCATCCACCCCATGCACATCCATGGCGGACCCTTCGAGGTGGTCGCCCGCGACGGAGAGACGGTTTTCCCTTCGGCCCGCTTCCTTGCCGACGCCGTTAATGTCGGGCCGAGCCGCCGTCGGCGCTACCCTGCCATCCATGGCATCGCCACCGCGCCGCTCGCCACCGCGATGCCGAGTGCGAGCAACGCGATCCCCACCGTCGCCTCGAAGCGGCGGCCGCGCGGCAACAGCTTCTCGACGAAGACGACCAGCGTCAAAAGCAGCATCCAGGCGAGGCTCATGACACCGGCCGCGACCAGAACGGCAAACAGCGCCCAGCAGCAGCCGAGGCAGTACAGGCCGTGCCGCAGCCCCATGCGAAGGGCGCCGATCCGCCCGTCGCGCCAGTGCTCGGCAATGAAGGCCAGTGGCGAGCGGCAGTGCCCGAGGCAGATGTGCTTGGCCGCCGTGAACTGGTAGAGCCCAGCCGCTGCGAGCGTGGCGCCGAGCGCGAGCGGCGCCCAACGCGAACGCTGAGGCGGATCGAAGCTCATCGCGATATCGCTGCCGAGCTGGACCAGCGCATACACTAGAAAGCCGGCTCCAGCCCAGACGAGGATATAGCCGGCGACGAAGATCCAGGTCGGAACTGCAACGCGGCGTTCGCGCCTTGACTGTGCCGACGCGAACATGAAGATCATCGGCGCAGCAGCAGGCAGCATCATCGCCGCCATCATCACGGTCCATACCGCGAGAAACACGGCGGCGTTGCCGATCGACCAAGGCTCGGCGGCGATGCCGCCCATCGCCATGCCGGCCATACCCTCCACGCCTCCCATCCGGCCGCGCACGGCAATGCCCATCGGCATGTTCATGCTGAGGGTTTGGTAGAGCGTCACCGCCCAGGCTGCCGCCGTCAGCAGCGCGATGGAAGCAAGCAGGCCGAGTGGCACGCCGCCCAGCCTTGTGACAAGCGGCGGCAAGGAGAACCGGCCGATGGCGCGTGGGTCTGCCACCGCCTTAGCTCGGGCCGGTCCACTCGAACGGTATGTGCTTGCTCGAGCGGGCAGTGCCCGTCCAGTCGAGGCCGAAGCCCTTGGTGCTGACCTCGACGGAACGGCCCCAGGTGGCAACCTGGCCGGGACCGACCTCGGAGCCCGGTGGGTTGATCGTCTGCACGCGTTTGCCGGGTGGGGTAGTCGGCCCCGAAAGCGCTTCCGCACGCCCGACGACGCGGCCAGGGATCTCGACCCGCCAGGTGGCGAGGTCGCCCGCCACCTCGAAGGCGATCGGCACAAACTCCATGCCGCGCAGTTCGCCAATGTTGGCGGCAAAGCCCGCCGGCCAGCCGCCGGCCTGCCCGCCGAAGATGGTCTGCAGCGCCTCGCGCTGCTTCTCGTTGGCCTTCTCATCAAGGTACATGCCCATGACGGCCTTTGCCTCGCCGGCCCAGAGATTGCCTTCGAACTCTCCGAGCGCCACCAGCGTCAGGCCGTCGAGCTTCACGTCGCCGTATTGGCCCTCACGCACGTGCCAGGCGAGCACGCCCTGGCAGTGATTGCCGGTCGGCCGCTGTGCAAATTCGCAAGGACAAGGGATGTCGCAGCTGCAGATGTCGAACCAGTCGCCTGCGAGCCGCCATCGAGGAACTGCGTTCATGGCTCTTACTCCCGAGAACTGATGGGGCAAGATTACTCCATCGGCGCTCGCGGCGCCACGTCTTACCTAGGCGGGTAATGGGCCGCTAAGCGGGCGGCTCACTTTGCTACGGCGCTTGGGTGGCGCGCTCCGCTCGCGGCTTTTTGGCGGTCCGTTACCCCATCTAGTCAGCGAAACAGGCGCAACGTCTGACAGCTTGTGACCTTAACCTTGCTCACCGCCCAACCCAGTGGAGTGCGGTGCACATAGAAACCGCCAGCAAACTCTGCCGGCGCATCGACGCGCGCGTTTTCGCACGGCGCACCTTTTGGGCGGCGGCCCGATGGCCACCGCCTCTGAAACCGCCCGCGGATCAAGCTTGCAGAACCTGCCCGGTAGTGGTGACCGGCGGCATCATTCCGTCTTCGACCAGGATGTCTTTCTTCCTGGCGAACTGCACGAGAACGCCGCGCGCCGTCTCCGCGTCGATCTCGCCGGCCAAAGCGGCTTTACAGGCGCGGATCGCAGCCCTTTGTTCAGGGCTGTTCCCGCACCAGTCGGTGACGAACTGGTAGGCATCCACGACCGAATTCAGCTGCCTCGGGAACCCGAGTCCGACCCAGACGCGAACGGGCTTTTCGAAGGGCTGAGAAAGCATGATTTCCTCCCTCCGAAACGGTCAGGCGGCAACGCCGCCCGTCTCGCCCGACTTTGCGGCCGCCACCCAAGGCATCGCCGTTGCGACGTCCTCGAGGATCTTCACGGAGCGGGCAAAGCCGGCGAACGCATCCCGCGCGACTTTTAACGGTATGAGACCGTCGTAGGCGCGGTGACACGCGCGCGTTGCCGTTTCGTAGATCACGCCTCGCCGATGCTTCGGCCATTCGTCGAGAAAATCGAAAGCATCCTCAAGACAGGCGATCTCTTGAATGAGACCTTCCGCGGCTCTCACGAACACGGGACTCTCAAATGTTCTCTCGCTCATCGAAACCTCCAATCTTTGAACGATTTCAGGTGGTTGAGGATGGTCGCCCCAGCAATCGGCAGCGACCTGCGGGAAATATGTGAAGGCCGATTTTCGACGTCAAGACCGCATGAAGCCAGTGCGCTATCCGACAAAAGTCCTCGGTTACGACGGACACGGTGAGTGCTACTCAGGCGACGGCCCGCTCGGTCCAGCCGGTGGGTTGAACGAACGTCACTCGCTTGGTCTATGGCACACGTTCACCATCTGCGTAGAACGCGGACGAGATCGGCCTCTTCTCCTGTCCTATTGTCACGCCGCAGCCGCCCTTTTGCCGACTGGGCAGTCCGACCCGTGGAGAAGTGGATCCGGATCAAGCCGTGCAAGACAGACACGAGACAGACAAAAGCAAGGTGCGCAGCCAGCCGGTGGTCGTCGAATTGCCGTTGCTGCCGGAGCTCGCGGCCGAGCTTTCCTGCGCACCGGCGGGCAATGGCAGCAGTGAGCCAATGGTGGGCCCGGAGGGTGTTCAGAAAGCGATAAAAATCAATTTCTTAGAGATCAGTGGGACTTCAGAGTATTCAAATCTTTTCCAATGTTTTTCGATGTTGTTGTCCCACTCAGAAGTGCCTCAGTCCACCAAGCCGACGCACTGAACGCCTCACTCGGAAGGGAGGTTTGCGCAAGGCGAAAGGAAGATCGCGTCGGTGTGCAGCCTTCCTGAGGAAGGTCGCGGTAGCGCCAACTGCTGACGCTCAGCGCGAAGACATCAATGTCCTGTTATGGGGCCGTTAGAGGACCGGCCGCTTCTCGCGCCAAGAAGCGATAGCAGACATGCAACTAGGTGGTACAAAATCTCTAGCGTGACCCTTTAGAGACATTTGCGTGCGGCATTTGCGTCTCGAAAGCGGATCTTTCAGTGCTACCAGCACCAACGACCGTCTGCGGTCGTTCAGAACACGGGTTACCGTCTCTAAACCGTATATTGGACCGGGCAGCCGCCGGAAATTGATCGAATCGAGGTGATCGCATGTCAGGAGGCGTTCAAAAACGACCTACGACCGCGATCTACATCGCGGCCGTTTTCATGGTGTCATTCCCGGCTATGCTGACAAGTTCTTTATGATCGGCAGCTTGCGGATCGTCTTGCCCGTCGCCGCCCGTAGCGCGTTGGCGACGGCCGGGCCGATCGGCGGCACACCCGGCTCGCCAACGCCCGTGGGCGGCTCGTCGGACGGCACAATGTGCACCTCGACGCGCGGCATCTGCTCGATCCTGAGCGGCATATAGGTGTCGTAGTTCTCTTGGTCTACGACACCGCCCGTCAGGGTCAGCTCCTCCTGGAGGATCGCGCCTAGCCCGAAGCCGATACCGCCCTCCATCTGAGCGCGAATCTGGTCAGGATTTATCGCGGTGCCGCAATCTACCGCGCAGACGACGCGGTCGACTTTGAAATCATTTCCATCGTTGAAGGTGATCTCCACCACCTCGGCGACATAAGTCGAGAGGCTTTCATGCAGGGCCACGCCGCGGAAACGGCCTTCCGGCAGAGGCTTGTCCCAGCCTGCCTTCTCAGCAGCCAATTTCAGCACGCCGACATGCCGTGGATGGTGACCGAGCATCGACAAGCGGAAGTCGACCGGATCACGGTTCGCAGCGGCGGCGAGCTCATCGATCAGGGTTTCCATTGCGTAAGCGGTGTGGGTGGAGCCTACCGAACGCCACCACAGCACTGGGATGTTCACGTCCGTGGTGGTCAGCTCGACCTTCAGGTTCGGGATCGCATAGGGCAGGTTGGTGGCGCCCTCTACGGAGGTCGGATCGATGCCGTTCTCGATCATCGCCGCAAAGGGCGAACCGCCCGCGATCGATTGGCCCACGATGTGGTCATGGAGAGCGACGACATTGCCTTCCTTGTCGAGCCCCGCCTCGACTGCGTGCACATAGGCCGGCCGGTACCGCCCACCCCGCATGTCGTTCTCGCGGGTCCACTGCACCTTCACTGGCTTGCCGGGTCCCAGTGCACGCGCTGTGGAAACAGCTTCGATAATGAGATCTGCGTCCGAGACCGCTCGGCGGCCGAAGCTGCCGCCGGTCTTCATCACGTGCAGCCTCACCTTGTCTGGCGTGGTGCCGCCTACTTGAGCGGCAGCCGCCTGATAAAGGTCGGGCATCTGGTGTCCGCCCCAGACGTCGATGGTGCCGTCTTCGTTGATTCTGGCGGCCGCGTTGAGTGGCTCGATCGAAGCATGGACAAGATAGGGGAATTCGTAGTGCCCTTGGATGACTTTCTCAGCACTGGCCAACGCTGCGGGAGTGTTACCGTCGTCGCGCGCGGTGGCCGCGCCCGGATCGTCTGCTGCCTTAGTGTATTCGGCCATGATCTCGGCCGTGCCGCGCCTTTCGGCCTTCTCTTCGTTCCAGGTCACCTCCACGAGATCGCGGCCCTTGAGCGCCGTCCACATGTCCCTGCCGACCACGGCAATGCCGCGCGGCGTCTGGACGACATCGACAATGCCGTCGAGTGCCTTGGCCTTGGAGGCGTCGAAGCTCTCGATCTCAGCGCCGAACTTCGGCGGATGGATCATAACGGCCGTATTGAGTCCATCTATCTTGAGGTCGATCGTGTAGGTCTGCGCGCCATTGGTCTTGCCGGCGGAATCGTAGCGCTTGAGGCTGTCCGATCCGATCTGGGCCCACTTGTCGCGCGGCTTTAGCGGCACGTCGTCGGGAACCGGCATTCCCGCTGCGGCTTTAGCCAGGTCACCGAAGCGCGCCTGCATCCCTGAGGCGTGCGACACGACCCCGGAAGCGACTGTGATCTCGCCGGCTGGCACGTCCCACCGCTGCGCCGCGGCCGCCACCAGCATGGCCCGTGCGGCAGCACCCGCCTTGCGGTAGCGCTCCCACGACGAGCTCATCGACGTGGAGCCACCGGTTCCCTGCGCGGCCCCGCCCCAGGCGAGATTGCCGTAGAGCGCGGTATTGCCATATCCGCCGACCACGTGGACCTGCGCCCAGGCGCCGTCGAGCTCTTCCATAACCAGGGTGGCGATGCCGAAATAGGAGCCTTGTCCCATCTCGAACTGCGACGAGTGGATGACGATTCGGTTCTCCGGTGTGATCTCGACATAGGTCTGGAAGGGGTTCGCCTGGACCGCTGCAGGCGTCGTTTGTGCGTTGGCGGGCGCGGCCATCATTAGCCGGTAGCCCACGGCGAAGCCCGCGGTGGTGACGGCCGTGCCGAGGAGGAACTGGCGCCGCGTGGGCCCCACGGCATTATGCTTCGGGAGAAACTGCAACATGCCTCAAGTCTCCAGCCGGTTGGCGGTCTCGTGGATGGCCGCGCGGATGCGATGATAGGTGGCGCAGCGGCAGAGATTGCCGCTCATCGCCGAATCAATATCATCGTCCGTCGGCTTCGGCGTCGCTGTCAGGAGGGCCACGGCCGACATGATCTGGCCAGACTGGCAATAGCCGCATTGAGGTACGTCGAACTCGGCCCACACGGCCTGGACCGTTTCGCCGATCTTGCCCGACACGCCCTCAATGGTGGTGATCGAGGCTCCTTCGATGTCACCGACTGCGGTCTGGCACGAGCGCGTCGGCATGCCGTTAACGTGAACCGTGCAAGCGCCGCACTGGGCAAGGCCGCAACCGAATTTCGTTCCTGTGAGTCCGATGCCGTCACGGATCGCCCAGAGCAGCGGCATCTCTGGATCGACGTCGAGTGTTCGCGCCTCGCCATTGAGGGTAAAAGCGACCATGGCTTGCTCTCCTTGTCCTGAGCTGGCTATCTCGTTGCGCCTCCGCCCGGCTAGGAACCGGACTCTTCTTGCTGAGGCATAGCGACCACAGACTAGGATCGCGCAGCTCGAGCAACAAGCCGCTAGCTGGCAATCGCGAGATCGTGAAGTGGCTCGTGTCGAAAGGCTGGAGGCAACTGAATGTCATTTTTGGGCTGACCGGCCGGTCAGTTTCCGGCTCGATGACCTGGTTGGCAGTCATTCCGCTTCTAAGCCGAAACCCCAGACATGAACTGTAGCAGCATCATAAAAGACGACATCAAGCGGCGATTTTTCGTTGCGCTGCACCGCTAGCTCGTTCGCGTGGTTCATGATCCGCTGGTTATCCGCGGATGCTGGTTCACCATAGATGCCAACACAGAGCTTGCGAAACTTGCCACGCGCTATGCGGTTAAGGATGTGGTCGTCATTCGTAGCGAGCGAATGGCCGAAAATGAAGAAGCAATGGCTGGCGGTCTTCACATTCGCGGTGAACTGCTTGAAGCCTTGGTACAGGTAGGCATTGTGACGGATCTTCGCCTTCTTCTGGGCGCTGGTGGGCTGATGAAGGGCGGCTTAGGGTCATGATTTCCGGTTCATCGCGCTGCAATGACCCATGAGTCACAGACGCTGCATTTCGCGCTAGACCGCAGCTGCGGTATTCTCGATCATACGCTCAGCCATCCTATTCGCACCTCGTTGCCGCCGTTCGCCGCACCTATCGATCGGAGGCCTTCCAGCCTCGCGATAGCCGCGCTATGTGGCTGCACACGACGAACAGGAGCAAGATTGGACACATAGAAGCCAGCACAAGATCGCCCTCCCCCTGTCCTTGCTCGTTTTCAACGAAAACAATCAAACTGAGTGCTGCGGGGACAGCGAGGTCGATTTGGCCCACTTCAGAGCGAAGTCGGCCATAAGCCATTGATATAATTTTGGTGGGCCCTGAGGGTGCTTGGAAAGTCAGAACTATCAAAGGCTATTCGACAGTGGGACTGTGTTGCGTTACTATGCTCTCCGGTCTTTTCCGGTTGATTTGTCCCACCCTGATGCCGATTGCGGTCATTCGCCGCTGCCTTGGTCAATTCCCGATTCCACAAGTATCCGGTCCTGAGTGGGCAGACGGCCTTCCTAGTGGTAATTAGTCAGCGACACGTTGACCGTTCTCGTCATGCGCGGGTGAAATCTACGTTCGACCATATACGTCGTCGAAGCGAACGATATCATCCTCGCCGAGATAATCGCCGCTCTGCACTTCAATGATCACCAGGTCAATTCTGCCTGGGTTCTCCAGCCGATGCTTATGGCCGCAGGGGATGTAGGCTGATTCGTTTGTCGCCAGGAACAACTCCTGCTCGCCATTGACGATTTTCGCGGAGCCGCTGACCACGACCCAGTGCTCCGAACGATGATAGTGCATCTGCAGGCTCAGCCGCCGACCGGGCTTCACCTCGATGCGTTTGATCTTGAAGCGCTCGCCTTCCTCAAGAACCGTGTAGGTACCCCACGGCCGGTGTACCGTGCTATGGACCAGGTGAGCTTCATGTCCTGAAGCCTTGAGGCCCTCGAACAGCTTCTTGACGTCCTGAACGCGGTCGCGGGATGCGACAAGCAAAGCGTCCGGGGAATCGACGATCACCAGATCGCTGACACCGACCGTGCCGATGACGCGCTTGTCGGAGCTCACATAGCTGCCGGTCGTGTCGACCATATGCACATCGCCGCGTATCCTGTTCCCGCTTTCGTCGGGGGCGATCAAATCGGCCATTGCGTTCCAGGATCCGATGTCGTTCCAATCCATGTCGCAGGCAACCACGGCAAGTTTGTTCGTCTTCTCCATGACAGCGTGGTCGAGCGAGATTCGCGGGGCGGAGCCGAAATGCTCAGGCGCGAGTTCGATTTTGGCAAAGCCTTCGCCTTGACTGAAGCGCCCGTTCTCGTAGCTGTCGGAGACGGCCCGGATCACCGCGGGGCAATGCGATGCCATCTCGTCGAGCATGGTTTGTGCGCTAAAGCAGAAAATGCCGGCGTTCCAGAAGAAGCGCTTGGACGCGACATAGGCTTTGGCTGTGTCCAGATCCGGTTTTTCAACGAAACGGACGACTTTCTCACCATCCGCTTCGATATAGCCGAATGCCGTGTCCGGTCTGGTTGGGGTGATGCCCAATGTGGCGATCCGCCCGAGCTTCGCATGTTCGATGGCCCGGCACATGACGTCTAAAAATGCAGGCAGGTTGCCAACCATGTGATCGGCTGGGAAGACGCATAGAATCGCGTCAGGGCCTTGCGTTGCCTTGGCATGGATGGCGGCTGCCGCAACGGCTGCGGCCGTATCCCGGCCTTCAGGCTCGAGCAGAAAGGTGCGTGGCAGGACCACGGAATCTAGTTCGTCGAACTCGTCCTTGGTAAGGAAGAGGTGTTCCCCAGATGTCACGGCGACGAGTTCCACTACGCCCTTTATCGAACCGACGCGCAGCACAGTGTGCTGCATCAGTGAATGCCCGTCTGCCACTTTGAGGAAAGGTTTAGGGTGCGATTGCCTTGAGGCGGGCCATAGCCGCGATCCGGCTCCGCCGCTGATGATGACGGGAACCACTTTCATATAACAACCTCGATTTCGTCTCTGGAGTGATTGCCCGCGCCCTTTCGAGCGTTAGCGTCACGATCGCCGTCGCTCTGGCTTGGTCTGCGGCTTCCGAGTAACGGCGAAGTTCTGGCGCGTTGCCGAACGGCCTCAGATGACGACGCTATCGGTATCGTACGACGCTTCCGTGGCCTCGATGAGAAATGGACATTCAACTATGCCTGTTGGTTGCATCCGCCGAATTGTGCAGGGGGCGGGTCTTAACTGAGACCAGAGATTCTTTGGCTGTCTTCTATCAAAATCAAACGACTTGGCTCCTTCAGATCGAACTCAATTACGCGTGGTACGAAAAGGCGTGCATATCGTGTAAAGGCGCTCGTCGGAGGAAACCGAATTACAGTATCGCAGCGCCCGAGAAGATACATCTCAACGAGGGCGGAAATTGCGCCGTCCATCCCAAGTGCTGCAGTGTGTAAGGGGCCGTCTTGATCGGATCGGAAATGCTTGGGGACGGTGAGAAGATCGGGAAACTTGGCCGACAGGTGATCCAGGATTTGCGCGCTGTCCGTGCACAAGAACAGCCGCACAGGCTTGGGGTGCGGTAACGCTTTAGCCTTATCAACCGCAGTGCACACTTGTCGAACGGCGAACTCCGGATCGGCCCAGTAGGGCGCATGTTCCATGATGTCTTCACCGTTACCATGTCGAACATGAACCCCGATGATGCTGTGCCCCTCAAAACATTCTTGGTAAATGGCATCTATGCGTGTTTGAATTTCAGACCGAGGCTTGACACTCTGGAAGACCTGCCGCTCGGCATCCTCATCGCAGCGCCACATCAAACAAGCGTCACACACTACTGTGTTCGCTTCGACATCGTGTTCGGCCTGAAAGAGCTCGCCCAACTCGTCGCGCTCTTGGAAAATCTGCTCATCTGGGCGGTAAAGGCAGTCGATCGCTGGCCTATTCCACCACTCCGGGAAGAATGGACCCGGGAAGGAAAAGTCGTTGATCCGGTCGTCGCAAATAGCCGGTACGCCAGCGATGTCATTGATCGGTTCGAAGAACACCGGAAAGGCATTTGTGAAGGGTTGGTCGAGATAGCAGGACCCGCGCCAGTCGACGGCTAGCGTTCGTCCCGACCGCTGAGCGTAGCGCCAAGCGGCCGCCAGCGACCATAGACAATCACCGAACCCAGTACGCCTCTGAGAGACGACGAACCTGCGCTTTACCAATCCACTGACCTGCATTTTCGGAAATTTCGTTTCAGAGACGAGGTTGCATCTGGCTTGGGATCTCTTAATCGATACTAGTCGACCGTTACGCCGGGCGATTTGGTAGAGGCTGCGCGTGGGGCAGAAGAGCTCCCTCTGCACTGCCTATCCTTATCTCTGTGACGCTCGCAAATCTTGACGCCGGGTACTCCCGCTTCCGGTTAAATTCAGCGTTCTCTAATGCGCCGGGCGACATCTGTAAAATTGATTGCGTGGATGTGGCCCATCCATGTGTTGGATACTAAGGCATTCCTTGACGATGGGCCTCTGCTGACGCGAGGCCGCGCTTTGCTAAGCGAAACAGCCGTTCGAGGCAGTCCACAAAGTCCCTTTTTCAAGTCCAATTCTTAACTGCCTCAACGTAACATGTCATTTGCGGGCGTTTCCTGAAGGACGGATGTGCAGGACCCGCCAGCCGTCGAATGTCAGGCGCAGGCCATCCACGTCATTTATGGCCATCATGGCGTCCGGTCCCATCGAAAGATGCGACACGGCGCCCTCTGACGCTTTCAAGTGCGCCAACATGGCGCAACTCGTGTCGACCGGATAGCTTTCGATCCGGCCGGACTGAGCGACTGGCACGCGATGCTGTGCGACGACGGCCGAGAGAGGAATTTTGGCGTCTGCAGCCATGTGGAGGATCGTTCCAACGGTTCTGCGGGTTCTCGGTGTCGGAGCCGACACCTGTGCGAACCCGCTCTCGTCCGTTTTCGACAGGCCCTTGAGGTTCATGACCCTGTTGTTCGCCGAGATCACCCGCCAGTTCAGCGATCCAGGTGAAGATCGGCACGCCTGTCGATGCGGCGATCATCGCCTCGGCCAGCGAAGATGATGAAGAGGGCCATTGGGTCAAGTACAAGCGCCGACCAGCGTTTCATTGCTTCAAAGCCCATTTCGGTGCCTACGCCGATACGGCCCTTGTCGAGGAGATCGCCGTCACGGCGCCCACACCGAGGACGGCAACGCCGTTCCTGATGCTCTGCCCGACAATCCCGGCGAAGTGTTTGCCGACAGCGCCTACCGAGGCAATCATCTCGGCGACGCGGTGCGCGCCAAGGGTGGAAGGCCGCGCATCGTCGCAACCGCTGTGGGGGCGCGACGAGGCCGAAAGCTCGACGCCTGGAACCAACCGATCCACAGAATTTGTACTCGGATCGAGAAGATCTTCGGCACCTGTAGCCGGATGCGATGGCGAGGGCTGGCAAAGGCGGCCGTTCAAATTCGCCGCACTGCGATCGCCTACAGTATGAAACACAGTTTGATGGTCGCCTCGTCCCCCCATCGTTGAAGCCCAGCTACCGTTTTCGGGCTAGCGCGCCCGAAATTCCTTGGAGGTCAATACGTAATGCCCTACCCGGCTTTTCGCCGCCGTCTCAAATGTGCGGTTCGCCCAAAGCCCCCGACTGCCACGAACTTTGTCTTCGCGCGGAGCGAAACCTCGCGCCCACGACTTTGTGCCGCCGATGTGCCCGCGCTGCCCTGTCAAACAATCCATTTTATGGATGCACCTCATCCAAACAATCGATTTCACTGATCAAAACAATTTCCATTAGAAGACGCTGAAGCAGGCAATGATTAAGATTACTTGGTTAGCGCAAGAGAGCGGTAAGGTGGAGTTGTCGGCTTGGACCCACATGCCCGCCATTTTATCTGGGAATGGCTACGTGCCCTGTTGGCGCAGGGCAAGACGATTCTACTGGCCACCCACTTCGTGGAAGAAGCGGAGCGGCTATGCAACCGACCTGCGTGCTTGAGAACGGACGTGCGTCCTCACTCGCTGATTGATGAGCAAATCGGGTGCGACGTGATTGAAATCTATGTCGCTCACCCCGTGAGCTGAGTTCGGCACTCAGGCCGCATGTGCGACTTAGGCAGGTTAGCGGCGAGACTCTGTTTTGCTATGCCTCCAAGCAGGAGCAGGTGTGCTCGCTGGCTGACACTGTCAATGACGAGCTCCGCGCCGCATCTGTCGAAATCCTACCATAGGGTATGGGGCGGGCCGCAGTTTGCTGGCGGTGTGGCGAGCCGGAGTCGAAACTTCAACTATAATAGAGCAGGAAGAAAATGGGCGAGAACAGGAAAGTTGCTCTGGTTACGGGCATAACGGGACAGGATGGTGCCTATCTTACCCGTCTTCTGCTGGAAAAAGGCTACGTCGTTCATGGGATTAAGCGACGTTCCTCTTCCTTCAACACGGGTCGCATCGAAGACATCTACCAAGACCCGCACGATCCCGATCCGCGCCTAATTTTGCATTACGGTGACCTCACTGATGCGACTAATCTCATCCGAGTAGTTCAGGAATCCCAGCCAGACGAGATTTACAACTTGGCCGCTCAGAGCCATGTCCAGGTGTCGTTCGAAACGCCGGAATACACAGCAAACGCCGACGGTATCGGAACATTGCGACTTCTTGAGGCGATCCGCCTCCTCGGTCTGAAGGACAAGACCCGCTTCTATCAGGCCTCGACTTCAGAGCTCTACGGCCTCGTGCAATCCGTACCGCAGAACGAAACAACGCCCTTTTATCCGCGCAGCCCTTACGCCGCCGCCAAGCTCTACGCCTACTGGATCGTGGTCAACTATCGCGAGGCCTATGGTATCCATGCTTCCAACGGCATTCTCTTCAATCATGAAAGCCCACTGCGCGGCGAAACTTTTGTGACGCGCAAGATCACCCGCGCCGCCGCTGCTATCTACCTCGGCAAGCAGGACAAGCTTTATCTCGGCAATCTGGATGCTCAACGCGATTGGGGCCATGCGCGTGAGTACGTGCGTGGTATGTGGATGATGATGCAGCAGGATCAACCGGATGATTACGTGCTGGCGACGGGCAAGACGACCCCTGTCCGCCAATTCGTCGAATGGGTTTTCGAAGATGTCGGCGTCGCGCTCGAATGGCGTGGTGAGGGAGTCGACGAAAAGGGCTATGATGTCGAGACCGGCAGATGCCTAGTCCAGGTAGACCCACGCTACTTCCGCCCCACGGAAGTCGATCTTCTCCTGGGCGATGCCACCAAGGCGAAGGAGAAGCTCGGCTGGGTGCATGAGACATCCGTGCGCGAGCTCGCCGCGGAAATGGTGCGGGAAGACCTCAAGGTCATGCAGACATCGGTAATCATGAAGGAAGCATAATGTACGATCTGAAGGGAAAAGCCGTGTGGGTCGCGGGCCACAAGCATGGTGGGCAGCGCTGTTGTAGGCCGCCTCGCGTCTGAAGACTGCAAAGTTATGGCCGCCCTGACGTTTCCCCCAATTCTATCCAGTCGTGAGTTCGTTTCCGGGGGTGGATTTGCCCTGATGGCCGGTGGACGCGACGGGTGCTGGCGCGGAGCGTTTCACGTTGCGCAGCGCGAGCGACCGTCGCGGGTTGAAGGTCGATGCACATTCGTTGGGTGTCTGCCATCCGATGTGCGAGTGCGGACGCGCGCCGTTGTAATCGGCGCGCCATACATTGAGCCTCGCGCGGGCCTGGGCCAGGGACGTGAACCGCGGCTCGTTGAGGAGTTCATCGCGAAGGGGGCCGTTGAAGCTCTCGCGTTAGGGTCCTAGCCAACCTCCGACTGTGAACTCGCGGAAGCGATTTACGGCAAGCGCACACAGCAGCTCGTCCACGGCGTTCGTACATGAAGTTTGGAAACTTGTAATACTGGTACACACCTCCATGGGGGAACATTATCTCCAATATCTCAGCGATTACCGGATAGCTATCTGCCTTCACCTACCTCGGCCTAGTGCAGAATCTTGGCCGAATGAACTCGGCGCTCTTGCTGCACACCAATGGTCCGTCCCGCGCGAAGTGCGATCATACCGCCGCAGCTTACCTTCAATCCGGCACTGGCGAGGATCTAGATCCAAGCCGACGGCGCCGGGCATCAAATAAAAAGCCGCCGACCGAAGCCAGCGGGCTTGATTGGGATGGCCCGCGCGGACGGTCAAGGCTGCGCCGGCCGACCATGGCGGAGGGACCACCTCGGTCAACGGCACGGCCCGATGACGGCGTGGCGATGTACCCCAACATACGGCGAGATAGAGCCTTCCGGCGTCGCGGAAAAAAAGCCCGCCGGTTTTGAGCCAGCGGGCAAGTTCTGGAGTGGCTGAGATCAACCCAGCATCAGTCAACGACCGGCGGAAGGGTTGGTTGCAGTGGATGCCAGCTGGCCGCAGCATGCTGTGAATCGTAGCAAAGTGAAAAACAAAACTCTGGACTTCTAGGTCGGACTCGCCCCAATATTTGTTTGGGGGATTCACATGAAAATTGGAGCACTCATCGCAAGTGCAGCCCTGTGCGTCAGCGGCTGCTCTACGAGCGCTGTCGTGTCGGACAGCGATCTCACGGCAATGAATACCGTTGCGCTATGTCACGTTCTCGCCAGCAGCACGGACGAACAGTATCGTAGCAGGGTAGCGGCCCTTCTAGTGCGCAGGGGCGCAACAGCAGAGAAGTGCACCAGGCTTGTGCAAACCGACAATGCTGTCGCGACAGGCATAGCGATCGCGGCTGTCGGCGGCGCAGCTGTGGGTGTCGCTGCCAACAACGGCTATGGAGGCGGAACATATTACCGGCCACCGCCACCACAAACCTATGGCGTCGCGTGGGACCAATTCTATGGCCAGAACTACAGCGTTATCTGGCGCTGCCGCGACCGGTCCACCGGGCGGTTCCTTGACGATTACTATTGCGCCGGCCTGCCCATGGTCGACAGCGCATGGCCGGGCTGGTCGGCGTAGCGGATGAGCAGGCCATACCGCAAATATCGATCCAATCGGTGGCAGAGACCCACCGGTGCCAAGCTGTGGCGGCGCCAACTTGCGAGCGTGCCGGCAATGCTCGGTCTTACGGCAGCGGCGGCGGTGGCCGCCTTCCTGGCGCCGTCGGGCGCGCAACGTAGCGACGATGCATCAAAGGCCAGCCCACAAAGGGCGGCGCCCGCCTCGCTTACCGGTGTCGCTTCCGTCATTGACGGCGATACGATCGAAATCCACGGCCAGCGCGTCCGCTTCAACGGCATCGACGCGCCAGAGAGCCGGCAGCTGTGCCGCGATGCGAATGGCGCCGAGTATCCTTGCGGCCGGCGATCGGCCGAAGCGCTGGACACTTTCCTGGCCGCGTCGAGGCCGCTCGAATGCACATTCGTGACGTGGGACCGCTACCACCGCTTTGTCGGCGATTGTCGGCGCGCCGACGGCGCGGGCGTGGCCGCCTGGATGGTCAAGCACGGCCAGGCGCTGGATTGGCCTCACTACAGCCAGGGCGCCTATGGGGGGCAGCAGGCGCAAGCCCAAGCCTCAAAGATCGGCCTGTGGGCCGGGACGTTTCAGGCACCCTGGGAATGGCGCGCTGCGCACGCCGACGGCGCGGCGCCGTCGAGTCGCCCGCTGGGCATCATCAGCCGTAAGCTGGTCGCGCAGAGCGGCTATTCTTGCGAGCCGCGGAGAACGTGCAAGCAGATCGGTTCCTGCGACGAAGCCAACTGGTACCTGCAAAACTGCTCATGGGGCGGAAAACTCGATCGCGACAAGGATGGGATCCCATGCGAAACACTCTGCTAGGTCGTGAACCCATAAATGGGAATGAGGGAGATGGGTGAAAAGCGATCGTTGCGTCGTTTGACAGATCGCGCATATTGTCGAG
>NZ_JAMYRN010000032.1:0-47903 GCF_040321435.1 Mesorhizobium sp. M0410
TCCCGAACCCCCCAGCGCAAAGCGCGCCAAACTGTTCGCGATGTCCTCGCACACCTGTTCGCGATGTCCCCGGTCCAAACACCCCTTGAGGGGAGGGTCCGGCCGAAGGCCGGGGGTGGGGTCCTCCGCGAAGCGCGCCGACATCAAAAGAGCGTCGAGCACTGCCGCGATGACCCCACCCGGACCTGCGGTCCGACCTCCCCTCGAGGGGGAGGCGGCGCTTTACTTCTGCGGCGCCGAATCGATGATCGACTGCATGGTCTCCTGCGCATTGGCGATGGCGCCGTCGACGTCTTCGCCGAAGAAGACCTCGTTCATCATCTGGTTCCACGGACCGTTGGCCGAGTTGATCAGGTCGTTGAACACCACCGAATAGGGCGTGCGGCCCTTGGCCATCGCTTCGGCGGCGACCTTGTAGCGCGGGTCGAGGTCCTTCAACGCCTCATTGGCGATGTCGCCGCGCACCGGCAGGCTGCCGTATTTCGCCAGGATGGTCTGGCCCTCGAGCGAATAGGCGAAATCGAGGAACTCCTTCACCACCGCGACCTTGGTGGTGCCCTTGGTGACGACGAAATTGTCGCCGCCGGCAAACGACGACCAGCCGCCGTCCTTGCCGGGCAGGAAGGTGATGCCGTAGTCAATATCCGGATATTGCGTGTTCAGCGCGCCGATGGCGAAGGCGCCGGACGGCGAGATGCCGATATTGCCGGTGGCGAAGGCGGCAAAGAAGTTGGAGCCGGTGTCGGTCTGTGCGCCTGAAGGCACCAGGTCCTTCTTGACCATCGAACGGTAGAGGTCGATGGCGCCGCGCATCTGCGGCGTGTCGAGCGTCGCCTTGGAGCCGTCCTCCGTCAGGATGTCGCCGCCCGAGGCCCAGATCAGCGGCGTGAAGGTGAAGATGTTGCAGCCGCCGCAATTGCCGGAGAAATAGAAGCCCTTGATGTCGCCGCCGAGCGCGTTGACCTTTTCGGCGTCGCTCTCGATCTCGGCCCAGTTGGTCGGGCCCTTTTCCGGGTCGAGGCCGGCCTGCTTGAACAGCTTCTTGTTCCAGATCAGCACCGAGGAATCCGCCGAGAACGGCAGCCCGTAGATGCGGCCCTTATAGGTGCCGGTCTTGACATGCGCCGGCGACAGGCTGGCGAAATAGGGCAGCGATTTCGCCCAGTCGGTGATGTCCTCCAGCTGGCCGGCGGCGGCGAAGGACGGCGTGTAGATCAGGTCGAGCGAGAGTGCATCCGGTGCGGTGCCGCCGGCGGCGGCGGCGCCGTATTTCGGGATGATTTCGGCGTTGGGGATGATGTCGAGCTTGATCTGGTTCTGATGCCCCTTGTTGAAGGCGTCGACGATGCGCGGCATGAAGTTCGAGCCGTCGGCGCGCACCCAGATGTTGGCGGTGTCGGCGGCGGCCGAGCCGACTGTTGCCAGCGTGCCCAATATGCTCGCCGCGATGGCGAGCCCGGTAATGGTGGTTCTCATGCTTCTCCTCCACATGGTTTAACTCGACCGCGCCCCAGCGCTTTGCAATCGACACGGCCCGTTTCGTTTCAGCCGTCCGGCGGACGGCCGCATGACTGACGCACCACCAGCCGGCACGGCAGTTTTCTGATGCCCGGCACAGCGGGTTCGCCGCCGACGAGCGAAAGCAGGGCAAGGCCGGCCTCGCGGCCAAGTGCTGCGAGATTCATGTCGACCGACGTCAGCGGCGGCCGGGTTGCCTCTGCGACGATCTGCCAATTGTCGAAGCCGATGACGCCGACCTCGTCCGGCACGCCGATACCGCGTTCGCGCAAGGCGTCGATGACGCCGCGCGCGATCTGGTCGTTGCCGCAAAACACCGCGTCCGGTTTTTCGCGCTTGCCGTCAAACCCCTCGCGGTCGAACAGCGTCTTGACCGCCTCATGGCCCCAGGCCTCCGACCAGCGGCCAAGCAGCGGCTCCATGACCGGCAGGCCGTTCTCGGCCAGCACCGCGCGATAGGCCTCGGCGCGGGCATGCACCACGGCAAAGCTCGCCGGCCCGCTGACATGGGCGATGCGCCGCCGCCCGAGCCGGCAAAAATGCTCGACCGCCAGCCGCGCCCCGCCGGCATCGTCGGAGACGAAGGCGATGGCGTTGGGATCGGGCTCGGTGAAAGCATAGATCGCCGGAATGCCGAGATTGGCGAGGTCGACCGGCAGATGGCGGTCGATGCGCTTGCCGGTGGCGATGATGCCGTCGACGCGCTTGTCGAGCATGGCATCGACATGCAGCTGGGCAAGGCGCGGGTCGTCCTCGACATTGCACAAAAACACCGAGACGCCGGCATCGACCAGCGCATCGGAAACGCCGGCCATCAGCGGCAGCGAAAAGCGGCCATAAGTGTCGTTGGTCAACAGCCCGACGGTAAAGGAGCGCCGCCTGAGCAGGCTCTGCGCCAGGCTGTTCGGGCGAAAGCCAAGCCGCTGCGCCGTCTCGCGAATCCGGGTCCGCGTCTCGGCCGTCATCCGCCCCTGCCCGTTCAGCGCCTTGGACGCGGTGGCAACGCTGACGCCGGCAAGGGCTGCCACCTCACGCAAGGTTGACGGGCTGCTTGGCGGGCGTTGGCTGCGCATCGGACGCCATGATTTGGATATCGATCCTCCCAAGTGGGAAAAGCTTTTCTCTTATGGCCCCTCAGGGTGCTGATTGGTGATGTCAGCGGATGCGAGGCGAGTTGGGAAAAGGTTTTCTCAAGGGAGAGATTAGGACGAAGGATGTGGGGATGGCAAGGGGGAATGGCCGCTCAGCGGCACCGCGATCGAATAATCGCGGTGCCGCAGTCTACCCGTAGGCTAGCAACTCTCAGTCTGCGGATCGCACGCCTTGTTTTTCTGCTTCTCCGGCTTGGGCTTGGCCGCCTGTTCCGGCTCGGCTTGCTGCTGCTCGGCGGGCTGCCCCTTGGCCTTCCGCTTCTCAGGCTTGGCCGCCTGCTCGGGCTCGGCCTGCTGCTGCTCGGCGGCGGGCTGCTTCCTGGTCTTCTGCTTCTCAGGCTTGGCCGCCTGTTCGGGCTCGGCCTGCTGCTGCTCGGCGGCGGGCTGCTTCCTGGTCTTCGGCTTCTCAGGCTTGGCCGTCTGTTCCGGCTCGGCCTGTTGCTGCTCGGCGGCGGGCTGCTTCTTGGTCTTCGGCTTCTCGGGCTTGGCCGTCTGTTCCGGCTCGGCCTGTTGCTGCTCGGCGGCGGGCTGCTTCTTGGTCTTCTGCTTCTCAGGCTTGGCCGCCTGTTCCGGCTCGGCCTGTTGCTGCTCGGCGGCGGGCTGCTCCTTGGTCTTCTGCTTCTCAGGCTTGGCCGCCTTGCCAGGTTCGGCCTGCTGCTGCTCGGTGGTCGGCTGCTCGCCGACCTTCGGCTTCTCAGGCTTGGCAGTTTCTTCGGGCTTCGCCTGCTCGGTCGATGCAGCGCCTTCGGTCGGCTTCGATTTGCGGCCAGCCTGAACCTGCTTCACCTCCTCGATGTCTTTGAGCTTGGCTGGTTTGGCCTTAGGGTCGGCTTTCACCTCGCCCTCAAAGACAGCGACCGTATCTTTTTCCAGTTTGCCGGACTGCTCGGGCGCGTCGGTCTTGCTGACCTTGACGGCAGTCACCTTCTGGTTCGTCTCCTTTTCGATCACATCGACATCAATGACTTTGTTGATCACGACGTTGTTCTGGATCGTCACGTCGCCGGCCGGCTCGGCCGCCTCGACGATGCGCACAAACTCCGGCTCATCACGGATAACGACGGTAGAAATGTCCGCGGCAAGGAATTCGCGGGTGGGGACCACAACCCAGTAGTAATCCGGCGTCGTGTCGAAGGTCACCTCGATTGAAATCAAATCCGGATCGCGGCGCGGCGGCAGCGGAGCCCAAATCATGTGCTCCCTGTCACGACGCCAACTCACCCACGCTGGCGCCCAGCGAGTGCCCGGAACCCAATACCAGCCGATATCGTCGGCATAGCCCCACCGGCCGTAATGGTACGTCGCCCAGCCGAATGGCTCGTCGGACACCCACAGCCAGCCATACTGCTCGGTGTAGACCCAATGTCCAAGCGTATACGGACGCCAGTCGTCAGGCACATCGACCGGCACGAAAACGGTCGCTCCGTGATACGAGACCCAATCGCCATAGGAAGACAGGTCTTCGTAGAATGTGCTGATCGAAACGGTGGTGGCAGCCCTTGCCTCGGACACAAGCGACAATGGCGCAATTGGGTTGGGAATCTCGACAACTGTGAGCAGGCAGGCGGCGCCGAGCATCAGTCGCACCGCATGTTGGGCGAGGACGCGTTTCATCGTAATCTTCCTCCGAAACAGATCGCCCTTCATCCTACAAACCCGCCGGCTGCCGGATTGTTCCATTTCGCCGATGTTACCCGCATCCGCTCACGCAACGGCTTGGCATCGCACGATGACATTTGGGATCAGAGTTGCTTCATGAAGGCGGTGACCGTCACAAATGCGCGCCGAAGGCGCGGCGATAGGTCGTTGGTCAGCGGGCCCGACGGTAAAGGAGCCGCCTGGGGAGGCTCTGCGCCAGGCTGTTCGGGCGAAAGCCAAGCCGCTGCGCCGTCTCGCGAATACGGGTCCGCGTCTCGGCGGTCATCCGCCCGTTCAGGGCTTTCGAGGCGGTGGCGAGGCTGACGCCGACGATGTGGCTACCTCGCGGAGGGTGACCGGCTGTTTGGCGGGCGTTGGCTGGGCGTCGGACGCCATGATTTGGATATCGATCTCCCGGTGGGAAAAGCTTTTCTCTTAGGGGCCTGCGGGTGCTGAAATGGTGAGGTCAGCGACGGCGGGGCGATTGGGAACAGGTTTTCGCCAATGGGCGATTAGGGGAAGGGTGCGAGGATGGCAAGAGATATGCCATCAAAGTATGTTACGTCGGCGATGACTTCAGCCCAGCAAATCCGCGGGTGTTTCGCCTCGGATAACCAATCGTTCGTGCACCAATCGCAGGCCTTCGTTGACGAAGTTTTCGATCGCACGCACTGGAGTTGTCACTTCTGGATAGAGCGCATTCACAAGGGATACGATCTCGCCGGTCGGGTCAAATAGTCCGCTCGCCCAACGAGTGTCCACGCCCGGCGTCGCACCAGGGGTGACACCTGCTTTGATCGCATAGGCCATGGAGAAGCGGGCCGCTTCTTGAGCTTCATTGAACCAGTCTTTGTTCAGAATCTCTTCCATGAGGCGTTGAGATTCGGCCGAAAGGCCAATGCTACGCCGGTCTTGATCCATAATCAGCGAATCTCTCTTATGTTGGTACGCCGGCTGTTCACGCGTTCGAGCTCGTACTCAGCAACCAGCCGAGAGCCCAAAAGCTCCCGGGCACGCTGACGGCCAACTTCTGCTTCATAGACAAGAAGAACAACTTGATCGGCCATCTTATGGAGACCGCTCACGACGTTGGACGTGTGGCCATCGTCAAGACGGCCAAAGGGCGAGTCCATCACTATGGGGCCGCGCAACGGGGCATTTTGCTGCAACGCACCCATCAACGCCAAGGCGACGACGTGTTCGGCTCCCGCAGAACGCGCGTCCTCGGGACGACCATCCCTATGTATGATCGTCAGGCCATAGTCATTGTTAATTCTCAGGCCAGCAAAGTCAGTCTTCTCGGTGGTCATTGCTAGAAACAGTTCAGTGGCGCTGGCCTCAACACGTTTTCGCAATTCCGTCTTGTATGCTTCTACCGCATCGTCGAACACGGCGGCACTGTCTCGCAAGAGCTTGGCTCGAGCCTCTACAGCCATAACATCAGCTCGAGCGGTGTTCTGTAATTTTCGACGCAATCCATCGACGCGCGTCTCCTGCTGCTCGAGCTGGGCCGCCTGCTTCTCGATACCCTGCTTGACGATCGCAATTTGTTCGATGACTTCGACGTAAGTTGCTTGGGTACTGCGGACGGACGCTTGGTCCGTATCGGCCAGCGAAGAGAGAAGATCTTTCGCTTCTTCGCGCTCGTGTTGTTCCACCACTGCCATATCTTGAATTTGCCGGACCAATTGACGTACTTCGCCGGACACATCGAAATCCCTGAACCCGCCTACGGCCCCCAAGCGGATCGACGCTTGGTCTGCAGGCCGCGCTGCTCCCGTGTCGCCCAATGTCGCGAGCAGCCTCGACCGCAGGGCTGGGGCAACATCCTGTTCACAGATGTCACAATGACTTCGCTCAACGGCCGCGCGGCGCAGCTCGACTTTTAAGGCCTCGATCTGCGACTGCAAGTTGATCTGTGCTTGTTCCCTGGCCTTACGAATGGGCTCGTGCAAAACCGTCCGCCACGCATCGCTCATGGCGCGTTTGATGTCCAATCGCAAATCCACTTGCCTCGTCGCCGCTGCAGCAGCGCGATTGAGCGCATCCTGGCGACGGTTCATGAGATCAGCGGCTCGTCGATCAGCCGCGAGCTTGGCGTCGATTTCGCCCTTTTGTCGAGTGAGGTCTGCGAGATTGTCCTTTAGTCGGACGAGTTCATCTTGTTGAGCCTTGCGCAGCGTAATAGCCGCCTGAAGCGCGTTGCCCAAGCTCTGAGTTTCTTGATGTCGAGACGCCTCCGTAGCGGCCTGCCTGTCGGCCTCGTCCGCCAACCCAAGAAGGTGGCGGCGTCCCGCCTTGAGGATCGGCACGCCAAGAATTCTTTCGATCGCGCTTGAAATCTGAGGTCCAACCTCACTCTCGTTGATGATCAACTCCTCATACTCTTGGAGAAGCTCGCCATCGAAAAGAAAAAACCGTGAAATGTCCTCCGGAAAAATTTGACCAAGAAGCCGGTCTTGCTCCTGCTGGCTTACCACCTGGCCACCTCGCCGAAGGAGTACCTCAGAGCGATAGTCGCCGTCATTGATGGGGCTTGGGCCACGTGCTTCATGCCCGCGATAGAGCTCGAAGGCTTGACCATCGAACTCGAATTCCAAAGCGACATTGAAGCCGAACTTGCCCGCCGATGCTCGCTCGCGATTGGATAAGCTATGGACTAGTCGTTCACGCCGCCCCCTCCCTAACACTTTGCCGAAAAACGCGTATCGGATAGCGTTCAAAAGGGTAGTCTTGCCCCGCATGTTCTCGCCATAGACAACCAGTACACCGGGCTTTGCCGGAAACAACAGGACTTGCTTGTCCGCAAACGGCCCAAATCCTTCGATTTCCAGTTTCTTAAGCAGCAGCATCTGCTTTAGCCCATCTTTGCTAGCGCAGTGTCCACAGCGCGCCGGATCAATTGGACCGCGCCAGCGTCGTCCTCCAATGTACGTGCCTCAGCGTCCAAAACGGCGTCGAGAAACTGCTCGTCCAGATGAGAAAAGCGATCTGCACGAATCCGATGGATCACCGAGCGAATGTCTTCCAGATCAGTCTTCCGCATCTTCCACCCCAAGCCTCATAAGTGCGTGCCAGTCGAGTCCTGCTTGTACTGCAATTTGTTGTAGGTCGGTCGCTGACGCGGGGTTGGACGCATATGTGGCAAATTCGATCGCCCTAGCCAGCTCTCCGGATGTTATTGGATCTGACCTTCGCTCATCACTGTCTTCGTCCGAGTCCAGCCTAGATGGAAGGACGATGGCGTCATGGATGTACGCTAGCGCCTTGCCCTCGGCCTTACGAAGTACGCGGCCACGGCGCTGCACAAACTCCCGCGGGTTCTTGGATGAAGCCAGGATTAGGGCGTGAGTCACAGAGGGGATGTCCACGCCTTCGTCCAAGCACTTGATAGCTGTAACAATGCCACCGCGCTTAGCCAACCACCTTAGCGTTTGATCTCGATCACCTTCCATCGCGGAATGATACGCCAAGGTCGAAATGCCCGCGGCTGCCAAGTTGGCGTTGACAGTGTTAAGTTGTGTGCTGTCGTCACAGTAGATCAGCCATCGTTCGCCGACCACGTAGCCCTGGCTAATCACGCGGACGGCTAGTTGCACCTTGGCGCGCGCCTGCTTAATTAGGCGCGCCCTGCGGATCAGCAGATTTTGCGCCTTCTCGGCCAAACCGGGCGTTCTGTCATTGGCGCGAATTCGCGCTTGTATCCGTACGATCTCCCGGCTCAACTTCGCCCAAGCATCCTGCTCATCTGGCTCTAGACGCAGGGCGTGGGGCCGGTAGAAGTAGGGTGTCAAAACTCCATCGCGAATAGCGTCGGGAAGCGTGTAACGTGGCCGCAGGACGCCGCCGAAAAAAGTCATGATTGCAGCAGTTCCATCAGCATCACCATAACGCTCAGGCGTCGCACTCAGCCCAAGCCGTGGCCCGAAGTTGGCATCGTCCATTAGTTTCCGATGTTTCCGCGATCCCAAGCGATGCACTTCGTCTACAACGATCATAAGATGCGCCCCGCCATCAAGCTGGCCGCGAAATTCATCACTCGATGCGGTTTGGACGGTAGCCAGCACGATACGCAGCTGCTCGCTGGGCGTCGTCCACTGACGCAATGTCGCACGCCAGCCGCTATGTCCGGCGCCCGCGCGCAGGATCCGTGGAGTGAGGTCCGCGGTAGTCTCGCGGATTTCCTTTTCCCATTGGCCAAAGAGAGTCTGATCCGGGACGATCACTAGCACTACATTTCGATGTTCTCTCAAAGCTTCGCGAATGGCGGTGATTGCTGTGAAGGTCTTACCTGCCCCAGTGGCGAACGCGAGAATGCCTCGGCGGCCATTGGCTGCCCAAGAGGTCAAGCCGAGTGCTTGGTGTGGTTTCAGAACCCGGCCGCGGGGATCCGCAGGTTCTGTTGAGGTGGTTTTCTGGAGAAAATCATCGAATGCTCGTTCGAAATCGTCGGGCGCGGCGCTGGTCAGTTCAGCGCGCGCCACCTCCGGAAAGGGGCGAACACAGAGCCCAGGGTATTTTCGTTGCCAAAGATCACTGAAATAGCCTTCCTCAACATTGCATCGCTCAAGGTCACGAAGGCCGAGCCAACTTACGGCAACGTCAACCGACTCTAAATTTCCGTCCGAAGCGAGACCCGTCCAAGTCTCGTTCATAGAGCCCTTGAATATCACCCGATGACCAATCGGGTCGCGGAAAATACCTAGTTTATCATGAAATATGCGTCCCTTGGCGGAAAGCAGGTCGTTCTCTCGTAGAATTGCCACCTGAAGGTCAAGAAGACCGCGGGCGACCAGTCCCGCCAAAATCTTGGCTGGCTCGCAGAGTTCTTCATTCTGCAGCAAAGATGTAACCTGTTCGAGCAACCGCCTTCCGATTACCTCGTCGACCCGTGCCGCATAGCCAGCCTCCAAAGCATCGACATCGGCATCAGCTAGAATCTGCGAACATAGGATTTGGATCTTACCGCCACGCTCTATGAAGCCCTTTAATGCCTGCCAAGCAATGATGAAGACTGTGCTCCGAAAATAGCCTACAGCTCGATCAAAATGGGTCGCTTGCATCATGCAAGGTAAATAGAAGTCGCGCGCAATATCATCGCGACCCTTATGATAAGAGGTTTTCAAATTCAGTTGAGAAAGGTCAAACATTCACCTTCCTCGATCCCGCCAGTAGTGGTTATCCTTGTCTCAAGAGTTCGCCACAAGTCCGGGCTTTGGCAGACCAACACTGCTTCCTTGGCGCCGTTCGTCAGGTACCGCACCTGCTCGGCGGTCCCATAGACGGCAGCTTTGCGGACGACCTGATCCCGCACCTGCAAGTTACCGCCATTCTTAAATCGAGGATGCAGGCTAGCGTCCCAAAACACAAAGACGTCCAAGTCTGCATCATAGCCGACTACAGTGGTGAACCGACCGTCGGAATGATCGAACGAACCATACTGGCCCACCGCCTGATCCCGAACCCGCAGCACGATTTTGTATTCGCGCCGAGCCCGTTCGCCAGCGCCGCCAACTAGGCTGTACATATAGACCCTCAGACGCAGGGACTCTGGTTCACGTAAGTCTAAGATTAGTGGCTTTTCGTTGGTAGGACTGGTCCAATGCACCCGGCCACCCAGGGCTTTTAACAACGCTCTATGCAAGTGCACCGCTCGGGCGGTCATGCGGCGTTCTTCTCCTGTGGCACCCCGTTGTCTACGGTCCCATTTGTACCTGCATCAATGATTGCGTTCTCATCAATGGAATTCAAGTCTTTGTCGAACTTACTTAGCCAATAGACCTCTTTTGAGCGACGGTCTGCTCGAGTGGTCTTAGTTGATCCTAGATCTCGAAAAGGCAACCAGTCTGCTCCCGCATTTTCACAAACAATAACTTGCCCAGACCGATTTCGGCACCAAGTTGCCAGCGCGGAATAGTCGATGATTTCCGAGCCGAAGCGATAGTGCCGGCCCGCCTCGCGATAGGGTGGATCGATGAACCAGGTAGCCTCTGAGTTTTCGGGACACTCAACATAGCCGCTATTGTATACCTTCCAGTGGCGAATATTTTCGACTTGGGTCGCGATCGTGTTTCGCACTCTTTCGCCCCAAAACGATCCAGGACGAATCTTGTCGCGCATCCATTTTGACGGAGATTTGCGTGGACTGGCAGTGCCACGATTGAGCCAGAAACCGACTAACCACTTGGCCTCTTGAGAAACCTTTAGGTCGTCACAAGTCCCATCAAGAGGAAGGTCTGGAATTGCCAAGATGTCTTTTGGTGTAGCAGAGATCAGGAAACGCCAGACCGCGACTATAACTGGGTCAATCTCGTACAGAATCACCGCCCTGTCCGGATACCTTAGGCTATATCCGGCTGACCCCGCAAATGGTTCGATGATCGTTTCGTGCTCCGGCTTCGGATAGAGACGAACCGCATCACGCCACTTTCCGCCGTAGTAGCTGAAGAAGGGTCGGAGGGACTTGATCGGTTTCGTCACCGCAGACCGCCGGCCTTGACAGACGGCGAGCGCTCTCGATCAAAAACTTTGCTTGTCTGCCCCATGACCCCTCCACCAGTGCTCCGACTCAGTTTTGGAGCTTACCACCTTGGCGCTAAAGTGCACGCGGGGGACAAGTGCCTGGGGACTAACCCCGTTCTGTTTTCTAGCGGACCACCAAGTCGACGCTTGCCTCTGCCATCGGCCAAAAATGACAAATCCCGAGCTAATTTTCACGAAGCCTACGACCTACGAGATCTTTGCCGGCTCGTGGCTCAAGGAAACCGGCGACTTTGCCGACCGGTTCAACGCGCTGCCGAAATATGTCGCCTCGACGAGCTCGGCGCCGCGCCTCCCGCCATTGATGCGATCGGCAGCCACCAGGCGGAGGGTTCTGATCCGCCCTTTCTTGCTGCTGCAGTAGGAGGACTTCAGCCACAAGCCCAAATTGCTGGATTTGGCGGCCCAGGAAGCGTAGGCTTGGTTTTTGGTTCAGCGATGGAACAGAGACTAGCCGCAATTCTGGCTGCCGATATGGCGGGCTACAGCCGGCTAATGGAGGCCGACGAATCCGGCACGCTCGCACGCCTTCGGACCCATCGCATAGAACTGGTCGATCCCGCCATTGCCAAGAACAAGGGCCGGATCATCAAGACCACCGGAGACGGCATGCTCGTTGAGTTCCAGAGCGTGACCGACGCCGTGAAATGCGCCGTGGAAATCCAACAGCGCATGAAACGGCGCAATTCGGATGTGCCGCAAGAACGGCGTATCGAGTTCAGGATCGGCATAAATCTCGGCGACATCATTTTCGACGATGAGGACATTTTCGGCGACGGCGTCAATATTGCCTCGCGCATCGAGCAACTCGCCGACGTCGGCGGCATCTGCGTGACCGCAGCGGTGGCGACCCAAATTGCCGACCGTCTCGAAATTGCCATGGAGGACCTGGGCGAGAAGACGTTGAAGAACATCAGCCGCCCGGTTCGCCTCTATCGCATCGGGCTTGACAGTCCTGTCCTGCCGGAAGTCGAGGTAAAGCGATCGATCTCGAAACCTTCAATAGTGGTGCTGCCATTCACCAACATGAGCGGCGACCCCGAGCAGGAATTTTTCGCGGACGGACTGACCGAGGACATCATCACCGAACTGTCCCGCCACCATGAGTTGTTCGTCATCTCGCGCAATTCCAGCTTCGTCTACAAGAACCGCGCCGTGAATGTGCGCGAGGTGGCCGAGAAACTCGACGTCCAATACCTGGTGGAGGGAAGCGTCCGCAAGATCGGCGAGAGGGTGCGCGTGACGGTTCAGCTCATCGACACGGCGAATGACGCTCATATCTGGGCAGACAAGTATGACCGGAAGCTGGTCGACATATTCGCGATTCAGGATGAGGTGACGGCGGCGATCGCGGCCACGCTGCCCGGTCGTGTCGAGGCGGCTCAGCGCGACCAGCTCGCGCGGGCGAAACCTGCAAACATGGCCGCGTATGAATGTGTCCTTGCTGCCAAGGTGCTGCATCACCGAAGCACCATTGCCGATAATGAACGCGCGCGAACCTTGATAGAAAGGGCCGTCGCGCTCGACCCCGATTATGCCCATGCCCATGCCTGGCGGGCCTGCATTCTTGGCCAGGCCTGGGTCCATAACTGGTGCGAAGACAGGGATGCCGTCTGGAACAACATCATGGCGGCGCTGGACAGGGCGCTGGCGCTGGACAACAACGATGCCGATGTCCACCGCATTCTCGCGGCAGTGAACGTGAACAACAATGAGCTGACCACTGCGCGCTACCATCAGGAGCGGGCGCTGGCCCTCAACCCCAATTACGACCTCGTGGTGGTGCAGCAAGGCGAGTTATTGACGTGGCTCGGGAGGCCGGAAGAGGGAATTGAATGGATCCGCAAGGCCATGCAGTTGAACCCGCACCATCCGGAGAGGTTCTGGAGCCATCTGGGAAAGGCGCATTTCGCCGCGCGCCAGTATGGCGAGGCGATCGAAGCTTTCATGCATCTGTCGACCATGGACGCGGTTCAGCACGCTTTCGCCGCTGCCTGCTACGGCTGGCTCGGCGACGAAATCGCGGCCGCGGCGCATCTGGGCAAGATCAGAACGCTCGATCCCCAATTCGACCTCGATTCATTCATCGCCACCCTGCACTATGCCCAGGAGTCCGATGTGCAGCACGTCCGCGAAGGACTGCTGAAAGCCGGTATTGCCAAGCTGTAGGCAGCACGTGACGCGCACGATCGGCGATAAGCTGGACCTTAGCCACGGCGAAATAGCTCGGCTCTCTTCTACCTTGCTGGCTCATGGTAGATGATCCAGTCGCCGAGGCATGCTTCGACGTGGAGCAGATACTGGCCAGGAAACTGGTATTGCTCAGCGGGCGGTCATTGCAGATCGAATCTGAACAGGGAAAGCCCTCCCCCTGAAAAAGTGCCGCGCTAGTTGACGGAGCAGTTCGCACAAGACCCGCGCTCGGCAGAAAGGAACCCGCCATGCGAAAACTCATCGTCACCGAATTCATCAGCGTCGACGGCATCGCCGAGGTCGAGAAGCTGCCGAGCGTCGCCTGGAACCATGAGATGCAGAAGTTCAAGGAGGACGAGCTTGCCGACAGCGGCGCCATGCTTTTGGGGCGCACGACCTATGAGATTTTTGCCGGCTCGTGGCCCAAGGAGACCGGAGACTTCGCCGACCGCTTCAACGCGCTGCCGAAATATGTCGCCTCGACCAGCTTGCAGGCGCTCGACTGGCAGCCGGCCGAACTCCTGCAGGGCGCGTTGCCGGAAGCGGTCAGAGGGCTGAAGCAAGGCAGCGGCGGCAACATCTATGTGCATGGCAGCCTCAGCGTCGCGCAGGAATTGCTGCGCAACGGCCTGGTCGACCGCATCAGGCTGCTCAGCTACCCCGGTGCCGTCGGCCAGGGCAAGCTGCTGTTCCCGCCTGGCGCGCAATTGCCGCTCGAGCTGATCTCGGCCACGCAATTCAGCAACGGCGTGGTGGCGCTGGAGTATGCGGCCGGGATGGCGTGATCAGCCAATCTCCCCCCTCGAGGGGGAGACGCCCGGCAGGGCAGAGGGGGTCGGTTCGACCGGGCGCGGCTCCTCTCTTTCGACAGCGGGGGGTTGGCGCATTGCGCGAGACGACCCCTCTGTCGGCTTCGGCGACATCTCCTCAAGTGGGGAGATTGGCAGCTTCCCTACACCGTCCGCTGCCTGCCCGCGACCGCAGCGTCTTCCCTCGCCTTCAGCGCCTGCTCCACCTCGCGCTTCAGCTCGTCCTTGATCGCAACCGTCTCGGCCATCAGCGCCTCGACCTTCATGAAGTCGAGCACCCGGTATTTCGACACCGCCGGCCGGACCAATATGTCGGGCCGGCTCTGGTTCAGCTTGCTGGCGATGATCGACTGCATCATCAGCTGCGTGGCGCCGAACATCAGGTCGACCGAGGTCGGGAATTTGCGCCCGGCCTCGGTCGGCGCGCCGACCACGTCGACGGCAATGATGATGTCGGCGTCCAGCTCGATCAGGTCGAATGGCACGGGATTGTAGATGCCGCCGTCGATCAGCATCCTGCCGTCGCGCATCACCGGGCGGAACACCGCCGGAATTGCCGCCGAGGCGGCCAGCGCCGAAGGCAGTTCGCCTTCGGCCAACACCGCGAGCTTGTGGCCATAAAAATCCGTTGCCGTCACCTTCAGCGGTATTTTGAGTTCGGCGAAGGTCTCGGGAATGGCATCGGGCAGGAACGCCTTGAGGATGCGCTCGACATTGAACTGGCTGACCCGCAGGCCGCCCTGCATTGCCTCGGCAAAAGTGCCGGGCCGCGCCCGCCACATGCGCGTCGCCACCTCGGCGCGCCGGCCGAGGATCGAGCGCGCATAGTCGTGGATGTCCTTGCCGGTCATACCAGAGGCCATGCCGGCGCCCATGATGGCGCCGATCGACGAGCCGGCGATTGCCGCCGGCCTGATGCCCAGCTCGTCAAGCGCCTCGATAACATGGATATGCGCCAGCCCGCGCGCGCCGCCGCCGCCAAAGGCGATGCCGAAGCTAGGGCTCATCCCTTGTTGGCCGCGCCTAGCTTCGGCCCGACCACCATGACGGCCGGCTCGGCGGAGAGCAGCTTTTTCGCCACCGCTTTCACCTGGTCCTGCGTCACCGCGTTGATCAGGGCGGCGCGGCGCTGCATGTAGTCGATGCCGAGCTTGCCGAGCTGGATCTCGACCAGCGTTGAGGCGATCGCGCCCGAGGAATTCAGATTGTTGATGGCATAGGCACCGATCATGTATTTCTTGGTCGCCGCCAGCTCGGCTTCGGTCGGCCCCTCCTCGGCCATGCGCTTGACCACGTCGCGCACCACGGCCAGCGTCTCGGCCGCCCTGTCGGCGCGGGTCGAGGTGGTGATGGACAGCGCCTCGGAATGCTGGTGGTCGACGAGGTCGGAGCTGACGCTGTAGGCCAGGCCGCGCTTTTCGCGCACCTCGTCGAACAGCCGCGAGGTGAAGGTGCCGCCGCCGAGGATCTCGTTCATCAGCACCGCGGCGAAAAAATCCGGCGCATTCCGCTTCACGCCGGGATAGGCGAGCTGCAGCGAGGCCTGCGGCTGGTCGTACACGACCTCGAGCTGCTGACCAAGCTTCAGGTCGATGTCGGGAACGGGCGTCAGCGCCTGCTTTTCCGGCAAGCTGCCGAACACCAGGTCGAGCTTCTGCTTCAGCGTCTCGGCATCGATGGCGCCGACCACCGCGACATGCAGGCCGTCGCGGGCGAAATTTGCCTTGTGGAAGGCGCTGAGATCGGCCGGCGTGATCGTCGCGATGCTCTGCCTGGTGCCCTGGTCGGGTCGCGCATAGGGATGCCTGCCATAGATCGCGTCCAGCCATTTGCGTTGGGCGAGCGTATCGGGATCGCGCTCGCTGGCGATGATGCCGGACAGGATTTGCGCGCGGATGCGGTCGATCGGCACCTGGTCGAAGCGCGGCTGGTTGACCGCCACGCGCAGCAGGTCGAAGGCGCCGTCGCGCTGGTCGGCCAGCATGCGCATCGAACCGTAAATGCCATCGCGCTGCGCATCGAAGCTCATCTCGGCGCCGACCTCGTCAAGCTTGATCTGGAAGGCCTCGCTGTCGAGGTTGCCGGCACCTTCGTCGAACAGGCCGCTCATCAGATTGGCAAGCCCTTCCTTACCGGGCGGATCCTGCGTCGCGCCGCCATCGAAAACGAAGCGGATGGCGACGATCGGCACCGAATAGTCCTCCACCAGCCAGGCGGTAATGCCCTTCGGCGAGGTCACCTCCTGGATGTCCATGGCGGCGCGAGCGGAAAGCGCCGGCAGGACGAGGAAGACGAGGGAAAGGAACAGGGTCGCTAGAATCTGGCCGGCGTGCTGGCGCTTCCCTTCTCCCCCTGGGGGAGAAGGGGAGGAGCCCACGAGGGGAGAAGGCAGAGCGGGACCATGCTGGCTCATCATCACATCAATTCCCAGCTTGGGTTTGCGGCAGAAGATAGCCGGTCGTTGCGTGGTCGAGATTGAGATAGCGGGCAGCGACCGCCTTGACCTGGTCGGCGGTGACCTTGCGGATGCGGTCCGGCCATTGCTGAACGTCCTGGACGTTGCCGCCGGTGGCGAGCGTCGAGCCATAGATGTTGGCCATGTCCTCCTGCTTGTCGCGGGCGAAGATCATCGAGCGTACGAAACGGTCCTTGGATTTTTCCAGCTCGTCGCTGGTGACGCCGTCTTTGGCGATGCGGGCGATCTCGGCGTCGACCGCGGCCTCGACGTCGGCAAGCTTGGCATCGCCGCGCGGCGCGCCGTAGACGGTGAAATTGGTGTCGTCGAGCATGGTGCCCTGGAAGAAGGCGCCGGCCGTCGCGGCGATGCCTTGCCTGACGACAAGCTCCTGGTAGAGCCGGCTGCGGTTGCCGCCGCCGAGGATTTCGGACAGCACGTCGAGCGCTTCGGCTTCGCCGGGCTTTGCCGTGTGATAGGACGGGACCACCCATTGCGTGGTAAAGCTCGGCACGCTGACGCGCCCGTCGGTCAGCGTCACCGTACGCCTGGTGTTCTGTTCCGGCTCGACCGGGCGGATGCGCGGCGGCAGATCCGGGCCGCGCGCGACCTTGCCATAGGTCTTTTCGGCCAGCGCCTTGACCGTTTCCGGCTCGACATCGCCGGCCACCACCAGCACGGCGTTATTGGGTGTATAATATTTGTTGTAGAAGGCCATCGCGTCGGTGCGGTTCAGCTTCTCCATCTCCTGCATCCAGCCGATGACCGGGATGCGGTAGGGCTGGTTCTGCCACAGCGTGGCATCGACTTCCTCGTCGAGCACCGCCTGCGGATTGGAGTCGATGCGCGAGCGGCGCTCCTCGAGGATGACGTCGCGCTCCGTCTTGATGACATCGTCGTTGAGGATGAGATTGCGCATGCGGTCAGCCTCGAAGCCCATCATCTCACCGAGCGCCTGCGGCACCACCGTCTCGTGAAAGGCGGTGTAGTCGTAGGAGGTGAAGGCGTTGTCCGAGCCGCCGATGGCGGCGACGGCGCGGTCGAGTTCGCCGGCCGCATGGTTGCTGGTCGCCTTGAACATCAGATGCTCGAAGAAATGGGCGATGCCGGACTTGCCCGGCGGCTCGTCGGCGCTGCCGATCTTGTACCAGACCATATGGGTGACGATCGGGGCGCGGTGATCGGGGATGACCACGACCTCCATGCCGTTGTCGAGCAGGAAATCGGTCACGACGCCGTCGTCGGGATTGTTGCCCGCCAGAGCCGGCGCGGCCATCACCAGAGCCAGCCCCAAGAGCGTTGCGCGTAGCCATTCAGCCTGAAATGTCATAGATGGCTCCGGTTTGGTGGTGGGACGATAGGCGGGGTTGCAGGTCGAGGCAAAGCGAATTGTGCGTCATTTTGAAGGCGCCATCGCGGACACCGAACTCAGGCGGCCTCGATGAACCGGATGACCGTCTCGCCATAGTTGCGCTCGTCGACAACCGAGAAGCCCGGCCCTGCCTCTAACAGCGCCGCCGTCGCTTCCTCGACGACGCAGAGCGCGCCGGGGGCGAGCCAGCCGCCGGCCTTGGCCGAGCGCAAGGCCCGTTCGCCAAGGCCTTTGCCATAGGGCGGATCGGCGAAGACCAGGCCGAATGCGGCGATGGTGCCCGCCTCGCCCAGGGCCGTCGCGTCGCGGCGGAATATCTTGGTGCGGCCGGTGAGGCCGAAGGCCTCGACATTGGTGCGGATCAGGCCGCGCCCCTCGGCGGATTCTTCGATGAAGACAGCGTAGGAGGCGCCGCGCGACAGCGCTTCGAGGCCGAGCGCACCGGTGCCGGCGAACAGGTCGAGGACGCGCGCGCCGTCCAGTCTTTCGGGAAAGCGATGCGCCAGCACGTTGAAGACCGCCTCACGCGTGCGGTCGGTCGTCGGGCGGATGGCAAAGGTGCGGGGCGTCGCCAGCGGACGCCCGCGAAACTCACCGCCGACGATCCGCATTGCTTCCCTTCGGGCCGCCGCGCGGCCGGTCGCCACCGCCATCCTGACGCTCGCCGCGTGGCTTGCCGAACGGCTTTGCAC
Organism: Mesorhizobium sp. M0410; assembly: GCF_040321435.1. Classification (NCBI taxonomy): domain Bacteria; kingdom Pseudomonadati; phylum Pseudomonadota; class Alphaproteobacteria; order Hyphomicrobiales; family Phyllobacteriaceae; genus Mesorhizobium; species Mesorhizobium sp. M0410. Next base: position 18,369 of record NZ_JAMYRN010000032.1, read on the forward strand.
CGCCGCCTTGCGGCTTGCCGCCGGGCTTGCCGTAAGACGGCTTGAACGAGGCCTTGCGCGCCTTGTTTTCTGCCGCCTTGGCGGCGTCTGCCTCCGCCCTGCCCTTGCCGATCGGCCGTGCGCCCGGCGCCATCCAGACATTGGCCTTGCGCTGGCCCGGCGGCTCGATCGGCCGCTGCTCCCGTTCGGATTTCTTGCCACCGAAGCCGCCACGAGGCTTGTCGCCACGGGGTTTGTCCCCGAAGTCGCTGCGTTCAGGTCTGGGGCCACGCTCGCCAAAGCTCTTTTTCGGCCCAAAGCTCCTGTCGGGGCTTGTCGACAGCTTGCCGAGCGCTTCGTCGCGGCTGCCTTCGCGACGCTTGCGGTTCTTGATCAGGCCGCCCTCGCCGATCGGCCGGCGTTCGCCGTCGCGGTTGAATTTCGGCCGCTCGGGCTCCTCCTCCCGCTCACGCCTGACCGGCTTGTTGGAAAATGGCTTGGCGATATCGGCGTCGAAATTGGCGCCGGACTCTTCGACCAGACGCTCGCCGAGTTGGTCGCGCAGCACACGGCCCTTGATCTCCAGCACATGGCCTTCCGGCAAATCATCGAGCTGGAACGGCCCGTAGGAAATGCGGATCAGCCGCGTCACGTCGAGACCGAGCGAGCCCAGGATGTTCCTGACCTCGCGGTTCTTGCCTTCGCGCAGGCCGAGTGTCAGCCAGGCGTTCGAGCCCTGCTCGCGGTCGAGCGTCGCTTCGATGGCGCCATAAAAGACGCCGTCGACGGCAAGGCCTTCGCGCAGGCCGGCAAGCGCGCTTTCCTCGACCTTGCCGTGGACGCGCACGCGGTAGCGCCTGAGCCAGCCGGTGGCCGGCAGTTCGAGGACGCGCGACAGGCCGCCATCATTGGTGAGCAGCAGGAGGCCTTCGGTGTTGATGTCGAGCCGGCCGATGGTCATCAGCCGCGGCAGCCCGGGGGGCAGCACATCGAAGACGGTCTTGCGGCCTTCGGGATCGCGGTTGGTGGTGACCACGCCGGCCGGTTTGTGGAACAGGAACAGCCTGGTGCGCTCGATCGGCGGGATCTCCATGCCGTCGAGATGGATGATGTCGCCGGGCATCACGTTGAAGGCCCGCGAGGACAACACCTTGCCATTGACCTTGACGCGACCGGCCGCAATCAGTTCCTCGGCGTCGCGGCGCGAGGCCAGGCCGGCACGCGCCAGCCGCTTGGCAATGCGTTCGCCGGCTTCTTCCGTTAGCTCGACGCGACGCGGGCGCGGCTTGAAGCCGCCGTCCGACCCCGCCCGTGCCGTTTGTCCACCTTGCGGCCGATCGCCGCCAAAATCACGCTTGGGACGATCGCCGAAGTCACGCTTGGGACGGTCGAAGCGCCATTCGCCGTGCTCGCCTTCGGCAGTGGCCGGCCGGTCGCCGCGCGGCGCGTAGGGCTTGCGCGGACCTTCGCGCTTCTCATAAGGCTTGCCCTCCGGACGCGGCCCTTTGCTGAACGGCCGGTCGCCGCCCTTGAAGTCGCGCTTCGGCGGTTCGCCTTCGGCCGCCGCTGGCCGGTCGCCGCGCGGTGCGTACGGCTTGCGTGGACCCTCGCGCTGTTCATAAGGCTTGCCTTCCGGACGCGGCCCTTTGCTGAATGGCCGGTCGCCTTTGAAGTCGCGCTTCGGCCGTTCGCCTTCGGCCGCCGCCGGCCGGTCGCCGCGCGGAGTGTAGGGTTTTTTGGCGCCGAAGGACGGCTTGCCGCCCTTGCCGGGAGCGCTATCGCGACCACGCGGCCCTGCCGGCTTCGGGCCGGCCTTGCGCGGGAATTTCTTGTTTTTGTCGTCCATGTGGCCTTTGCTCGTTTGCGCGGGTAGTAACAGGATCGCGCTCTAGTGGCGAGGAGATAATCGGAATGGAAACCGCGTGAAGCGGCAGGATTTCATGGCGCTGGCGCTGAAAGAAGCCGAAGCCGCCGCCCAGCGTGGCGAGGTGCCGGTTGGCGCGGTCGTCGTCGGCGGCGATACGGTCGTTGCGAGTGCCGGCAACCGCACCCGCGAGTTCGCCGATCCCACCGCTCATGCCGAGATGCTGGCGATCCGCGAAGCCTGCCGCAAGCTTTCCAGCGAGCGGCTCAGCGGCCACGATCTCTATGTGACGCTGGAGCCGTGCGCCATGTGCGCCGGCGCCATCTCCTTCGCCAGGTTGCGCCGGCTCTATTTCGGCGCTGCCGACGAGAAGGGCGGCGCAGTGGTCAACGGCGTTCGCTTCTTCACGTCACCGACCTGCCACCATGTGCCCGACATCTATCCGGGCATGGCCGAGAACGCTGCGGCAGCGCTGCTGAAAGACTTTTTTCGCGAGCGACGCGGACCCTGATTTTCCAGTCCGGCAGACGGTCCAAATCCAAGTCAGCCAATCCAGGCAAGAACGTCTCTGGCGCTGTCAGGCTACCAAGGCAGCCAGTCGAACATGCCGCCGCTCTTGCTCTTGGCGGCCGCCTCCTTCTTGAGGCGGCGTTCCTTCTTGTACTCATCCTCGCCGAGGTCATCCACCGGCGCGGTGGGGGCGGCGGCGCGGTATTGCACCGGCGGCTCGCTCAGATATCTGCGGGTGGTCGGGTCGCCCTGTTTGCCTTCAGCCAGACGGCGCTTGACTTCCGCGGCGCGGCCCTTGTCCGACTCCGCTGGAGTCCAGGCCGGCGGATGGCTCGAAGCCGACTGCGCCATCGCGGCCTTGACGGCCACCGGGTCGGTCTGCACGTCATCGACAATCTGCGCCTGGTAGGCCGGGTCGTCCTGATGCAGGGTGGCATCGGCGCGCAGGCGGGCACGGCGCTGCTCCGGCGATTCGGGCCATTCGGCACTTGCCGTCTCGATGCTTTCCTGGGGCGGCGGCAACACTTCCTTCTGCCCCGGCCCTGGCTTCACCAGCGTGGGGCGCGGCTTGTAGTCGATGTTGTTCTTGCGCTTGGGTGCAAAGGAAAAAGCCCCAGTGAGGTCGTCGGCAAGCTGCGAGGCAGCAGGCTTGTCGGTCCCGTAAGTGGGCGAGCCCATGCAGCCGGACAAGGCGAGGCCCGATACGACAAGCGGCGCCAGCAGCGCAACGCGCGCGTAAGTTCTCTCGGTCATGCCAAAAAGTCCCACTGTAGACAGCCTCTCGATTGCCGCCGGCCAAAGAAAGGTCCGGTCCCCGTCGCCTATGCTCTTCCGACGGAATTCCGGCGACAATTTGTCGTCCGGAGTTTCGCGTGTTTACCTCAACCACTCGTTAAGGGCAACGCGCCGGGGCCGATCGGCTGCCCGCCGTGGCATTTGTGCACCGCCTTAGAGGCGGCTCAAAGCCTTGAGTTCATGCAGGACAGCGGCGTCACGGGCCGAAACATCCGGGAATTCCGGATCTGAGCCGACATCGGCGGTGTAGCGCCAAGAGCGCGCGCACTTCACCAGGCCGCGGTTCTCCGCCTTCTCGACGACCACGGCGACGCCTTTAACGTCGTCGAGGGTAAAGCTGCCCGCCGGCGCCTTGCCGTGCACGATTACCAGATCGCTGGTGATCGCCATCTCGGCCATATCGACATCGGCGATCGCCGCTTCGAGCGCGGCATCGTCGAGGGTGACGACCGGCACCGCTTCCAGCGAAGAGCCGATGACCTTCTGCGCGCGGGCGATTTCCAGCGCGCCGGTGACGACACGGCGGACCTGCCGCACCTTGCGCCACTTCTCCGCCAGCGCCTCGTCCTTCCAGTCCGCCGGGATTTTCGGGAACTGGTCGAGATGCACCGAGACCGCATCCGGATGACGGTCGAGCCAAGCCTCTTCCATAGTGAAGGGCAGCATCGGCGCCAGCCATTTCACCAGGCAGTCGAAGAGATGGCGCACCACCTGCACGGAAGCCTTGCGCTTCACGCTGGAAGGCGCTTCGCAGTAAAGCGCGTCCTTGCGGACGTCGAAATAGAAGGCCGATAGCTCGACCACCATGAAGTCGAGCAGCGCGCGGGTGATGCGCTTGAATTCGAACGCGTCGTAGCCCGAGCGTACGACTTCATCGAGTTCGGCGAGCCGGTGCAGCATCAGCCGCTCCAGCTCCGGCATCTTGTCCAGCGGCACCTCCTCGCCGTCGTCATGGGCGAGTGTGCCCAGCATCCAGCGGATGGTGTTGCGCAGCTTGCGGTAGGCGTCGATATTGGTCTGCAGCACGTTCTTGCCGAGCCGTTGGTCTTCCCAATAATCGGTCGTCACCACCCACAGCCGCAAGATGTCGGCGCCGGACTGCTTGATGACGTCCTGCGGCACGACCGTGTTGCCGAGCGACTTCGACATTTTCCGCCCCTCCTCATCCATGGTGAAGCCATGGGTGACAACGGTGTCATAGGGCGCCCTGCCCCTGGTGCCGCAGCTTTCGAGCAGCGACGAGTGGAACCAGCCGCGATGCTGATCGGAGCCTTCGAGATAGAGGTCGGCCGGCCATTTCAGGTCGGGCCGGTCCTCAAGCGTGAAGGCATGCGTCGAGCCTGAATCGAACCAGACATCGAGGATGTCCATGACCTGCTGCCATCTCGAGGCATCGTGATTGCCGAGGAACCGCTCCTTGGCGCCGGCGGCGAACCAGGCGTCGGCGCCTTCTTTCTCGAAGGCGTCCATGATGCGCTGGTTGACTGCCTCGTCGCGCAGCACGTTGCCGTCGGCATCGGCAAAGACGGCGATCGGCACGCCCCAGGCGCGCTGGCGCGACAGCACCCAGTCGGGGCGCTCCTCGATCATGGCGCGGATGCGGTTCTGGCCGGCGGCGGGCACGAAGCGGGTATCGTCGATGGCTTTCAGCGCGCGGCCGCGCAGCGTCGTGCCGTCGCCAAGCTCCTGGTCCATATAGACGAACCATTGGGGCGTGTTGCGGAAGATGATCGGCTTCTTCGAGCGCCAGGAATGCGGATAGGAGTGCTTCAGGCGGCCGCGCGCGAACAGCGCGTTGCGCTTGATCAGCTCGTCGATGACAGCCTGGTTGGCGTTGCCCTTCTTGCCATTGTCGTCGATGACGCGCGCCGCTCCACCCTCGCGGTGCGGGCCGAAGCCCGGCGCGTCCTTGGTGAAGAAGCCGGCATCGTCAACGGTGAAGGGGATCGCAGTGTCGATGCCGCGCTGGCGAAGGTCAGAGGCGGCATCCATCCAGGCGTCAAAGTCTTCGCGGCCGTGTCCCGGCGCGGTGTGGACGAATCCGGTGCCGGCATCGTCGGTGACATGATCGCCGGCGAGCATGGGCACGGGAAAATCGTAGCCGCCACCCAGACTTTTGAGGGGATGCGAAAGCGTAAGATTTTCAAGCTCTTCGGCGCCAACGTTGCGAAGCCGATTCAGGGTGACCTTGGCCTTCGCGGCAGCGTCGTCTGCAAGTTTCTCGGCAAAGATCAGCTTTTCGCCGGGCTGGGGACCAAAGGCGTTCTCGGCCGCTGTAACCTCATAGAGACCATAGTTGATGCGCGGCGAGTAATTGACGGCGCGGTTGCCGGGGATTGTCCACGGCGTCGTCGTCCAGATGACGACGCTGGCATCAAGCAGATCGAGCGACGTCTGCGTCAGCTTGGGATCCAGGGCTGGCTGTCCATCCTCGATGTTGATGACCTGGCGAGCGAGGCTGACGACCGGAAACTTCGCCCAGATCGTGTCCGACTCATAGTCCTGGTATTCGACCTCCGCCTCGGCCAGCGCGGTGCGTTCGACGACGCTCCACATCACCGGCTTGGAGCCGCGATAGAGCTGGCCGGACATGGCGAATTTCAGCAGCTCGCCGGCGATGCGCGCCTCGGCGTGGAAAGCCATCGTCGTATAGGGATTGTCGAAGTCGCCGACGACGCCGAGGCGCTGGAACTCGGAACCCTGCACCTTGATCCAGTGCGCCGCAAACTCACGGCATTCCTGCCGGAACTCGTTAACCGGCACCTCGTCCTTGTTCTTGCCCTTGGCGCGGTACTGCTCCTCGATCTTCCATTCAATCGGCAGGCCGTGGCAATCCCAACCGGGTACATAGTTCGAGTCATAGCCGCGCATCTGAAACGAGCGGGTGATGACGTCCTTGAGGATCTTGTTCAGCGCGTGGCCGATATGGATGTTGCCATTGGCGTAAGGCGGGCCGTCGTGCAGCACGTATTTTTCGCGGCCGGCTGCGTCTTCGCGCAACTTGCGGTAAAGGTCCATGTCCTGCCAGCGCTTGACCAGCAGCGGTTCCTTTTCCGGCAAACCGGCGCGCATCGGGAAATCCGTCTGCGGCAGGTAGAGCGTTTTGGAATAGTCGATCGTCTCGGCGGTCTCGGTATCAGTCATTCGTCTGCCATATGCGTTGCCGGCGGCAAAAGAGCCCGGGCGTTGAAGTTCTTCGCTTTGACGCATATCGTCTTCCCAAAACCGGACCCACTTTTGGGCGATATGCGTTGATGATCTGGAAAAAGCGCGAGAGGCCGCGCGCAAGATTCCCGGCGGCCCCGGCGGCGGTCAAGCCGCCCGGAACACCGGGCCTGTAATTCGTATCGCAGTCGCGAGAAGGCGCGAAAAGCTCGTCATGGCTGGGCTTTTAACCGAGACAGGCGATATTGAAAAGCCCGAACTCTGATGCTTCCTTGCGTTAGGTGCCAATTGCGCATACATTTGTAGGCAAATGGCCTGCAGTGCCAAGGAAACAATTCATGTCGGTCGCAGCAAGGGCAATTCGCGCAACACGCGACTTTTCCGTCCCTACGGACAAGATCGATCATCTGCGCAGTCTGGGTTTCAGTAGCGAAGAACTCTATCGTATCGTTGCCCCCCGCCGCACGCTGGCGCGTCGCAAGGAACATGCCGAGCCGCTTTCGCCAGCTGAATCCGACCGCGCCCTGCGCCTTGAACGCATCGCCGAGCAGGCGGATCGGGTATTCGGTAGCCATGAGAAAGCCCAGCGTTGGCTGAGAAGCGAGATCATAGCATTGGATGGTGCAAGGCCGATCGATCTCCTTGAGACAGAGACCGGCGCCCACGTCGTTTCCGAAGAGCTTATCCGTATCGACTTTGGCATGCTTGCCTGACGATGCGCATCTGGCGCATCTCCAGTTTCGCGGATCTCTCGGGTCGTGGCGGAACGCTCGTTGATGGAAGATGGAACAGGCGCGGAATGCCCATCGTCTATTGCACCGACCACCCTTCGACGGCACTGCTGGAGATACTGGTGCATGCGACGCGCGAAACCGTTCCGGAAACCTACCAGCTTATCGAAATCGACGTTCCGGACGGAATAGAAATGACCGAACCGGTTATTCAGGACGGCTGGGACAAGGACATGGAATCGACACGGCGACAGGGCACGGACTTTCTCTCGGCCAATCGTTACGCGCTCATGAAAATTCCTTCGATCATAATGCGCAAGGCAAACAACTATCTGCTCAACCCGACCCATGACGATGCGTCACGCATTACGATTGCGGGCCTATACCATTATCCGTTCGACAGCCGTTTGATCAAATGAGCCGACGCCCGCCCGCTCACATCGAGAAATCGAAGCGGTAGGTTGTCGACACGCCGATCGTGAACTGGTTGCGATCGCCGCGCTCCTTGACCAGGCTGGAATCGCCGGCCGGGCCCATCAGGCGGGAATATTCGCCGAACAGACTGGCCGTCATCGGCTCGGTCACCTTCCAGGTCACCGCGCCGCCCAGGCCCGCCGACTTCACCCCGCCACCGGGATGATATTCGCTGAGCCCCGAGGCCAGGGACTCCTCGGCATCAACGCCGTAATAGGCGTCGAAATAGTCCGATGAGGCGAATGAAACGCGCGGCCCGCCCGAAATCCTGACATCGGGCGTCACATCGTAAAAGGCGTCGGCGGCGATGTCGGCGACAAAGCCGTTATGGGCGCGAATGCCATGCCGCAATTCGGCGCGGGCACGCAGCCAATCCAAAGGATAGAATTCGAAGAAGCCGCCGGCCTCGCCGCCCCAGCGCACCGGGTCGAGGCCCTTCAACTCGTCGGCATCACCACCGTCGCGGGAAAACAGGAACTTGCCTGTCAGGCCGGCGCGGACGCCGCCATCGTCGATCAATGCCAACGAGATATTGTCGTTGCGCGAGGTGAAGCGCGCCGCGGGACCAGCTTTGCCGAGCGAGATGATCGGCGAGGCGCTGAGCAGGTACTTTTTGCCGCCTTCGAAATTCGGGGCAACCATGCCGGTGGCGCCGACCGTCAGGTACCAGTCTCCGGACATCCAGCCAAAGGTGCCCTCGCCTGCCTTGGCAACGCCGCAGGCGCCGAGCATGAATGCGGCCAAGACCGTCGGGACAGACCGCATCATTACTCCATACGTCGAACGCGTTGACGAACACTATCAGCCTTTATCCAAGCCATGGCGCCAGTTCGGTAAAATTTGACTTAATGTCCGTAACGTTGGCGGCATTGGCCGGGCTGTTTTCCGCATTGCAGCGAATTGTACTGGCGCACCAAGATTCCAGATCAAGACGTTTGGAATGCGCCAGCAGCTGCCTCGGCAGGGGTTATAAATATTCGCGGGCAAACATGCCCGCGCTGTGAAGAGCGCGCCGACCGGCACCCAGCCCCGCATTCCAAACCGGCCAAGCGTGAATCATATGCGGCCAAATTTCGAGACGTACTTTGACGTCAGCCGCGCCAGCGGCTTCCGCGAGCCGAGTTGCGTCCGACAACAGCGTCTCGGCCGAACCGACTTGTATAAGCATTGGGGGAAATCCGCTCAGATCGGCGAACAAAGGCGAGATCAGCGGATCGCGCCGACCAACGCCATTGGGAACATAGGCGGTTGCCAGTTCCCCCAAATACGCCCGGTGGATGATAGGGTCGATTGCGTCCTTGGTTGATAGTGTCGCGCCGGACATCGAAAGGTCCGTCCAGGGCGAACACAGCCAAAGACATCGCGGCAACCGCTCGCCTGCCGTGCGCAATATACTGACCAGGCACAGGGTGAGATTGCCGCCCGCACTGTCTCCCCCAACCACGATGCGATCCGGCGCGATGCCTTGCCGCCTCAGAAAGCGCCATGCGGTGAGTGCGTCTTCATGTTGCGCAGGGAAAGGATGTTCCGGCGCGCGTCGATAGTCGATCGCGAGGGTGCGCATTCCCATTGCCCGACCTGCCTCGGTCACCATTCGACGATGACTTTTAAGAGAGCCGGAGCAGTAGCCGCCACCGTGGAAAAAGAGCAGAATCTTATCCCTGTCACTGCCAGGCGCCAGGGACCACTCTCCCTCGAGGCCATCGAAAACCACATGCTCGCATCGGATGTCCTCCGCGACCGGCCAGACCGAACCGACTTCGTCGAGCCGTGCCCGGCGTTCGTCCCAGCGGACCGTTCGTGGTTTTGACGTCAACAGCCTGCGGATGGCATTGATCTCCAGCAGATCGCGGTGTTCGTCCATATCGCTCATTTTGCTTCCCCAGCCTCATCAAGCGTAGAAAACGGTATACAGCAGCAGCCGCACGTCATCGATAAAGGGCCAATTCCAGCGCTGGCAATTTTTCGTTTCACTTGCGCCATGGCGAATACACGGGACGACGGGGGTCGCCCGTAAACCCGCTTGTCATCTTTTAGCGCTGGCCCACCGCTGCACACGATCGAATATTCCATCTGGTATTTGGCCGCTTCGGATAAAAAGCGAAGGTCTGGCAAGCGGATCGCTCGGGAGTGTTGCGCTCACAGCCTGCTCGCTGGACGGGCAAGGCGATCGGCGCTACCTTTCGGAACAAAGAAGCTAGGCAACCTTGACGGAGAAGGGCAATGACCGTGCACAGCGATGCCATGAAAGACGCCATTGGCCAGACGCGGGCGAAGTGGGGATGGTTCGTCGCGCTCGGGGTGCTGCTGCTCATCTTCGGCGGCATTGCTTTCGGCAATCTGTTCATCGCAACCGTCGCCTCGGTTTATGTCGTCGGCTGGCTGATGCTGATGGCCGGCATTGTCGAGATCATCCATGCCTTCGGCGTGAAGACATGGGGCCGCTTCTTCTATTGGCTGCTCAGCGGGCTTCTCTACGCCGTCGCCGGGTTCTTCGCCTTCTACAATCCACTGCTGGCCTCGGCGGTGCTGACATTCCTCCTGGCGGTCGCGCTGCTTGCCTCAGGCGTGCTCAGGGCCTGGGTCGGCTACAGCCACCGGCCGCAGCCGGGCTGGGGCTGGGTGGTCACGGCCGGCGTCATCAGCGCGCTGGCGGGACTGGTCATCGCCATGGGTTGGCCGTTCAACAGCGTGTGGGTGCTCGGCCTGTTCCTAGCCGTCGACCTGATTTTCCAAGGCTGGACCTTCATTGCCGTCGGCCTGGCGCTGAAGAGATAAATTGTGATCGACATGGCGGATTGCAGGACGCCGACAGGTAATGCTCGTCGTTCATTTCTATCGCATACCTTCGAGATTGGCTGAAATCCCCAGCTTCATCATCCCAGGGCGAAGCGACGCGGACGACGACGGCGCGGGTTGTCAAAACGCGATCGCGCGGTCCAGCCCGGAAAGCGGCCTGACGCCGGCGAGCAGTGCCTTCGCCTCGGCCTCGTCACGCTTCATCTGGGCGACCAGCGCGTCAAGCCCGTCGAACTTCACCTCCGAGCGCAGGTAGCCGAAGAAGGACACGGCACAAATCTCGCCATAGAGGTCGCCGGAAAAGTCGAAGACGAAGGTCTCCAGCAATGGCGCGCCATTGTCGTCGACCGTCGGCCGGCGGCCGAAGCTGGCGACGCCATCATGAAGGGAACCGTCGGCGCGGCGGAAGCGGACGGCATAAATCCCTTCCTTGAGGGTGGCTTCCGGCGAAAGCCTCATGTTTGCGGTCGGAAAGCCGAGTGTCCGGCCGAGCTGCTGGCCGCCGATCACCTCCGCCTCGACGGTGAAACGGTAGCCGAGCAAGCCGGCGGCCTCGGCCACATTGCCCTCGCACAGCAGCGTGCGTATGCGGCTCGACGACACCACCTCGGCGCTTTCGTCGCGAAACGCATCGACCAGCGTGACGCCGAAGCCGTGGCGCTCGCCGGCAGCCATCAGATAGGCCGGACCGCCCTGGCGGTCCTTGCCGAAATGGAAATCGAAGCCGGTGACGGCGTGGCTTATGCCGAGGTTGCGCTCGAGCACGCCGGTGACGAAAGCCTCCGCCGACAAGGAGGCGAACTCGCGTGTGAACGGCTGCTCGACCAGCGCCGCAAAGCCCAGATGCGACAACAGCCGCGCCTTCATCGGCGGCGGTGTCAGCACGAACAACGGCATGTCCGGCCTGAAAACCTTTCGCGGATGCGGTACGAAGGTCAGCACCAGGGCGGGTACGCCGCGACGCTCCGCTTCGGCGCGCGCGCGTTCGAGCACCGCCTGGTGGCCGCGGTGGACGCCGTCGAAATTGCCGATAGCCACCACGCCGCCGCGCAGATGGGCCGGCAGCGGTGCGGTTGCGGAAATGCGTTCGAACATTGCCGTCATGGCTTGAACCTATTGCAGTCTGGGAATCACCGCGACCGGCCTGTAGCCGTATTTTTCCAGAAAGGCCGCGAGCCTAGCCGGATCCGGCTGCAGCGTCTCACCGTAATCGCGGGCATGGATGCCGCCCGATACGTAGAGCACGTCGAAGCCATTGTCGGCCGCGCCCTTGATGTCGGTCATCATGCCGTCGCCGATGGCCAGAACTTGCGAACGCTCGACCGGGCGGCCGAGAATGACGGCGACCTCCTTCATGGCGACGTCATAGACCGGCGCGTACGGCTTGCCGGCGATCAGCGTGCGTCCGCCAAGCTGTGCGTATTCGCGGGCCAAAGCGCCTGCGCACCAGATCATGCGTTCGCCGCGCTCGACGACGATGTCGGGATTGGCGCAGATGAAGGGCAGGTTCCTGGCACGCAGCCGCCGCAGAAGATCGGCATAATCTTCCGGCTTCTCCACCTCGTCGTCGAACAGGCCGGTGCAGACCACGCCGGATGCTTCGAACTCCTCGACGAGCTCGACGTCGAGGCCCTCATAGAGCGTGAAATCCCGATCGGCGCCTATATGGAAGATCTTTCGCGGCCCTTCGACGATCAGATCGCGGGTAACGTCGCCGGACGTTACGACACGGTCATAGGCAGCGGGAGGAACGCCGATGGCGTTCATCTGCGCCACCACGTCGGCGCTGCGGCGCGGCGAATTGGTGATCAGCACGACAGGTATTCTCGCCGCGCGAGCAGCGATCAGCGCGGCAGCCGCCGCCGGGAAATGCCATTCGCCATTGTGCACCACGCCCCAGACGTCGCACAGTATGGCTGAATAGGCTCCCGACAAGTCTGCGAGCGAACCGATGATGTCGGGCGAATCCGCCATGCCGTTGTCCCTGTACCATGATGCTTGCAAGCGCCGCGACCGACGGTCCGTAGCGGCCGGCCCGGATTAACCGAAGCGCTTCGCCCTGTCACCAGCTTTCATTGTGTCCGCAAGATTGTCGTCCGGGAACTAAGGCAGGAGGCCCGGCGCACTGGCGCAAAGGCTCCTGCCCTCATGCCCTTGCGGATGATGGAAGCATGTGGTGAGTGTTCCCATCCGGAGATGCGCTCTTGCCTGAACCCGCCAACCACCTTGCCTTCGCGCTGGTCTGCCTCGGCATGGTGCTGACGCCCGGCCCGAACATGATCTATCTGATCTCGCGCTCGCTGTCGCAGGGGCCGAAGGCCGGGCTGATCTCGCTGGGCGGCGTGGCGCTCGGTTTCTTGTTCTATGTGCTGTCGGCGGCGTTCGGCATCACCGCGCTGCTGCTCGCCGTACCCTTTGCCTATGATGTGCTGCGCCTTGCCGGCGCGCTCTATTTGCTGTGGCTCGCCTGGCAAGCGGTGAAGCCCGGCGGGCGCTCGCCCTTCCATATCCGCGAACTGCCGAAAGACAGGCCGCGCAAGCTGTTCGCGATGGGCCTGATGACCAACCTGCTCAACCCGAAGGTGGCAGTGCTCTATCTGTCGCTGCTGCCGCAATTCATCAGCCCCGGCAAGGGCCACGTGCTGTCGCAGCTTCTAGTGCTCGGTGCCCCGCAGGTAGCGATCAGCCTGACCGTCAACGCCATCATCGCGGTGACGGCCGGCTCGATCGCGGTTTTCCTCGCCGGGCGGCCCTTATGGATGGTGATCCAGCGCTGGATGATGGGCACGGTGCTGACCGCGCTGGCCGTCAAGATGGCAACCGACGCGCAACGCTGATCGGTCCTACATCGGCCGCCTGACCTGCTCCGCCCGCTCCGGTTCGACCACCCTGCGATAAAGATGCCAGGTCGCGTGGCCAAGGATGGGCATGACGACGGCAAGCCCGGCAAATAGCGGGATCGAGCCGATGACCAGGAGCACGGCGACCATCAGGCCCCACAGCGCCATCTGCAGCGGGTTTGTCAGGACGGCGCGCGCCGACGTCTCGACTGCCGAGACCGCGCCGACATCGCGGTCCAGCAGCAGCGGAAAGGCGACGACGGTCGTCGCCAGAACGATCGCGGCGAAAGCGAACCCGGCCAGGTTGCCGAGCAGGATCAGCTTCCAGCCCTTGCTGGTCGTCAGCACCTCGCGAATAAAGCCGGCAATAGAGGCCGGAGGCTGATTGCCGTACAGGCCGGTGTAGATCGACTGCGCGGTGAACAGCCAGAGCAGGAACAGTACCAGCAGCATAATACCGATGACTGCAATCGCGGGGAGCGCCGGCGAGTGGCGCACATCGAGCGCATGCCACCAGGATGTATCCATGCCGAACTCGCGCCGGCGGCTGATTTCGTAAAGGCCGATAGCCGCGAACGGACCGACCAAAGCGAAGCCGGACATCAGCGGATAGATGAGCTGGATGGCGTTCGAGCCCGAGGTCCACTGCGTCAGGATCAGGCCGACCACCGGATAGATCAGGCACAGGAACACATAATGCGACGGCTTGGCCCAGAAATCCTCGACGCCGAGACGGAGCGCATCAATCAGATCCTCGGTGCTGATGCGGCGCACCGTGGGCTGTACATGCATTCCACGTGCATCAGCCATGACATGAAAGCCGGCCATAACCTTTCTCCCGTGTGTCGGGGCGGTCACCGCCAGGATGGCCGCCTGCAGCTGCCACTTCAAGAACGGTGACATGATAGCCGATCTGGGCGTGCTTGTCGCCAGCGCCCGGCGCCAGGGCGCCGGGCGCTGAGCGAACAGTTACGCCGCGAAGCGATCGATCACCTCGGCCAGCGGCAAGTGACCGAAGCAAGCGCCTGACCCGGCGAGCTTTTCGCCAGCCTCGACAGCGAGCGCGTATTGCACGGCCGGATCGGCTTCGATGCGGCGGCGTAGCGCCGCCAACTTTGGGTAAGCGGCGCCGTCGACCGCCTGGTGGAATTCCGCCCAGCGCGCCACGCCGATCAACGTGGTGTCGGCAAGCGTCAGCCGCTCGCCGATCAGGAAATCCGTGTCGAGGATCATCGCCTCAAGCTGGTTATGGCGGTTGGTAACGACCTTGCGGCCGAAATCACGTAAAGTCGCCAGCAGCACCGGTTCGGCCGACTCCATTTCATATGCCGCCCAGAGCGGGGTGAAGGCGGCGGTGAAGCCGGTGTTTATGAAGGCGACCAGCTGGTGCATCCGGTCGGCCTCCGGCGAGCGAGGATCGAAGCTGATACGGCGTTGCGTATCGCGGGCTTCGAGCCAGGCGGCAATCGCCATGGTCTCGGTGAGTACCCTGCCCTCGTCCGTGATCAACACCGGCGTTTCCTGACGGCCGTTGATGCTGGCATAGGCCTCGTTCTTCATCTCAGTGAGCATGTCGACACGACACAGGCGATAGGGTTGTCCGAGGCGTTCAAAAGCAGCGACAAGCCCCATCGAACTTCCCAGCGGGAAGCCGTAAAGGAGAATAGGTTCCATTTCTTTGTCTCTTCCATGTTAGGGGTCACGCTGCGCAGCGAAACTTGACCCTAAACGCTGGTCGCCCCATGTAAATTAGGCACTATTCTGTAACCAGGTCCCCGCCATGAAAGATGTCGTCTCACGCTGCCCGATCGAGGAGACCATGCGTGTGCTCAGCGGTCGATGGCCCACCTTGCTGCTCTATTATCTCAAGGATGGTACCAAGCGCTTCAGCGATTTGAGGCGTGACAACCCGGCAGTGTCGCACCGCATCCTGGCGCTGGAACTGCGCAAGCTGGAGGAAGCCGGGATCGTGCGGCGAACGGCGCATGTCGGCTATCCGCTACACGTGGATTACGACCTCACGGAGCCCGGCCTCAAGCTTGTGCCGCTTATCGACGCCCTGGGCGACTGGTGGGAACATACCGAAGACGATCGGGCCGGCCGGGTTTCATCGACGCCGGAAACCAAACTCGTGGCGGCGGAATAGCCGACCGGCGATCACCGCGCCGCAAAGAACTGCCGGCGAGAGCCCAGCGCGCGCCAAGCCGTTCATACATTAGATCCCGCAAGACCAAGCGACCGGCTTATATGGCGCGCCATTGTGGCCGGCCAAACCGGGCAAGGCGCGGGCCATCCAGCACCAACTCCTGTAGCATGGCTCGCCAATCCCGATTCACCTGACCCGCCGTTCGATCTCATTGCCCGATCAGATCGGCTGACCATGCTGGATGGCTGTCGCTTTCGACTCTGACGTGAATGAAGAGCCTACTTATCCTCTTGAAGTTTCTCCTGAGACTTTGCCATTTGATCGTCTCCAAGTTCCATATTGTGCATCGTTGCAATC
Source organism: Mesorhizobium sp. M0410 (assembly GCF_040321435.1). Taxonomy (NCBI): domain Bacteria; kingdom Pseudomonadati; phylum Pseudomonadota; class Alphaproteobacteria; order Hyphomicrobiales; family Phyllobacteriaceae; genus Mesorhizobium; species Mesorhizobium sp. M0410. The sequence continues at coordinate 34,029 of NZ_JAMYRN010000032.1, forward strand.
AACCATTCATCGTGATCCCGCGTCGCCACTACGCTGATTAATCCGAGCCGACGCGGCCATTCGTTTCCCATCGGATCGAGTGCGCCAGTCATGGACCACCGCAGGTCGAGCGTGGCAACATCAGGGCGAACAAGCCTGTTCCGCACGCTTTCCGCGGATAGGTGGCTGTGCTTGAACATCTTCTCAAAAATTGGGGCATGGAACTGCTCGATCTTGTCACGTCCAGTCGCCTGCATACCGAAGACGTTTGTAAATTCGGCATCTGCCGCGAATACGGCGGCAAAGGCGCGAGCATCGTGACGATTCCAAGCTTCGATCAGCCTGTGCGCGACACTTTCCACCCCTTCAGTTCGGACGTTGCCGGCAGCCATGCTGACCTCCTGTCATATAGTTCGGTTGCCATACTATATGGACACCATATAAGTTTGGAAAGATGGATAATCCGCCATACACGCAGTCTCTGCTTCTCTATGCTTATCAATCGTCGGCGAGCGCTTTGGTCCAGGTTCTCCGGGAGAGCGGCCATTCGGCAATCAAGCCCAAACACGGCGCTTTATTCGCCAACATCGACGCGGAGGGAACCCGACCCAGCGTCCTCGCAGAGCGTGCGGGCATTGGCAAAGCATCGATGGGTGAGTTGATCGATGAACTGGAGCGCCTCGGTTATGTTCGGCGCTCGCATGATCCGAACGACCGACGGGCCAAATTAATCGTTGCAACTGACGCGACGCTTGCGGTGATCCGGACCGTCCACGATTTCAATCAGCGTCTCGAAGACCAATACCGGAGGCTGCTTGGTGCTCAGGCGTACGAATCGCTCCGGTCGTCACTGCAAGCGATATCCCCCAGAGAAAATTTGCAACCGAGGATACCTCGCCAGCGCTCGTGAAGCCGCAGAGATGGGGCAAAAGAAACTGTCTGTCCGTGCCTGACTGGTATCGAGCCGGAAACCATCATCACGCATTTTCACCGCCCCGCCCGGCAAAAGCCATGATCGCGCTTATGTCAGGCGGGCATGACCGTTACGAAAATCGAAAATTATGGGGCCCAACCAAGCCTAAGCAGGCGCGTGCTGCTCAGAGCTGCCGGCCTTGGCGCCCTTGCCGGGCTCGTCGCCTGCGCCACCGTGCTGCCCACCGGCGAAGGCGCCGGTGTCTCTGCCTCCGCCGCTGGCACGCTGGCCGGCATCCGCGCTTCGGCGGGTCTCGGGCCGCTTGTCCCCGATGCGCAGCTCGAGCAGGCAGCGCTGCAGCAGGCCGGCTATATGGCGCGCGGCGGCCGAATGAACCACACCACCGGCTGGGGCAAGGACTTTGCCTCGCGCGTCAAAGACAATGGCATTGCCGGCGCTGCCGCCGAAAACATCGCCGAAGGCCGCTTCGACCAGCAGAAGCTGTTTGATATCTGGGTGCATTCGCCAGGCCACCGCCGCAACATGCTCGACCCGCGCTTCACCCGCTTCGGTCTCGCTTACGTGCGCGACGGCCGCGACAGCACGCTTCGCTACTGGTGCCTTGTGCTCGGCAGATAACTTCCGCCATTTGGTCGGCGGAAGCCTGCTGACGACCGATTCGTCAGTCTTTGCGGCCGCCGCCGAGCAATTCCTCGATGTCCTGCGCGCAAACCGGCCTGCTGAAATGATAGCCCTGCATTTCGTCGCAATTGTTCCTGCGCAGGAAAGCAACCTGATCATCTGTCTCAACGCCCTCGGCGATGACCCTCAGGTTGAGATTTTGCCCCAATGAAATCACCGCGCTGGCCACGGCCTGATCGTTCTCGTCGGCGGCGAGATCCTTGATAAAGGACTTGTCGATCTTCAGCCGCGCCACGGGAAAGGTCTTGAGTGCGCTGAGGCTGGAATAGCCGGTGCCGAAATCATCGATCGAGATCTGGACACCCAGGCTTTGCAGGGCGTTCATGGTGGCGACCGCCAGCTCGATATCCTGCATGATAAGGCTCTCGGTCACCTCCAGCTCGAGATACCTGGCCTCCAGGCCGCTGTCCTTCAGCGCGCTGACGATGCGATCGATCAGGTTGCGCTCCCTGAATTGCCGCGCCGACACGTTCACGCAAACGGTCAAGGGCGGCAGTCCCGCGTCTTGCCAGGCTTTGTTCTGCCGGCACGCCTCATGCAGAACCCAGTCGCCGATCGGTACGATCAGACCTGTCTCCTCGGCGGTCGGGATGAACATCGTCGGCATTACCGTGCCAAGCGTTGGATGGTTCCAGCGTATCAGCGCCTCGACCGCAAAAATCCGACCTGACCGAAGGTCCACCTGCGGCTGGTAGAGCAGCGTGAATTCCGAACGCGCCAAGGCGTTTCGCAACTCTTCCTGAAGCACGAATTTTTCATGCGCCCTGGTGTTGAACTCGGGAGCGTAAAACTGGAAATTGTCGCGGCCGAACTCCTTGGCGCGATACATGGCCGCATCGGCATTTGCCAGCAGCGTATCGGGATCCGTTCCATCCTTGGGATAATTGGCAATGCCGATGCTGGCCGTCGCCCGCACCAGATGTGCTCCGAGCCGAACCGGCTCGGCAAGTGCAGCCCTGAGCTTTTGCAACGTCTCGGAAACGAGATCAACGTTCGCCGGCTGGTCGAACAGCACGATGACAAATTCGTCACCGCCAAGCCGCACGACGGTATCGGTCGCCCTTACGCAGTCGACCATGCGACTAGCGACGGTCTTCAGAAGCTCGTCGCCGGCATTGTGGCCGAGCGTGTCGTTGACGAATTTGAAATTGTCCAGATCGATGAACACCACCGTCACCCAGCGATCGTATCGCTGGGCGTACAAGACCGCCTGTGAAAGCCGATCCTCCAACAAGGCGCGATTGGGAAGCCCGGTCAGCACGTCATGGTTGGCCATGAAGTGGATCCGGTCTTCGGCCTGTTTGCGTTCGATGGCGATCCCGGCGATGCGCGTGGTGAAATCGATGAGGCGAGTCTCGGCCTCGGTCGGTTCGCGCACCGTCATCGAATACATCGCAAAGACGCCAAGCACGGCGCCCTGATGCGACAGGATCGGGGTCGACCAGCATGAACGCAAACCGTGCGGCCGCGCGAGTTCGCGATAATCCTGCCAAAGCGGATCGCGCATGATGTCAGCGACGATCACCGGCTCGCGCCGATAGACTGCGGTTCCGCAAGACCCTGCTCCGGGGCCGACCGCGGCGCCGTCGACGGCGTCGGTGTAGTCTCTCGCCAGGCTGGGCGCGGCGGCGTGACGCAAGTGGCTGCCATCCTTGTCGAGCAGCAAGACCGAACCGAATATCCCCGCCAGTTGGGATTCGACCAGACGCATGAGCCGCTCGAGCACATCTTCGAGGGGAGCGCTCTTTGCGATCATCTCGAGGATATGCGCCTGCCCGTCGCGCAGGATTTCGGCCTGCTTGCGCGCAGTGATGTCGCGGGCAATGCCGACGAGGCCGAAAATGTTGTTTTGAACGTTGCGCAACGGCAGTTTCGTCGACAGGAACCATTTGCCGGTGCCTGACGCATCGATGACGAACTCTTCCTCGTCGATCATCGGTTGTCCGTCGCGCATCAGTTGCTGCTCGATGAAGCGAAATTTCTGCGCAAGTTCCGGCGCATGAAGGTCGAAGTCGCTCAGACCGATCATGTCGCTCGTACTGTCCCGACCGCTGTCGGACGCAATGGCTCGGTTCGCGACGACGAAGCGGCTCTCGGTGTCCTTCACCCACATGTAGTCAGGCACCAGGTCGATCAGCGTCTGCAAGGAGATACGCTCGTCAACGACCAAGCGATTGGCGCTGAGCTCGCTGATGTCCTCGTGCGTGGCCACCCAGCCGCCGTCAGGCATCGGTTGATGGCAGACCTGAATTGTCCGGCCATCGGCGAGCTCGGCTGTCCAGTTCCCCGAAGCCGTGCCCGAATTGACTGCCCGGGCCAACCCCAGATAGGCGTCCGCATTCATTGCCGAGGTCCCGACAGCGACGCGCCGCTCGACGATTTCGCGCAGCGCCACACCCGGCTGCAATTGCTCCGGTGCAAGGCGATAGATTTCCGCGTAGCGTCGGTTGCACAGGATCAGCCGTTCATCGGCGTCAAAGAAACAGATGCCTTGCGAGATGTTCTCTATCGCGGTCTGGAACCGCAGTGCCTGGTCCTGAAGCGCCGCAATCGTGGCGCGAAGTTCGCGCTCGAGGACTTCGTACGAGGTAGTCGCCAGTTTTGCCAGCGTCGTCAGATTGGCGGACTCGGGCGCTGCGGCGGTTTGCCTGGATGATTTCGTGGCCAAACACAATTCCTCCCGCTGATGCTTGAGGCAAGCAATGGAGGCTCGCCTTCAACCCAAAAGCGAGTGCATATTGGTCCGGATATACTAATGGCAGGTGAACCTGGCTCAACGCGACGCGACCGGGACAGCCAACGGAAACCTCGAGCCGGTCGCGGTTGCCGTAAGCCCTGAGGCTTAGTCCATATGCGCGGCAGGCGCCCCACCGGCGGGCGGCGCGGCCTTTGGCTTGCGCAGCAGGAAAACAAACGGAATGGCAAGCAGCGTCATCATCATCAGCAGCTTGAAGTCATTGACGTAGGAGATCATCATCGCCTGTACATTGACCATGCGATCCATCAGCGACAGCGCCGTCGGATCGCCGCCCGCCGCTGCCGGCGATGCCGCCCAGAGGTTGGGATTGAACGGATTGATGTAGGCCGAAAGCTCGGCATGGTTGATCTGCGTGTTGCGTACCAGCAAAACCGTCACCACCGACACGCCGATCGACGAGCCAAGGTTGCGCACCAGGCTGAACAACGCCGTGGCATCGGTGCGGAAGCGTGCGTCGAGCGTGGCGAAGGCTACAGTCGACAGCGGCACGAACACCATGCCCATTCCCAGGCCCTGGATGACGCCGGAACTGAGGATCAGCCAGTCGTCCATCTGCGGCGAGAAGCTGGACATCGTGTAGAGCGATTGCGCGGTCAGCAGGAAGCCGATGACCACGAGGATCCTGGCATCGATCCTGTGCATGATCCGCCCGACGAACAGCATCGCGATCATCGTGCCGACACCGCGCGGTCCCAGGACAATGCCGATGGTGAGGGTCGGATAGCCGAAGATGGTCGACAGCATTGGCGGCAGCAGCGACATGCTCGCCAAGATGAGCACGCCCATGACAAAGATGAACGCCAGCCCGGTGACGAAATTGCGATCGAGGAAGATCTTCGGGTCGATAAAGGGGTGCTCCGCCGTCAATGTGTGAATGGTGAACACCCAGAAGCCGGTGATGGAAAGACCGAGCTCGATCCATATCTCGATCGAGGAAAACCAGTCGACCTCGCCGCCGCGATCGAGCATCAGCTGCAGCGCGCCGACACCGAGCGAGAGCATGGTGAAGCCGAAGAAACCGAAGCTGCGCACCCGCCGGGCGACGCTGGGAAGATACGCCGCCATGCCGAGGAAGGCGATGATGCCGACCGGCAGGTTGATGAAGAACACCCAGCGCCAGTTGAAGTTCTCGGTCAGCCAGCCACCCAGCGTCGGGCCAAGGATCGGTCCCAGCATGATGCCGGCGCCCCAGATGGCCATGGCTTGGCCGTGGCGTTCCCTAGGGTTGATGTCGAGCAGGAAGGTCTGCGACAGCGGCACGATGGCGGCGCCGAACACGCCTTGCATGAGCCGGAACAAAACGATGGTCTCCAGGCTCCAGGCGATGCCGCACAGCATGGAGAAGACGGTGAAGCCGACCACGGCCGTCAGGAACAGCTCCTTGCGACCGAAGCGGTCGGCAAGCCAGCCGGTCACCGGCGTCATGATCGCCGCGGCAACGATGTAGGAGGTCAGCACCCAGTTGATGTTGTCGGGGGAGGCGCCGAGATCGCCGGTCATGGTCGGCAGCGCAACGTTGGCGATCGTCGTGTCGAGCGCCTGCATGATCGTCGCAAGCATGAGCGCGACTGTGATCAGGCCGCGCTGCGGTACTTCGCGAAAGGGTTCTGGGCTGCTCATGACGTAAAACTTCCAGCAGGTAACAAAAACGTGTACATTGGGTTTCCGGACGGCGAGGCCCTCGCCGTAGAGAGACCCTCATCGCGGTGGGACGCGAGCATCGATGTGGGGGTTACATCAACTGAGCGTCTCGACAAGCGGGCGCCTGCCGCCCGGAAACCTGAGAACCGAAGATCCTGCGCGGAGTTGTCTGCTCAGGCAGGTTACAGCGCAGCCCGTTTACGCATTCAACTTTTCCTGCGCCTCCTTCGGACCAATCCTGCATCCATCTCACTGTTTGCTATGCGGCCGCTGTTCGGCCTCCTTACTTGGCCTCGCCTGCCGTGGCGCCGCGGAAAATGCTCGGCAGCCCGCGGGAAACGCCGGTGTCCACCGTGACCGTAGCGCTCATGCCGGTGCGCAGCGCCGCCTTGGCGTCGGCATCGGCCAATTCCAGGCGGACCGGAATGCGCTGTGTGACCTTGACCCAGTTGCCGGTGGCGTTCTGCGCAGGCAGCAGCGAGAACTCGGCCCCGGTGCCGGCGCCGATCGCCTTGACGGTGGCTTCGAAGGTCTTGCCCGGATAGGTATCGACTACGATTTCGGCCTTCTGGCCTGGCTTCATGTTGGTGAGCTGGGTTTCCTTGAAATTGGCGTCGACCCAGGTGTCGCCTGTCTCGACCAGCGAAAACAGCGGCGTGCCCGAACCGACATACTGGCCAACCTTGAACGAAGCGGCCTGGCTGATGATGCCGTCGGCAGGCGCCTTGACCTTGGTCTGGACCAGATCGTAGGCCGCCTTGTCGCGTGCGGCGAGCGCCGCCATTACCGTCGGATGCTTGTCGGTTTCGATGTCGGGATTGCCGCCAAGTGCCGCCTTGGCGCTGACGATCCCCTGCTGGGCTACGGCCAGCTGCTGCTTGGCCTTGTCGAGGTCGTTCTTGGCTTCGTCCAGCGACGACTTGGCGTTGATGCCCTTCTGGGCAAGGTCGGCGGCGCGGTCATATTGAGACTGCGCGTACTGGACCTGGCTTTCGTCGGACTTCTCCTGCGCCAGCGCCCGGCTGTAGGCCGCACGCAGTTGCTCGACATTGAGCCGCGCGCCGGCCACCGCCGCGTCGGCCTGGGCCAACGCGATCCGATAGGGCTCGGGATCGATGGCGAACAACACGTCGCCCTGCTTGACAGACTGGTTGTCGAAAATGTCGACCTGAACGATGCGGCCCGCCGTATCGGCGGCTATCGACACCTTGGCCTGCTGCAGATTGGCGTTCTCGGTCTCCTGATAGCGGCCGCCGGTCACCCAGACATAGCTGCCGCCGGCGATCAATGCAGCGGGCAGCACAAACATCAAAAGGAAGCGGCCGGCACGGCGCTTCTTCTTCGGCACCACCGGCGCCGGAGCTACCTGCGGAGCGACCGTCACCGGAGCTGCCGCCGGCTTCGCGGGAGCTTCCATCTCCAGCTTGGCCGCATTCTCATCTAGTTTGGCTACCGCGTTCATGTTGCTGCGCCTTCCGTATTCTTCACTTTTTCCGAGGGCGGCGTCTCACCATCTGCAAGATTCTGCACCATTGTTTCCAGCGCCTTGACCAGGACGCGGCGATCTTCCGGCGAAACGCCGACGAGCGATTCCTCATAGACCTCGCCGGCAAGGCTCTTGACGTGGGCATAGGCCGCGTTCGCCTTGGCGGTCGGGAAAATCATGCGCACTCGCCTGTCCGTTGCGTCGGGACGGCGCTCGATCCAGCCGCCCTCCTCCATTCGATCGACAAGACGCGAGACGCTGATCGGCTCGATTTCGAGAAGCTCGGCAAGCCGCGCCTGCGCGACCCCCGCCTCCTTGGCGACACGTACCAGAAGCCGCCATTGCGCTGAAGAAAGGCCGAAACCACTGGCGCGCGCCTCGAAGCGCTTGCGCATCAGGCGCTGCACGTCGTGGATCAAAAAGCCCAATCTGTCGATGCCGTCGGAAACCATGAGCGACATATATAATAAGCGTGCTCATAATTCAAGGAGCCCGATTGTGCCAGAAGCCGGTAAGTGTGCATGGCAATCGGTGCAGGGCGATCGTGGTTAGCAATTTATTACGCCGGGCGCTTGTGACGAGCATGCGGAAGATCGGCGTTCAGATGCTCAGACTATCGATCTCACCCAGGCGGAAAAGGCTTCGATATGCGCTTGTCGGGGGTGATTGGCTACGCCAGCAAGGTAAAAGCCATAGCCTGGCAGAGAGAGATCATGTGCCTTGACCAGCCTGCCAGCCTCGAGTTCGCCACTGACGACCACATCGCTGCAGATAGCGATGCCTTGGCCTGCCGCTACCGCGTCAATCGCGTGCAGCTCTTCGCGGAAACTCAAGTCCCATGGCCGGTTGGCATTGGGGATGCTGGGATCGATCGAGCGTGCGATCGCCAGCCATCGCTGCCAGGTCGGCGCTTCCGGGTCGCGGTTCGTCCAATTGAAATGGATGAGCGGGTATTGCAGCAGATCGGCGGCGCGCTCGATCTGTCGGTGTCCTCCTGCCAGCAGATCCGGGCTGCATACCGGAAAGAATGCGTCCCGAAAATTTCCTGCGCGGGAACGTCCCGCGGCATCCTGCGCGCATAGCGGATCGCAACGTCGGCGTCACCGGCTTGCAGGTCCAGAACGGCGTCTGTCCCGATGATCTCCAGTGGAATGTTCGGATGCTGTTCGCGCCACTTCGACAGGCGCGGAACCAGCCATCGGCTGGCAAATGCATTTGGGCTCGCACGCGCAACGGACGTTGGCCAACACCGGCCGAGGCTGATGCGATTGCCGCAGCGAAAGCGTCGAAGCCGCTGCAAATTACCGGGAATAGCCGTTCGCCCACGCCTGTGAGCACGAGCGGTCGTGGGCGCCGCCGGAACAGCAGTTGCCCACAGACCTCCTCCAGCAGTCGAATCTGGTGGCTGATGGCCGTTGGCGTCACTCCGAGTTCCGTCGCGGCCTTCCTGAAGCTCATCAGCCTGGCAGCGGCTTCGAAGGCGCGAAGCGATCCGAGCGGCGGAAGTTTTCTCATCCACGCAGTTTAGATGAATTTAGCTCATCCAGCGACTGAGATATTCGATTTTGCAGCGAATGGCGCCGCATGAGATCATTGATCCGACACATGTCGGTGAACGAAAGCGGCCTGTCCAACCGTGCCGGATCGCGAAGGGTCGATGAGCATGTTCAAGCTTATGGATGGTTCCGGGCCGACGTTGCATGCGCCAGATATCGCTCGGCTCAGGCAGGCGATCCGCGGCGATCTGATCCTTCCGGACGACCCTGGCTATGACCAGGCGCGCAGAGTTTGGAATGGCATGGTCGATAAGAGGCCGGCGGCTGTGTTCTATTGCGCCGAATCCAGCGATGTCGTCGCGGCGGTCAACTTCGCCCGATCACAAGGCTTCCTCGTCGCCGTCCGCGCCGGTGGCCATAACGTCGCCGGCAGTTCGGTATGCGACGGCGGCGTGGTGATCGACGTGTCCCGCATGAAGCGGATCGAAGTCGACCCGATCCGCCGTGTTGCGCGCGCAGAAGCCGGCTTGAACCTGGGCGAGTTCGACGCAGCCACACAGGCCCATGGTCTCGCGACGACCATGGGTGTCAACGCGGATACCGGCATAGCCGGACTGACACTCGGCGGCGGGTTCGGCAAGCTTGGCCGCAAACATGGACTGAGCTGCGACAACCTTGTCGCTGTCGAAATCGTGACGGCGGACGGCCGGTTGCTCACGGCAAACGCGGCCGAAAATGCAGATTTGTTCTGGGGCATCCGGGGCGGCGGCGGCAATTTCGGAATAGTCACGACCTTCGAATACAAGCTCCATCCCGTGGGTCCGCTCCTCATCGCGGGATCGATGCTATACCGCTACGAAGAGGCACGCGATGCGATGCGGTTCTATCATGCGTTCTCGAGCGGCGCCCCGGATGAGCTGAGCCTGGATGCAGCACTTGTGACGGCGCCCTCGGGCGAACGCTTCTTCAGCATATCGGCGTGCTACATCGGCCCACTCGACGAGGGCCAGCAAATCATTCAACCTCTGAGAGAATATGGCACGCCGGTTGAGTGCCAGATTGCTCCTGTCCCCTATCTTCAAATTCAATCGGCCGGGGATAGCCTCTTTCCGCGCGGGCGGCGCTACTACTGGAAGGCGCAGTTCATGCGCGAAATCACAGATCAGGCGATCGATGCCATGCTTGCGGCTTACATGACCGCACCCCGCGAGTCGCTTCTGGTCCTGCAGCAGGTTGGCGGCGCCATCTCGCGAGTACCGATGGATGAAACGCCCTATGCCAACCGAGATGCTCTTTACGATTGTTTCCCGATATCGATCTGGGACAATCCGTCTGACGACGAAACGCACATCCGATGGGCGCGTGACCTGTGGGATGCAATGAGACCGTTCTCGACCGGCGGCGTCTACGCCAACAATCTCGGCGAAGAGGGCATTGATCGGGTTCTGGCGGCTTACCGCGAGAATTATCCGAGGCTGGCCGCGCTAAAAAACAAGTATGACCCCACCAATCTCTTTCGCTTGAACCAAAACATTAAGCCTGCGACCTGAGCGACCGCAGGCCGATGCTCGAAATTCTGCGGCGCTGCTATAACTCCAAATTCCAGTTCTGGCCGACCAGGTCCTTGCCGAAGGAATGGTGGCGCTCCTCGTCGGTCAGCTTGAACCCGGCCGCCTCGTAGATGCGGCGCGCCGAGGTGAGCACGTCGTTGGTCCACAGCGTCAGTGTCCTGTAACCCTTGGTTCGAGCAAAGCCGATGCATTCCTCGACCAGCCGCCTGCCGATGCCGAGACCGCGCGCCGAAGGCTCGACATAGAGCAGGCGCAACTTCGCCACCGCGTCCGACTGGCGCACGACGAAGACCGAGCCGACGACCTCCCCTTCCCGCTCGGCGATCCAGCTGCGTTCCCATTTCGGATCGAAGGATTTGACGAAGGCACCAAGGATTTCGGCGACCAGCGCTTCATAGGTTTCGTCCCAGCCATATTCCTGCGCGTAGAGCAGGCCCTGGCGATGGATGATCCAGCCGATGTCGCCGACTTGCAGAGACCGCAGCATATAGGGAACTTTGGGCTCGGCACTTCCGCCCAGCAGACGCTGCACCGTCTGCATGGCCCTGACCAGCCTGTCCTGTTCGGCAGCCGAAAGCCGTTCGAGCAAAGCCGCGACCTGTTCGTGCGAACCCTGGTTCAGCGGCGCGAAGGCCTGCCGCCCGGCCTTGGTCAGCGCGATCGACGAGCGCCGCGCATCCGCCTCGATCGTGGCGCGCTCGACCAGATCACGCTCCTCGAACTTCTTCAGCAGCCGGCTGAGATAACCGGCATCGAGGCCGAGATCGCGCGCAAGCTCGGTGGCGGTCAGGCCATCGCGATGCGCCAGCTCATAGAGCACCCGGGCTTCGGTCAGCGAGAAGTCGCTTTTCAGCAAGCCTTCCTCGAGCAACCCGATCTGGCGGGTGTAGAAGCGGTTGAAGGCCCGCACCGCGTCGATCCGCTCCTTGCCTGGGTGATGATGAATGGTCATGGCATCCTCCTGCCCGGCAAGATCAGCCATTTAGTTGACTTAGTCAAGTATCCGTTTGAAGCAATCGTCCTGAGAATGGTCACCGGGCGTCTTGACTCGCGCGGGCTGCCAGCCTATTTCAGCGCCACGTTAGCACTCCCCCAAGATGAGTGCTAACCACATGTCCGGCGCCGCCGGACGGAGGAACTGTTCTCACCATTCTCATCGAGGAATAAAAAATGGCAAAGTCGAAGTTCCGCCCGCTTCATGACCGCGTGGTCGTTCGTCGGGTCGAATCCGAATCCAAGACCGCGGGCGGGATCATCATCCCCGATACGGCTAAGGAAAAGCCGCAGGAAGGCGAGATCATCGCCGTCGGTTCCGGCGCCCGCGACGAAGCCGGCAAGCTCGTCCCGCTGGACGTCAAGGCCGGCGACCGCATCCTGTTCGGCAAGTGGTCGGGCACCGAAGTCAAGCTCAATGGCGAAGACCTTCTGATCATGAAGGAATCCGACATTATGGGCATCATCGGCTGAATATCGGCCTCACCCTCATTTAAATCTTCGGGCTTAATCCAAGCCCCTGCCAGGAGCTGAAAATGGCTGCCAAAGACGTAAAATTCTCCCGCGACGCTCGTGAGCGCATGCTGCGCGGCGTCAACATCCTCGCCGACGCGGTGAAGGTCACGCTCGGCCCCAAGGGCCGCAACGTCGTCATCGACAAGTCGTTCGGCGCACCGCGCATCACCAAGGACGGCGTTACCGTCGCCAAGGAAATCGAGCTTGAAGACAAGTTCGAGAACATGGGCGCGCAGATGGTCCGCGAAGTTGCTTCGAAGACCAACGACATCGCCGGCGACGGCACCACGACCGCGACCGTTCTGGCGCAGTCGATCGTCCAGGAAGGCCACAAGGCGGTTGCCGCCGGCATGAACCCGATGGACCTCAAGCGCGGCATCGACCTCGCCGTTGCCGACGTCGTCGCGACGCTGATCAAGAACGCCAAGAAGATCAAGACCTCGGAAGAGGTTGCCCAGGTCGGCACCATCGCCGGCAATGGCGATGCTTCGGTCGGCTCGATGATCGCTGAAGCGATGCAGAAGGTCGGCAATGAGGGCGTCATCACCGTCGAGGAAGCCAAGACCGCCGAGACCGAGCTCGAAGTCGTCGAAGGCATGCAGTTCGACCGCGGCTATCTCTCGCCCTACTTCGTCACCAATGCCGAGAAGATGGTTGCGGATCTGGAAGACGCCTACATCCTTCTCCACGAGAAGAAGCTCTCCAACCTGCAGGCCATGCTGCCGATCCTCGAGGCTGTCGTGCAGACCTCGAAGCCGCTGGTCATCATCTCCGAGGACGTCGAAGGTGAGGCCCTGGCGACGCTGGTCGTCAACAAGCTGCGTGGCGGCCTGAAGATCGCTGCCGTCAAGGCGCCGGGCTTCGGCGACCGCCGCAAGGCCATGCTGGAAGACATCGCCATTCTCACCGGTGGCCAGGTCATCTCCGAAGACCTCGGCATCAAGCTCGAGAATGTCGGCCTCAACATGCTCGGCCGCGCCAAGAAGGTGTCGATCTCCAAGGAGAACACCACCATCGTCGACGGCGCCGGCAAGAAGGCCGAGATCCAGGGCCGCGTCGCCCAGATCAAGCAGCAGATCGAGGAGACCACCTCGGACTACGACAAGGAGAAGCTGCAGGAACGTCTCGCCAAGCTCGCCGGTGGCGTTGCCGTGATCCGCGTCGGCGGTGCGACCGAAGTGGAAGTCAAGGAAAAGAAGGACCGCGTCGATGACGCCCTCAACGCGACCCGCGCGGCCGTCGAAGAAGGCATCGTTCCCGGCGGCGGCGTCGCACTGCTGCGCGCCTCGCTGACCATCAAGGCAACCGGTGCCAACTCCGACCAGACCGCGGGCATCGCCATCGTGCGTCGCGCGCTGCAGGCTCCGGCCCGCCAGATCGCGTCCAACGCCGGTGCGGAAGCATCGATCGTTGCCGGCAAGATCCTCGAGAACAAGGGCGCGACCTTCGGCTACAACGCCCAGACCGGCGAATATGGCGACATGATCGCCATGGGTATCGTCGATCCGGTCAAGGTTGTGCGCACGGCTCTGCAGGACGCGGCCTCGGTCGCCGGCCTCCTGGTCACCACCGAAGCCATGATCGCGGAGGCTCCGAAGAAGGAGTCGGCTGGCGGCGGCATGCCTGGCGGCATGGGCGGCGGCGGCATGGGCGGCATGGGCGGCATGGACTTCTAAGAAGTCCATAAAGCACGCCCATGAACTCACGTTGCTCAAGCCCGCAAGCGGGCTTGAGTGGCGGCATGGACTTCTAAGAAGTCCATAAAGCACGCCCATGAACTCACGTTGCTCAAGCCCGCAAGCGGGCTTGAGTGGCGGCAT
>NZ_JAMYRN010000033.1:0-40241 GCF_040321435.1 Mesorhizobium sp. M0410
ACGATAGGATGGCAAACTGTTCGCGATGTCCTCGCACAGCTGTTCGCGATGTCCCCGGTCCAAACACCCCCTTGAGGGGGAGATGTCCGGCAGGACAGAGGGGGGCGCTGTCCCGCCGACGTCTCGCAGCCCCTAATGCCTCCGCATCACCTTCGGCGCATGCCCATGCTCTTCCCGAAACGCGCGGGCAAAGCTCGACATCGAGGCAAAGCCGCAGGCGAGCGCCACGTCGCGCACCATCAGCGTCGAATGGGCCAAAAGATCGGCGGCACGCTTCAGCCGCAGCCGACGGTAGTAGCCGTTGGGCGAAATGCTGAGCTCGAAGCGAAAATTGCGTTCGAGCTTGTCGGAGGAGACGCCAAGCCTATTCGCCAACTCCGCCATGCCGAGCCGTTCCTCCACTGCATCCTCCATGATGGCGATGGCCGACAGCACCAGTTCGTTCTGCACGCCGGTGCGTAAGCGCAGCGGCATCAGCTTGCGGTCGACGCTGGAGCGCAGCGGGCTGTGCACGAACCATTCGGCGACGCCGGCCGACAGCTCGGCGCCATAATCGCGGGTGATGATCTCCAGCATCATGTCGAGGCTGCCGACACCGCCGGCCGAGGTGAAGCGCTTGCGGTCGATGACATAGAGATCGCGCCTCAGCTCGATGTCGGGAAAGGCCTCGGTGAAGGCCGCCTGGCTGGTCCAGTGCAAGGTGCAGGCGTGGCCGTCGAGCAGGCCTGCGCGGGCAAGGAAGAACGCCGCATCCGCCACAGCACCGATATGGGCGCCACCGCGCATGCTCTTGCGGATCCAGCTCACGGCATCGTACGCGACGAGATGATCGGCATCTCCGCCTGAGCAGACGACGATGCGATCGACCTTCGGCGCGTCATGGGCGGAAAAGCCGGGCTGGATGACGACGCCGTTCGAGGCCTCCACCGGGCCTTCGGCGGCGCCGACGATGATCCAGCGGTAGCAGTCCCGCTTGGCCAGCACGTTGGCGGCGCGGAGCGGCTCGATGACCGAGCTGAACGCCATCATCGGAAAGCCGGGGAAGACCAGGATGGCGAAAGTGAGCGGGGTATCGCTTGCCGTCGGTTGGTTGCGTTGTCGGTTGTTCATAGCTTCCGGAGCCAGGCAGCAAGGTGGATCAGGAAGCTACAATTCTGCCAGATGGCGCCAAGGTCAACGGAATAGAATGTAAGACACATGGATGGATGCAGAACAGGCGCCGCTCGTTGGCGATCCTTCACGCCCCCTCTGTCCTGCCGGACATCTCCCCACAAGCGGGGAGATCGGCAGCTTCGCCGTCCCGTCCGTGTTTCAGCGTTGGAGGTTGGCGAAAGCGCAAGATGACGGCCAATCTCACCCCTCGTGGCCGAGATGCCCGGTAGGGCAGAGGGGCACTGTCCGCCGACGTCTCGCAAGGTTCTTGTTGCCGGGCTCAACTCGCCAGCGCCTGATCCAGATCCGCGATCAGATCGTCGCCATCCTCGATGCCGGCCGATAAGCGCACCAACGAATCGGAAATCCCGATCTCGGCGCGGTTTTTCGCCGGGATCGAGCCGTGCGTCATCAGCGCCGGGTGCTCGATCAGGCTTTCGACGCCGCCAAGGCTTTCGGCCAGCGTGAACAGTTGCGTGTGTTCGAGGAAACGCTTGGTGCCGGCGAGGTCGCGGTCGAGCTCGACGGTGATCATACCGCCGAAGGCGTGCATCTGCCGCCTGGCGATGGCGTGTTGCGGATGGCTGGGCAGGCCGGGATAGATGACACGACGGATGTCGGGGCGGCTTTCCAGCCAGTGCGCGATCTTCTGGCCGTTGGACGAATGGCGCTCCATCCTGAGCGCCAGCGTCTTCAAGCCGCGCAGCGCCAGGAAACTGTCGAACGGCCCGGAAATGGCGCCGATGGCGTTCTGCAGGAATTTCAGCCGCTCAGTGAGATCCTTGTTGTCGCCGACCACGGCGACGCCGCCGACCATGTCGGAATGGCCATTGAGGTATTTGGTCGTCGAATGGACTGATATGTCGATGCCGAGCTCCAGCGGCCGCTGCAGATAGGGGCTGCAGAAGGTGTTGTCGGCGACCGAAAGCACGCCTTTGCGCCTGGCCAGTGCTGCGACCGCTTCCAGATCGACGACACGCAGCAGCGGATTGGTCGGCGTCTCGACCCAGAGCAGCTTGGTCTCAGGGCGAATCGCCGCTTCGACCGCGGCAAGATCGGTGAAGTCGACGAAGTCGACCTGCAAATTGGCCGAGCGCTTGCGCACCCGCTCGAGCAATCGGAACGTGCCGCCATAGATGTCGTCGGTGGCGACGATATGCGCGCCTGAATCGAGCAGTTCAAACACCGTGGCGATCGCCGCCAGCCCCGAAGCGAAGGCGAAAGCGGCTGTGCCGCTTTCGAGGTCGGCCACAGCGCGTTCGAAGGCAAAGCGGGTCGGGTTCTGGCTGCGGGCATATTCAAAGCCCTTGTGCACGCCCGGGCTCTGCTGGCCATAGGTCGAGGTGGCGTAGATCGGTACCATCACCGCGCCCGTCGTCGGGTCGTGGCTCTGGCCGCCATGGATGGTGCGGGTCGAGAAGGCGAGGCGGTTTTTGCCCGATACAGTGGCTTTTATGGTCATCGGGCGCGCCTCAGATGGTTGATCAGGTCGATGCGGGTTATCAGGCCAATGAATTCGTCGCCGTCGAAGACGATGGCGACCTCGTTGCGGTCGAACACCGGCAGCAGCGCATCCAGCGTCTGGCTGGCCTGCAGCGTGTGCAGATTGGTGGTCATCGCCGTCCTAACCGGGGCCTTGAAGCGGTCCCAGCGGCTGTCATAGGGGCCTTCGACCTTGGCCAGGATATCGCTTTCGTCGATGATGCCGACGAGCTTGCCCTCGTCCAGCACCGGCAGTTGCGAGACATCCGAGCGGCGCATGCGGCCATAGGCGTTGAGCAGGCTTTCGTCGGGGCCGACGGACACGACATCGCCGGTGCGGAGCGTGCGCATAACCAGGTCGCGCAGATCGCCATGCTGCTCCTGCTCGGCAAGGCCCTGCTCGGCCAGCCAGAAATCGTCGAAGACTTTCGACAGATACTTGTTGCCGCTGTCGCAGACGAAGGTAACGACGCGCTTCGGCACGGTCTGCTCGCGACAATAGCGGAGTGCTGCCGAAAGCAGCGTGCCCGACGACGAGCCGGCGAGAATGCCTTCCTTCGAAAGCAGGTCGCGCACCGCAAGCATGCTCTGCTTGTCGGGGATGGAATAGGCCTTCCTGACCAGCGACAGATCGGCATTGGGCGGCACGAAATCCTCGCCGATGCCTTCGACGGTCCAGCTTCCGGCCTCTACCATCTTGCCGGTCTTGATCAACGGCGCCAGCACCGAGCCAACCGGATCGGCGAGCACCATCTCGGTCTTCGGCGAGACTTTCGCAAAGTAGCGGCCGAGCCCGGTCAGCGTGCCGCCGGAGCCGACGCCGACGACAACCGCATCGACATCGCCTTCGAGCTGCTGAAAGATTTCCGGCCCGGTCGTGGTCTCGTGGGCATGCGGATTGGCCGGGTTGGCAAACTGGTTGGCGTAGAAGGCGCCGGGCAACTCGGCGGCGATCTTTTCGGCCATGTCCTGATAGTATTCGGCATGGCCCTTGCCGACATCGGAACGCGTCATGCGCACTTCCGCGCCGAGCGCCCGCAAATGCTGGATCTTTTCGCGCGACATCTTGTCAGGCACGACAAGGATGATGTGGTAGCCCTTGGGGATGCCGACCTGGGCGAGACCAAGACCGGTGTTGCCGGCGGTCGCCTCGACGATCGTCCCGCCGCGTTTCAGTTTGCCCTGTTTTTCGGCGGCGGCAATCATCGACAGCGCGATGCGGTCCTTGATCGAGCCGCCGGGATTCTGGCTTTCGAGCTTGATGAACAGCCGGCACTTGCCGATGTCGAATTTGGTCAGCTCGACGACCGGCGTCTGCCCGATCAGGTCGAGAACCGAGGCATAGGGCGGGCGCAGGCGGGACGACGCATCGTCCTGTGCCACGATCTTGTGCTTGCTCATATCAGATGCTCCGTTGCCAGAATGAGCAACCGCCCTGGAAGACGGCAACCTATCGTCTTTTCCAGCCGTTTGCAGTTGGAAAGAAGATAGATCGTGCCAATCCGGCCGCCAGCAGGGGAATGGAATTTCGCGAAAGCTTCGCCGGCTCCAGGCAGGGCAAAAGATTTGCAGAACCTGCTTAGGGTTCAGGCGATCGCGGCCTGGGCTTCGATCTCGATCAGAAAATCCGGATTGCCGAGGCCGGGGACGCGCAGCACCTTGATGATCGGCGGCGCGCCACGGTTTGCCCAGAAGGCCATCCAGGCGCCGAAGGCCGGCCCTATATCCAGGTCGCCGGCGATATAGACCGAGAGGCTGACGAGGTCTTCAGCATCTTGTCGGAAAGCGAAGGGATCAGCCGGCGCAGTTCGGAATAGCGCATCGGCTGTTCCTTGATGCGCGCCAGGATCACCGTCTTCCATTTGCCGCCGAGCGCGTCGAGCGCGAACTCGACCGGACAGCCGTAGAGTCTTCAGTGTTGGGTCATGCGCCATGGTAGGCAAGCAGAATTTGCCCGGCCATCTGGCCAGGGTCGGGGCTTACGGCCTCGCCGACTACAAATCCATGGAGGAGAACGAAGACGAGCCTGCGCGACACCAATCCGGTCAATGCGAGACGGCCGAAACCTGTGGCGATCGTCATCGCCTGGCTGTATCGACCACGACGGGCTGGCTGGTCGGCTCTGGTGGAGCGAGCTCCCGCACCCCTGGTTCGCCTTCAGCGAACGCGGCTATGCCGTCGAGGTCTTTTCACCCGACGGCGGCGGTCTTGCATCCGAATTGCGTCAAGACGAAGGGAGCCTCATCCGAGTAAGCGCTTGCTCAGCCGCGCGCACTGCACACGAATATCGGGAATGGCGTCGATTTCGAAGAAGGTGCCGCGCGTCAGTGGCCCGACGGCGAGGATCTTGGCGGATACCGTGCCGTCGCCGGCGATGACCTCGCAGTTCGCGGTCACGTCGAGGCCGAGGCGCAGCGGATCCGGCCGTGCCAGTCCACGCTCGACCAGTGACCGCACCACGCTGTTCGAGGTGGTCGAGATGTCCCTGGCGATGCCGGTGCAATCATAGATGCGGGTGACGTCGAACCTTTCGAGCTGCTGCGTATGGCGCGACTGGACCTGTACGCTGAAGCCGTCGCCGGCGGCGATCTCGACGACGCGCCCGGCGACAAGGCGGATGCGGCCCGCTTGCACCGCCTCGGCAACGCGGGTGTAGACTTCCGGCGCCATGCGATGGCGGTGGATATCCCACCAGGCCTTGGTGTGCTCGACGAAGCGGCGCTTGGCCGAGGACGGCCAGTTCTGCCAGATCTTCTGGTTGAAGGGTCTCAGACCGTCGACGACGTCGCGCCAGTCGATACCGGCCTTCTGGTTTTCCCGGATCAGGTCGCGGAACCAGCCGACGAAATAGGAAAGCTGGGTGCCGAGCGGAATGTCGGCGACGTCGAGCTTGATCGGATTGCCCTTGCGATGCGGCGAAGGCAGCAGGCCGCGCCGCGACACCGCTACGATCGCGCCGCGGTGGCCGCGCTGCTCGAGCGACAGGAAGGCATCGACCATGCTCAAGCCGGTGCCCAGCACCAGGATTTGGGCTTCGGGGTCGAGCGCAGTGTCCGCCTCGGATCCCATCCTGATCGCATGCCCCTGCCCCGCCCCCGGCTCTTCGTCATGCCCGGTGGCGAGCACGGCAAGATGCGCGACCACGCTGGTGCCGTTGGCCAGCGCCACCTCAACGCCGGAGGCGGTCGGCGAGATCGACAGGCTCTCCTCGCGGATCAGGCGCAGCCGGCCCGTCTGCTGCTCACGCGCCTCGAGCTCGTCGAGCAGCTCCTTGAGATAGCGGGCGTAGACGCTGCGCGGCGCATAGACTGGCGCCTGTTCCGGCGTCGCTATGCCGCGTTCAAGCAGCCAGCGCGAGAAATTGCCGGGATCGTCGGCATAGGCGCTCATGCCCGACGCGCTGACATTCAGCACATGCGCCGACAGCAGCGTTGAATAGGCCATGCCTTGCCCAAAATGCGGGCGTTTTTCGATCAGGCTGACGCGGAGATCGGGATTGGGCGACTTCAGCAGATGCGCCGCAAGCACGACGCCGCTGGCGCCGCCACCGACAATGATGATCGAATTTGGCGTAGCGCGCCCGGTCATACGCACACCAGCTGTGCTGGCGATCGTCGCCGGCTCAGGAGAGATTGGTTCAGGCCTGGATTTTCAACGCCGCCGAAAAGTCTTCGTCGCCGACGATGTCGCGCATTTCGGCGAGGCTGCGCTGATCCAGCACCTCGGCGATGGCTTGCCGGACCTCCAGCATCAGGTGTCGGACTTGGCATGTCGCCTCGTTGCAGTCTTCGCAGCGCTGATACTGGGTGCGGCTGGCGCAAGGAATGGGGGCAAGCGGTCCGTCGAGCACGCGCACGACGTGGCCGACCTTGATCTCGTCCGCCGGGCGCGCCAGCCGATAGCCGCCGTCCTTGCCCTTGCGGCTCTGGACGAACCCGGCATTGCGCAATTCGCCAAGAATGGCATCAAGGAACTTCTTCGGAATATTGTTTCCTGTGGCGATGTCGTTGACGAAGGCGAGCTGTCCAACCGGCAGGCGCGCCAGATGGACGAGCGCCTTGAGGCCATATTTACCTTTTTTCGTGAGCATAACCCGAACGTTTCTCTGTCATGCGATGGCGCAAGGCCACCGGTTGCGAAACGCCTGGCGTGCCTCCCCGCCGCGTCCAAGCTGTCACTACAGATAAATTCTAGCGACATGATATACAAGCTCAGAAACGTTGATTTTGCTTCGTTTTCAAGCCGCAATGGCCATTTTGGCCGGGGCTTGTGCCCTTGCGAGCACAGGAGCCGCCGCGAATGGCACACCGGCAAACTGGCCGGTGGCAGGAATGTCCCGATCGGCGAGAATACCGACGGCAGCTTCTGCCCCTGAATTTGAAGGCCAAAGCATGCCGCGCACGGCAATAAGGAGGGTAGCGTCAATCATCGTCCTCTCCAATCCTTCAATGTCGATAAGGATACTAGACTTAACCGCGAACACAGGGAACTTGTTTCCAATTTCTTGCCTATTCACAGCACGGGTTTGCCGATGCAGGGCGAAAACGGGAAAATCCTTGTTGTGGGCATGGACGGCGTGGAAGGGGTTCCCGGGCAAGGACGATGGTTTTCACCCAGGCCATCACCCAGAAGCGTGCGAATGGGCAACTGCCCTAGCCAGACGACTTTTTCTAACAAGGCCGAGCCGATTGGAAGGATTTAACTCTACAAGAACGATAGAGTTAGATGACTATGAAACGCAATCCGGGTTTTTCTCGTTTCCAAGGAGCCTTTCATGTCCACCATTTCGCGACGTATCGTTCTCTTGTCCTCGGCGGCTCTGGCAGGTGCCGTCTTTCTCGGCCCAGCCGATGCGCAGGACCTCAAGATCACTATCGGCTACCAGACAGTCGTCGAACCCTCGAAGGTGCCGCAGGCCGACGGCGCCTATGAGAGCGCGACCAAGGCGGCAATCGACTGGCGGAAATTCGATTCCGGCGCCGACGTGATCGCCGCCATCGCTTCCGGTTCGGTCGACATCGGTTATGTCGGCTCGAGCCCGCTGGCGGCGGCGGCGAGCCGCGAGCTTCCCATCCAGACAATCTTCATTGTCGGGCTGATCGGCGAATCCGAGGCCCTTGTCGCCCGCAACGGCGCCGGCATCGAGAAGGCCGCCGACCTTGCCGGCAAGAAGGTGGCGGTGCCCTTCGTTTCGACGACGCATTACAGCCTGCTTGCCGCGCTGAAGCATGAGGGTATCGACCCGAAGTCGGTCGATATTCTCAATCTGCGGCCACCGGAGATCGCGGCGGCATGGGCGCGCGGCGACATCGACGCCGCCTATGTCTGGGATCCGGCACTCGGCCAGATCAAGACGACGGGCAAGGTCGTGCTGGATTCCTCGCAGGTCGCCGCCTGGGGCGCGCCAACCTTCGACGCCTGGATCGTGCGCACCGACTTCGCCGAAAGGAACCCGGAAGCGGTGCGCGACTTCGTCAAAGTAACGGGCGCTGCCTATGCCGACTTCCTGGCCAAGCCGGATCAATGGTCGGTGTCCTCGCCGCAAGCGGCCAAGATCGCCAGGATCACCGGGGCCAAGCTCGAAGACGTGCCGCAACTGCTGAGGGGCTATGTCTTCCCGACGCTCGAGGAGCAAGCCTCGGAAAAGTTCCTCGGTGGCGGCACTGTCAAGGCGGTCGAGGCGACATCGGCCTTCCTCAAGGAGCAGGGCAAGATCGACGCCGTGTTGCCGGATTATTCGAAATACGTGTCGTCGAAATATGTCGGCGAGGCGCTGGCCTCGAATTAGCGGCGGCTCAATACCGCGCGTCCTCCCTTCCCTGACGCGCGTTGCCTGCCCCGGAGCCGCTGACGAGGAACGGCTTCGGGGCAGGCAGGTTCAGAATATCGGCGACCCCACATGACGCATCTCGTGCTCGACCAAGTCTCGGTTCACTATGACGGCCAGCCGGCGCCGGCCGTCGAACGCGTGTCGATTGACATCGCTAAGGACGACTTCGTTGTCCTGGTCGGCCGTTCCGGCTGCGGCAAGACCTCGTTGCTCAACGTCGCCGCGGGCCTGGTCGAGCCTGTGCGCGGACGCGCCACGATTGGCGGCAGGCCGATCACGGCGCCAGGCTCGGACCGCGCCGTCGTGTTCCAGAACGACGCATTGTTTCCGTGGCTGACCGCGCGGGAAAATGTCGCCTTTGCTCTCAGGCTGCGCGGTGTCAGGGCCGCCGAACGGGCGCGGACTGCCGACGACCTTCTGGCGCTGGTGAAGCTCGACGGCGACGGCGACAAGCGCATCTGGGAGCTTTCCGGCGGCATGCGCCAGCGCGTCGGCCTGGCCAGGGCGCTGGCAGCCGAGCCGCAATTCCTGCTGCTCGACGAACCGCTGGGCGCACTCGATGCGCTGACACGGGAACGCATGCAGACAACGCTGCTCCATCTGTGGACGGCAAGCCAGGTCGGCGTGCTGATGGTCACGCACGGCATCGACGAAGCGCTGGTGCTCGCCACTCGCATCATTGTGCTCGCTCCCGGCCCTGGCCGGGTGGTGCGGAGTTTCGAGGCCGGTTTCAGCCGGCGCTATGCAGCCGGCGAGGCCATTCGTAGCATCAAGGCCGATCCCGCCTTCGCCGCGGCGCGCGGCGAGCTGACCGACGCGATCTTCGAAGGGGAGGCAGCATGACCGTTACCTCCTATACCGCGCGGCCGCAGCGCTCCAAAGTCGACGACGGAGCCGACGCGCTGTCGGTGCCATGGTCGCGGCCGCGGCCGAGACGCAGCCGCGTTTCGGCCCGCGTGGTCAGCGCGATCACCATTCTGATGGTGGTGGCGGTGTGGACGGCATCGGCCCGCCTGCAATTGGTGTCGCCGGTTTTCCTGCCGTCGCCTGTGGCAGTCTGGAACAAATTTGTCGTCGTCGCCGGTGACGGCTTTGTCGACGCGACGCTGCTCCAGCATATCGCCGCCAGTCTGTGGCGGGTGTTTGCAGCGCTGATCGTGGCCCTTGTCATCGGCGTTCCCATCGGGCTGGCTATCGGCATCAGCACGATCGGGCGCGGCATCTTCGATCCGCTGCTCGAATTCCTGCGGCCGATCCCGCCGCTGGCCTATCTGCCGCTGATCATTATCTGGTTCGGCATTGGCGAGCCGTCCAAGATCCTGGTGATTGCCATTGCCATGCTGGCGCCGGTTGCGCTGTCGACGGCATCGGGTGTTCGCGGCGTCTCGCAGGAACGCATCAATGCAGCGCGCTCGCTTGGCGCCACGCAGCGCCAAGTGATCAGGCACGTCACCCTGCCCAGCGCGCTGCCCTCGATCCTGACCGGTCTGCGCATCGCGCTTGGCGCCGGTTGGTCGACGCTGGTCGCCGCCGAGCTGGTGGCCGCGACGCGCGGGCTCGGTTTCATGATCCAGTCCGCTGCCCAGTTCCTCGTCACCGACGTGGTGGTGATGGGCATACTGGTGATCGCGGCCATTGCCTTCGTGCTCGAATTCATCATCCGCAGGATCGAGCGGGTGCTCGTCCCGTGGGCAGGGCGGGAATGACCGACAATGCCCCATTCCATCGCTGTATTGTTCGCGCATTTCGGCCATTGGCTCCGCCTGATCAAGGCCGGGGACAAACAGCCGCCTGACGGCGAACGCAAAACGCCGGTGCATCTGGACGCGGAGCGCAACCGCTTACCGCCGCGCGACGAAAGTTTCTACTGGGGCTGGCAGTACTGGTCGCGGTGACCGGCCGCCAGGGTCCGCTGTGCGCTGCTCTCAAGGGAGCTTGAGCATGGACGCCCGTTCAAACGCGCGAACGGTTCGCCCAGGCCAGGCCGGCCAGGCCGACCAGCGCGGTGACGATGCCGACATAGAGCCATTGCGACTGGCCGGTCATGAAGCTGCCGCCGATAACGCCGATGCCTTGCAACGTCCACAGCACGCCGATGGCGAGCACAATCAAGGCCAGCAGATTTTTGATCAATCTCATCGCTAGAACTCCGTTCCAAGTCGATCATAAACCGCGTTCCGGCCGGAATGAAACAGCGAGAAGACGCTGCTCGATTACACCAACTTCTACTTGGATGCTAATCTCTGATCTTGTGCAAGACGCCCGGAGATCGGCGCAGACATCATCAAAGAAGCTGCGCCTCGCTGCAGAAAGTCTCTGACAAATTGTTTCGCGCCGACTCCAAACGTGTAACATTGCCATGGAACCGACAGATCATTGCCGCATTTGCTGCCTTGTTCGGCACCTAACGGCTTGGGTCTGTCAACGGAGCTAACCCCAAGCATGAAGAAAAGCTATCAGGCCGCGCTCGTCGCGGCCACGATCGCGGCCGGCCTGACGGTCGGCGCATCCGCCACCAACGCCGCCGCTCAGTGCGGTCGTGCCTCCTGGTACTCACTGCATTCCAGAACCGCTTCCGGCGAGCGCATGAACCCGTCGGCGCTGACCGCCGCGCATCGCAGCCTGCCGTTCGGCACCAAGCTGAAGGTGACCAATCGCAACAATGGCCGCAGCGTCGTCGTGCGCATCAACGACCGCGGCCCCTTTATCAGGGGCCGGATGCTCGATCTGTCGAAGGGCGCAGCCAGTCAGCTCGGCTTCATCAGTTCGGGCCATACCGCTGTCTGCATGGCACGGGTCTAACGGTCCGGCCGCCACGGCCGGACGCCGCCTCCAACGATTGTCCCAATAGCCGTGCCCTTGCCTGGCCTTCGCAGGTGCACATTGAGCCGGCTGTTGCCCTTCCAGGCGGATTCTCAATGCCTTGGACGAAAGAACGAGCATAAATCACGCAGATTGACGTATTGCATCGCAGCAGATTGTTGCTAACTTCCCCGCAAAGCATTCAAGGCTCGGCGCTGCTCGTCGGCCCTTCAATCGCAGTCGGCAGCGGGGTTCTCGATGTTCTACCAGCTCTACGAACTGAACCACGCCGCCTTGCAGCCGGCGCGCCTCTATGCCGATGCGGTGCGCCTGTTCTACTCCAATCCGCTCAATCCGGTCTCACACACGTCCTGGGGCCGCTCGGTTGCGGCAACGGCCGAACTGTTCGAGCGCACGACGCGCCGCTACGGCAAGCCGCAATTCGGCCTGACCAAGACCGTGGTCGACTGGAAAAACGTCGAGGTCAGCGAACGCACCGTCTGGTCGCGGCCGTTCTGCAACCTGGTTCGTTTCGAGCGGGCGGTTCCTGCAGGGCGCCGGCCGGATCCGAAGCTGTTGATCGTCGCGCCGATGTCGGGCCACTACGCGACGCTGCTGCGCGGCACGGTGGAGGCGATGCTGCCCTATGCCGACGTGCATATCACCGACTGGGTCGACGCCCGCATGGTGCCGCTGGCCGACGGCAGCTTCGATCTTGACGACTATATCGACTACATCGTCGACATGCTGCATGCGCTAGGCCCCGACACCCATGTGATGGCGGTGTGCCAGCCTTCGGTGCCGGTGCTGGCGGCGGCGGCACTGATGGAAGCCAAGGGTGATCCGTTCGTGCCCTCGACGATGACGCTGATGGGCGGGCCGATCGACACGCGCCGCAATCCGACAGCGGTCAATCTGCTGGCGCAGGAAAAGGGGATCGACTGGTTCCGCGACAATGTCATCATGCGCGCGCCCTGGCCGGTGCCGGGCTTCGGCCGCGAGGTCTATCCCGGCTTCCTGCAGCTTTCGGGTTTCATGAGCATGAACCTCGACCGCCACATCACCGCCCACAAGGACTTCTTCATGCATCTGGTGAAGCATGACGGTGACAATGCCGAGAAGCACCGCGAGTTCTACGACGAATATCTGGCGGTGATGGATCTGACGGCGGAATTCTACCTGCAGACCGTCGACACCGTGTTTGTCCGCCAGGCCCTGCCCAAGGGCAAAATGACGCATCGCGGTATCGCGGTCGACCCTTCGGCGATCCGCAATGTCGCCCTGTTCACGGTCGAGGGCGAGAACGACGACATCTCCGGACTCGGCCAGACCAAGGCCGCGCACGACCTGTGCATCAACATCCCGGCCGACAGGCACGCCCATTACATGCAGCCTGCGGTCGGCCATTATGGTGTGTTCAACGGCTCGCGCTTCCGTTCCGAAATCGTGCCGCGCATCGTCGACTTCATCACCAGCTACGGCCGTCAGAACCGTGTTGCGGTGAAGCCCAAGCTGGTCAGGACCGGCAAGAAATAGGCGACCAGTGATGATGCCCGTCAATCCGCATCAGGTCGGTCTATGCCAAAATCATCGGTTGGCGCGGCCGTGCGGCGGGTCGACCTGTTGCACAATAGTCGCGTTGGCGCCACGCGGGTAACCATGCCGCAAAATCAATCCATCCTCATAATTGACACGGACTGTAAATACCCCTTAACGTTTCGTTAATAACAAGGGACAAGCGGGGACAATGATTTCCTCACCAATGGCGAGAACGCTGCGCCTGTGCGCGCTGGCCGGACTTACTGTGGCGGCAGGTTGGGCCAGTTCGGCCTCGGCGGCCGGCCCGATGATAACAGGTGGCCCGACCTCACAGCCGATCGGCCATTATGATTTCTGCAAGAGCTACGCCTCCGAATGCTCGATCCGCCCGAAGGATCTGTCGCCCGCCAGCCTGACCGGCTCGCTGTGGCGCAAGCTGCTCAGCGTCACGGCAAAGGTCAACGCCGCCGTCAAGCCGGAGAGCGACTTCGACATCTACGGCAAGGATGAGGTCTGGGCCTATCCCGACAAGGGCGTTGGCGATTGCGAGGACTATGTCCTGGAAAAGCGCCGTGAGCTGAACCGGCTGGGCGTCTCGTTTGCCGATCTGCTGATGACCGTCGTGCGCAAGCCGGATGGCGAAGGCCACGCGGTGCTGACGGTGCGCACCGACAAGGGCGACTACATCCTTGACAATCTGACCGACCAGGTCCGTTCCTGGGACCAGACCGGCTATCGTTTCCTCAAGCGGCAGGCGATCGACAATACCGGCCGGTGGGTCTCCATCCGCGGCGGCCAGCAGGTTCTGGTCGGCTCGGTCCAGTAACAAGGCAACTCATTTCGGCCGTGCCAGCGCGGCGCGGATCGACGCAGTGATGCGGCGAAGCTCGGCTTCGTCGAGCTTTTCAATATTGTCGGCCAGGAGATTGGCAAGTTCGGTCGCCGCCGGGCTAAGGCCCGACGTGTCGAGCTTGACGCGCGGATGCGAGGTTTCGGCCAGCCGCGCCAGTTCCTCGGCGTCGTCCCAAATGATGTTGAAATAGCCGATGATCTTCTGGATCAGCGTCCAGCTCGGCGCACCGCGGCGGCCGTGTTCCAGCGCCGAGAGATAGGCTGCGCTGACGCCGATCGCCTTGGCCATGTCCTTCTGGCTGACGCCGCGCTCGTTTCGCAGCACGCGAAGCTTTTCGCCGAACGGGGTCACAAGCGCACCTTCATGGATGCATCCTCATAGGTGCGTCCCTCATCGGCATGCCCTCATGAGCGTGCCCGCCGCAAGCGGACATAGAGCGCACCCGAGCCGCCATGTTTGCGGGCGGCATGGTCGTGGCTGGAGACGAGGGGCCGGAAGGCGGGTGTCGACAGCCATGACGGCACGGCGCGCCGCAAGACGCCATCACCGCCCGACGAAGAGCCCTTGCCGGTGATCACCAGGACGTAGCGGATGCCGCCGGCATGCGCCCGGCACAGGAAGGAAAACAGCAGTGAATAGGCTTGGTCCTGGGTCAGGCCATGCAGGTCGACGCGGCCCTCGATCGGCAGCCGGCCGTTCGACAGCTTGTCCAGCGTCGGTTCGTCGAGTGCATGGGAGACATGCTGCGCCTTCGGCTTTGCGGCCGCGGCAGGATTGCCCGCGACCTGTTCCGGGGGCGGCGCCTGCCTGGTCTCGTCGATCTCCGGCCCAACGTGTGGAATTTCGACGGCGGTTCTGCCCTTCAGCGGTTTTGCCGTGCGCGCCACCAGGTTCCACAGCACCCGGTCGTCCTCGCTCAGCCTGTCGATGCGCCGGGTCATCGGCCTGCTCCTCTAAACCAGCGACCGGGGGATCAGCGCATAAAAATCGGCGGCGTTGCGGATAACGCCGGCGATCTCGCCGGCCGCTTCGCCCGACCCGGCAAACAAATCACCGCGGGCCGGGCCGGTGATCGCCGAACCGGTGTCCTGCGCGATCATCAACCGCCGGAACGGTTTTCCGTCGAAGGCGGTCAGGGACGGCGCGTCGATATGGAAGGGCGTGCCGAACGTGTGCAGCAGCCGGTCGACGGCGATCGAGCGGCCGGGTGTCAGCGGCACCTTGGCGGCAGCAATCGGGCCGAGCTCCCGGTCGTCGACGCCCATCTCGCGGAAGAAGATATAGGAGCGGTTGCGCCACAGGGTCTCGTCGACGCGCTCCGGATGCGCCTTGAACCAGGCACGGATCGACTGCATCGTCACCTTCTCCAGCGGGATCTCGCCTTGCTCGCTCAGGATCTTGCCCGGTCCGGTAAAGCGCTGGCCGGATTTGGCGGCATAGGTGATGCGGCGAAGCCTGCCATCGGTCATGTTGAGCCGTGCCGCGCCCTGCACGTGAATGAAGAAGGCGTCGACCTTGTCGGCGAGCCAGGCGATTTCCAGCCCTTTTCCGGCAAGCGCGCCGCGTTCGATCTCGCCGCGGTCGAAATATTCGACCGGGCCGTTCGGCGCCGCACGAGCGAAGGCGAGATAAGGATCCAAGCCGGAAGGACGATTGCCGTCGTCGATGTCGACCAGGTCGGCAGGGCGCGCCAGCAACGGTACCGAAAATCGTTCCGTGCGCACCGGCGAGGCTTCGACCTCCGGCTCATAAAAGCCGGTTACCAGGCCGGGACCACCATCTTCGGCATCGATACGGGTCGGAACGAAATGGCGCTCGAAAAAGCTTCGGGCCTGCAACCGATTCGCCGACGAAACGGTACGCGCTTCGGCATAGGCATCGGCAAAGCCATTGTAGTCGACGCCGAGCGCGCCGGAGCGGTAGGGTTTGGTCAGGATATGAAAGGCCGAGCGGCGAAAGGCGTCAAAGGCAGGGAGATGGTCGTCCTCGCCCCAGCCCGGCAATTGGCCAAAGGATTTTTCGCTGAAGGCTCGAGAAAGCGACACGACAGCCTCCGCCGCCGTCCAGTTCAGTCTTCTTCTTCGGTGGCGACGAGCTTCCAGTTCGGATCGCGCGAGCGCGTGTCGCGGGCGAAGGTCCAGACATCCTTGACCTCGGCGACGGTCTCGGGATCGCCGTCGATGACAGCGCCGGCCTTGTCGCGGGTCGCCGAAATCAGCTCGCTGACAATGCGCAGCGTGATGTGCGCCTCGCTGCCCTTCATCTCGGCCGAAACGATGTCGGCCTTGTCGATGCCGACGAAGGAGGACTGGATCTTTTCGGCTTTCGCCTCACGGTCGCCGATGGCCGCGACGAAGCCGTCATAGACCTCGCGCGACAAAAGGTTCTTCAAGGTTTTGCGGTCGCCATCCGCGTAGGCCATGACGATCATCTCATAAGCCATCTTTGCGCCGTCGACGAAGGTCTTCGGGTCGAACGTCGGATCATTGTCCTTGATCGCCCGCAGGCCCCGGTTGAGATCGGTGTCGGGCTTGGCAAAGGCATCGATCGCCGCATAGGTGTCGGCCGCCGGCTCTCCTGTCAGGCGCTTGCGCGGCAGCGAAACCACGTTCTCGGGTTTCTGGGCGGCATCCTTGTCGTTTTTGCGCGCTGCCGTATATGGATCGAAGGGCGGGCGCTCGTTGCCCGTGCGTCGGCCAAGCACGTTGCGCAGCTGGAAGAAGATCACCACCGCCGCAATCAGAAAGAAAATCGTGCCGAAGTCGAAGAAGCCCATATCTTGCGCCAATCAATCCCTGCTTTGGCCGGACCAGCGGCCAAGCAGGGGCCGCGATCACATAGCGTTCGGTATCCAAAGCATATAGAACGCATGGCGCAATCATTCAAATCAAAGGCAGCCATACCTATCTAACAGCTCTGGTGCCAGCGGCGATTGCTCGCCGGCCGGCAAAACATCGAAACGATCGGTCAAGATTTGCGTATCTCGCTGTTTCCCCTGTTCATTCTCGCGCTTCCGCTGCTGGAGATAGCCGGTTTCGTCATTGTCGGCCGCCAGATCGGCGCGCTGGCGACGGTCGGGCTGGTGCTGGCCTCGAGCGTCGCCGGCGCCTTGCTCCTTCGACACCAGGGTTTTGGCGTCATGGCCAGGGTACGTGCCGAAATGGACGCCGGGCGTGATCCGAGCGGCCAGCTTGCGCATGGCGCCATGATCGTGCTGGCCGCGATCCTTTTGATTATCCCCGGCTTCATCTCGGATATTTTCGGCATTCTGCTGTTCCTGCCGCCAGTGCGCGATCTTGCCTGGCGGATGCTGAAAGGCCGCATCGTGCTGGCCACCGATTTCAGCAGTGGTTTGCGGGCAAGGCAACGCGGCAAGATCATCGATCTCGACGACGGCGACTATTCGCGTGCCGACGACCATACGCGCGGACCGGATTCTCCCTGGCGCCGCCTCAAGGACGAGTAGCCGCAAAGCAACCAGCGTCTTTTGCAAACTTGTCTTGTCGGGCCGGCCATGATAGCGAACGCCCGAATTTCAATCCGGTCAGCAACGCTGCCCAGGCAAAAGGACCACAGCTTATGGCCAGCAACGACGACGCGCCGACCGGCGCAGCCAACGGTAATGGAAATGCGGCGCAGCCTTCGCTCAACGTGCTTGCGCAATATGTGAAGGACCTGTCCTTCGAAAGCCCCGGTGCACCGAACTCGCTGCGCGGTCGCGACAAGGCACCCGGCATCGCCATCAACGTCAACGTCAACGCCAATCCGCTTTCGGACAAGCAGTTCGACGTCAATTTGACGCTGAACGCCAAAGCGTCGTTCGACCAGGAAGTGCTGTTCAATGTCGAACTGGTCTATGGCGGCGTCTTCGCCATCAGCGGCTTCCCGCAGGAGCACATGCTGCCGATCCTGTTCATCGAATGCCCGCGGCTGCTGTTCCCGTTCGCGCGGCAGATCATTGCCGAGGCAACACGCAACGGCGGCTTCCCCCCGCTGATGCTGGACCCGATCGATTTCGCGCAGATGTTCCAGCAGAAGCTGGCAGAGGACCAGGCTGCCGCCAAGGTCAAGGTGAGCTGAGCGCGGCTGTCTCGCCAGTGTTTGACAAACCCGGCCTTGCGCCGGGTTTTTTATAACGATGTCCCGCCCGACAGGCTGAAGGCCGATCGGACGCAAGCGTCGATGGTTCCCATCAGCCACAATCCGCTATGTCTGGAAGACAACTGCCAATCTGCGACATCTGCGATTGGCCTTAGCCACTATGCCTTCGTCATCCTAGGGTCTGCGCCGCGTCGCTGCGCTCCTTGCTCCGCCCTGGGATCACGAAGGAGGGTGTTTCAGCTAATCTCGAAACTTTGCGATTTGCCACTGAACAGAACTATCGACGTTCGCTGCCGATCGGCCCCAACTATGCCGCGGAACTCGCTTCCTGGGCGACGCGCAGCCAGAGCGCCTTTTCGCCCAATGTGCCAACCATGCCCGCGTGCGCGGTGCGCTCGGCGTCGGTCAGGCGCGACGGCAAGGCGATCGGCCTGACGCCGATCGAAATATCGATGTCTTCGACATTCTGCCTGCCGCCCGCCGGAGTCAGGATGCTGTCGAGGATAAGGCTTGCCTGCTTGCCGCCGATGAGCTCGATATAGACCTCGGCCAGCAATTCCGAATCGAGCAGCGCGCCGTGCTTGGTGCGGCGGCCGTTGTCGATGCCGTAGCGGCGGCAGAGCGCGTCGAGCGAATTGGGGCCCATCGGATGCTTGCGGCGCGCCAGCGCCAGCGTGTCGACGATCCGTCCCGGATCGATGGCCGGATGACCAAGCCGGCCGAATTCGAGATTGAGGAAGCCGATGTCGAAGCCGGCATTGTGCGCGACCAGTTTGGCGCCGTCGATGAAGGCCAGAAACTCCTCGGCGATCTCCATGAAAGTCGGCTTGCCGACGAGATCGGCGGCGCTGATGCCGTGCACGGCCTGCGCCTCGTGATGGATCTGGCGGCCTTGCGGGTTGATATATTTGTGGAAGGTTCGGCCGGTCGGGAAACGGTTGACCAACTCGACGCCGCCAAGCTCGATGACGCGGTCCTCGCGCGTGTCGAGGCCGGTGGTTTCCGTATCGAAGATGATCTCACGCATCGAATCAGTCCACTGGTGCCGGCATCATTCTAGCCGAATCACACCAGGAACAAAATGGCAACAAGTAATGTGGGTCTGCAAGCCTCTTAACCAGGCCTGGCTGCCTTATCCACGACTAGTTCGGCGATGATGGCCTTGACGGCCGCGCGAGCGGCGTCAAAGCCCTGACCAGTGTCGATGACAAAGTCGGCGCGCCGGCGCTTTTCGGTGTCGGGAACCTGCCTGGCCAGGATCGACGCCAGTTTCTCCTCGTTCATGCCCGGCCGCGCCAGCACGCGGGCGCGCTGAACTTCAGGCGGCGCGGTGACGACCACGACCTTGTCGACGCGGTTCCCGCCGCCGGTCTCGAACAGCAGCGGTATATCGAGCACGGCAAGCGGCGCGCCGGCGGCACGATTTTCAGCCAGGAACGTATCGGCATCGGCACGGACCAGCGGATGGATGATCGCTTCCAGCCGTTTCAGCGCGGGGGCGTCGCCGAGCACCCGCTCCGCCAGTGCCGCGCGGTCGACCGCACCGGATCTGGTGGTGCCGGGAAAGGCTGCCTCGACCAAGGGCGCGGCCTTGCCGGCATAGAGGCGATGCACAGCCTCGTCGGAATCATGGACCGGCACGCCGGCTTCGGCAAACATCTTGGCCGTCGTCGATTTGCCCATGCCGATCGATCCGGTGAGGCCGAGCACGATCATTTTATCGCGCGATATCGGCAATAATCATTTGCCGCAGTTCGGCGGTGACTTGTGGCCTGATGCCGAACCAGCGTTCGAAGCCGGGCACCGCCTGGTGCAGCAGCATGCCGAGCCCATCGACGGTTCTCAGGCCGCGCGCTTTGGCGGTGGCAAGCAGCGGCGTCTCCAGCGGCACGTAGACGATGTCGGTGACGATGGCGCGGTCCGGCAGTCTGCCCGGATCCGCGGACAGGCCTTCATTGCCATGCATGCCGAGCGCTGTCGTGTTGACCAGCAGGCCGGCATCTTCGAGGAATTCGCCGGTCGCCACCATGCCATAGGCCGAGACGCCGGCACCGAAGCGGTCGCGCAGTTCCTGCGCCCTTGCAAGCGTCCGGTTGACGATGCGGATATCGTTGATGCCGCGCTGCTTCAGCGCATGGATGACCGCGCGAGCGGCGCCGCCGGCACCGAGCACCACGGCGGGGCCGTTGGCCGCCCAGCCCGGTGCATATTCGTCCAGATTGGCGGCAAAGCCATGGGCATCGGTGTTGCCGCCCCACAATTCGCCATTCTCGAACCACAGCGTATTGACCGCACCGATCTGTTCGGCGTCGGCGTCACGCCGCTTGGCCAAAGCGAAGGCGGCTTCCTTGTGCGGGATGGTGACGTTGCCGCCGCGATAGCCTTGTGCCCGCAGCGTCTGCAGGAATTTGGCAAAGGCCTCCGGTGCAACGTCAATGGCCTCGTAGACGCCGTCTATGCCGTATTTCGCCAGCCAGTGGCCGTGGATCTTCGGAGACCTGGAATGGGCGATCGGGTGGCCGGTGACGAAGGCTTTTTTCGAGGCTTCAGCCATCGATCGCCCCGAACTCACGCAGCTGGGCCAGCACCGGCAAAAGTGGCAGACCGACAATGGTAAAATAGTCGCCTTCGATTTTTTCGAATAGCTGGATGCCTTCGCCTTCGATCTGGTAGGCGCCGACGCTGGACAACGCCTTGGCGCCGACTCGCGCCAGATGGCGGCCGATGAAGGCCGGATCGAGTTTGCGCATGGTCAGACTGGCGATGCCGACATGCCGCCACAGAACCTGGCCGTCACGGGCGAGCACGACGGCGCTGTTGAGATGATGCGTCTTGCCCGACAGCGCCAGCAGATGACGGCGCGCCCCTTCCATGTCGGCGGGCTTGTGGAACAGCTCGTCGCCGAGCGACAGCGTCTGGTCGCAGCCGAGCACCAGGGCGCCGGGCCTGCGCTCGCTGACTTCGGTGGCCTTGGCTTCGGCGAGCACCAGGGCGACGTCCTCCGGCGACACGCCACTATTCTGCAGCGGCGCCTCCAGCGCGCGCTCATCGACAGAAGCCGGAACCGCTTCGACAGTGATGCCGGCATTGACGAGCAGCGCCTTGCGGAACGGGCTGCCCGAGGCAAGGATGATTTTTTCCGCCATTTTTTTCGCCCGTTCCTGGCGCTCACTAGGGTGTGTCGAGATTCAGGCCAGGCCGCGTCGAGAATGGTGGGTTCCGAGAACCGGAACGGAGCGGACATTTGGGTCCGTGAGTACCGGAAGCGCAGGAAACCGCCGTTCACAGGCCGGCATCACCTGAATATCGACATGCCCTACCGCGTCTTGCCGCGCAGGGCAACGATGGCCGCCGCCGTCTCCTCGATTGAACGGCGGCTGACGTCGATCATCGGCCAGCCATGCCGCGTGCATATCTGGCGGGCATAGGCGAGCTCTTCGGCGATCGCGGCACGGTCGACATAGTCGGTCGGTTCGTAGGCGCTGGTGCCGAGAATGCGGTTCTGCCGGACCTGCGAGATCCGTTCGGCGGTGGCGACCAGGCCGACGATCAGCGGCCGCGTGGCATTGACCAGGCTTTCGGGCACCGGCACGCCGAGCACGATCGGGATGTTGGCGGTCTTGATGCCGCGATTGGCGAGATAGATGCTGGTCGGCGTCTTCGAGGTGCGGGAGATGCCGACGAGCACGATGTCGGCATCATCCATATTGGCCGGCAGCTGGCCATCGTCATGCTCCATGGTGAAGTTGAGCGCGTCGATGCGGCGGAAATATTCGGCGTCCAGCACATGCTGGGCACCGACGCGTCGGCCGGCAGGCGTGCCGAGATAGGACTGGAACACCGTCAGCACCGGTTCCAGCACCGAGACGCAAGGCAGGCCCATCGCCGCGCAGCGTTCGTCAATGCCGCGGGCAAGCTTCTGGTCGACCACCGTGTAGAGGATGATGCCTGGCTCCTCTTCGATGTCCTCGAACACCTTCGTCACCTGCTTTTCGGTGCGAATGAGCGGATAGATATGTTCGATGGCGCGCGCATCCTTGTATTGCGCAGAAGCCGCGCGGCCGGCAGCCAGCAGCGTTTCGCCGGTCGCGTCGGAAATCAGGTGAAGATGAAAGAAGCTTTGCGGTTTGTTCACAGGATACATTCCAGGCTGTGGGCCGATGTGGATAAGCCGGGCGGAAAACTCGGCCACCGCAAAGCGACTGTATCAGATGCCGGTTTGTCCACAATTCGATCTGCTGTCGGCTTCTCCGCGCGGTTGGGGACAAGTCCGGGGACGGAGCTTTTTGCCTTCGCTTCATCCACAGGGGCAATTTCCCTGGCGTGGCGGCAACGCATTGACTCCAGTCGTAAATTCGCGGTTTTCCACAAAGTCCTGCAATCCCGCTGGAGATGCGCGCGACAATATGCTGGCTGGTCTTTTCCAGGGCAAAGCGGGACAGGAGACAACCACCACAACCAACAGACTCTTAGAATCATAAGATTCCTAAACATAGAATATTTAATTATAGGGAAGCCTGGAAAGGCTAGCGCTCAATGCCTCAAGACCGGATCGTGCTGGACGTGTTGAGAGGCAAGACGGCGTTTCCGCCACCGGTCTGGATGATGCGCCAGGCCGGCCGCTATCTGCCGGAATACCGGGAGACGAGGAGGCGGGCCGGATCCTTCCTCGATCTTTGCTACGACCCGGATCTCGCCGTTGAAGTGACGCTGCAGCCGATCGAACGCTTCGGCTTCGATGCATCGATCCTGTTTTCCGACATCCTTGTCGTTCCGCATGCGCTCGGCCGCGACGTGCGCTTCGAGGAAGGACGCGGCCCGCTGCTGACGCCGATCACGGCTGTGGAGATCGAGGCTCTCGACGGCGAAACGTTTCACGTGAATCTCGAGCCGGTCTACGAGACGGTGCGGCGATTGCGCGCCAGACTGCCCGATGAAACGACGCTGATCGGCTTCTGCGGTGCGCCCTGGACAGTGGCGACCTACATGATTGCCGGCCACGGAACGCCCGACCAGGCGCCGGCCAGGCTGTTCGCCTATCGCGAGCCGGCGGCCTTTCTTCGGTTGCTGAAGGTGCTCGCCGATCATTCGGCTGCCTATCTGATCCGCCAGATCGAAGCCGGCGCCGATGTCGTGCAGATCTTCGATTCGTGGTCAGGCGTGCTCGACGAAGCGTCTTTCGGATTGTTCTGCGTCGAGCCGGTGGCCGAGATCGTCCGGCAAGTGAATGCTGTCCATCCCAACGTTCCGATCATCGGCTTTCCCAAGGGCGCGGGAGACCACTATCGAAGCTATCGCCAGCAGACCGGCGTGACCGGGTTGGGCCTCGACTGGACTGTGCCCTTGTCGACGGCGAAGGAATTGCAGCGCGACGGCGCCGTGCAGGGCAATCTCGATCCGCTGAGGCTTGTAGCCGGCGGCAAGGCGCTTGCCGACGGCGTAGCGGCGATCCTGAAGGCGCTGGGCGACGGACCACTGATCTTCAACCTCGGCCACGGCATCACGCCGGAGACGCCGCTGGCGCATGTCGAGCAGATGGTGAAACTGGTGCGGAGCGCATCGTGACGATGATGGGCGCAGACAACGCGAACAGCGGTCGAGGGGCGATGCACCGCGCGGCAATTGCGATCGCCATCTTCCTGGTGCTGGCCGGGCTGCTGTTTTTCTTCGGGCCCGATGATTTCTATCCGTGGGCGAAGGCGATCCATGTGATTGCCGTCATCTCCTGGATGGCGGGCATCCTCTATCTGCCGCGCTTGCTGGTCTATCATGCCGATGCCGAAAAAGGCTCCGTCCAGTCGGAGACCTTCAAGGTGATGGAGCGCCGCCTGCTGCGCGGCATCATCAATCCGGCAATGGTGATTACCTGGGCATTCGGCCTGTGGCTCGCCTGGAAAGGCTTTGGTTTTCAGGGCGGCTGGCTGCATGCCAAGATCGCTGCGGTGGTTGGTCTGTCGGCCGCGCATGGCTATCTCGCCGGCGCCGTCCGCAAATTTGCCGAAGACCGCAATGAAAAATCGGCAAGGCACTGGCGGATCGTCAATGAGATCCCTACATTGCTGATGATCGTCATCGTCGTCCTGGTTATCGTAAAACCGTTCTGACGTCCTCGGTTGCCCGCAAAAGGCGGCTTGCTCTTTCAACCGACCGACGATAAAAGACGGGTCTTCCTTCCCGTCATGCGCCGCCCATTTATCGCTTCGGCCGCGCCCGGCATTTGTCGCATCCCGCCGATATTTTTCCCAAAGCTTACTCAGAGTCCGTCTAATGATGCAAGAAATGAAGCTCACAGAGTTCAAGAACAAGAAACCACCAGAGCTGATCGCTTATGCGGAATCGCTCGAGGTCGAGAACGCCAGCGTCATGCGCAAGCAGGAGCTGATGTTCGCGATCCTGAAGAGACTGGCGACCCAGGATATCGAGATCATCGGCGACGGCGTCGTCGAAGTGCTGCAGGACGGTTTTGGCTTCCTGCGCTCCGCCAACGCCAACTATTTGCCAGGTCCCGACGACATCTATATTTCACCCTCGCAGATCCGGCGATTCTCACTGAAGACCGGCGATACGGTCGAAGGGCCGATCCGCAGCCCGAAAGAGGGCGAGCGCTATTTTGCGCTGCTCAAGGTCAACACGATCAATTTCGACGACCCTGAAAAAATCCGCCACAAGATCCATTTCGATAATCTGACGCCGCTTTATCCGACCTCGCGGCTGAAGATGGAGATGGAGGTTCCGACCTCCAAGGATATTTCGGCGCGCGTCATCGACCTGGTGGCGCCGCTCGGCAAGGGCCAGCGCGCCCTGATCGTGGCGCAGCCGCGCACCGGCAAGACGGTGCTGTTGCAGAACATCGCCCATTCGATCACTACCAACCACCCGGAATGCTACCTGATCGTGCTTCTGATCGACGAGCGGCCGGAGGAAGTCACCGACATGCAGCGCTCGGTGAAGGGCGAGGTCGTCTCCTCGACCTTCGACGAGCCGGCGGTTCGCCACGTCCAGGTTGCCGAAATGGTCATCGAGAAGGCCAAGCGCCTCGTCGAGCACGGCCGCGACGTCGTCATCCTGCTGGATTCGATCACCCGCCTCGGCCGCGCCTACAACACCGTCGTGCCGTCATCCGGCAAGGTGCTGACCGGCGGTGTCGACGCCAACGCGCTGCAGCGGCCGAAGCGCTTCTTCGGTGCTGCCCGCAATATCGAGGAAGGCGGTTCGCTGACCATCATCGCCACCGCGCTGATAGACACCGGCAGCCGCATGGACGAAGTCATCTTCGAAGAGTTCAAGGGCACCGGCAATTCGGAAATCGTGCTCGACCGCAAGGTCGCGGACAAGCGTATCTACCCGGCCATGGACATCCTCAAGTCCGGCACCCGCAAGGAGGACCTTCTGGTTCCGCGCCAGGACCTGCAGAAGATCTTCGTGCTGCGCCGCATCCTGGCGCCGATGGGAACAACCGACGCTATCGAGTTCCTGATCGACAAGCTCAAGCAGACCAAGACCAATGCGGATTTCTTCGATTCGATGAATACGTAGGGTTGCGGGCCTTCCCTTCTCCCGTGTGGGAGCAGCAGGTGGCGAGCGAAGCTCGGTCGGATGACGGGTGCTCCAGCTTGGCAACGACGGCACTCCGTCCAACACCCCTCATCCGTCTCGGCGCTGCGCGCCAATCCACCTTCTCCCACAAGGGAGAAGGGACGGAGCGCCAGGTCCATCACCGCCGCAGCATCCGTTCCAGCTCCTCAGCTTCCGTTATCACCGGCAGGCAGACCTGCCCGGTGCACAGCCAGGCGCCGGGCTTTTCGGTTGGTGGCAGGACGCCGCCTGGCAGCGTCGGCAGGTTTGTCGCCGAGCCGACAGGCACCACGATGTCCACCCGGCGCGGGTCCGGATTTCGATTCGCAACCGGAACAAGCCTTGGATTCTCAGATCTCTCCACGATCACCAACTTCAACGGCTCGAACGCCAAGGTACAGGCATTGACTGTACCCGCTTGGCCATAGCCCTGGTGCTCAGCCCGCCCGGCCGCATGCTCGGCGACCGTCCAGGCTTTTTCCCAGAGATCGAGATCGCCCAAAAGCGACGACAATCGGACCAGGGCTTCTATGATCTGGCCGGTAGCGGAAGGAATGGCTTCGTCGACATCGCCGCGGATGCGGATCGGCACATCCGCGCTGTCCGACGCGGTCAGATAGTAGCCGGTCTTGTCGCTGTCCCGGTGCCAGAGATCGAGTTGCTCAATGAAGTTCCCGGCGCGATCGATATAGTCGGGATTGCCGGTCGCCTCGAGCAGTGAGATGGCGGCATTGGCCATGGCGGCATAGTCGCTCGACAGCGCGGGAAACAATTTCTTCTCCCCGAGCATGGAATGCGGCAGACGGGCGTCGCGGGCGGCGCCCGCAATGGCGGCAAAGGCCGCTTCCGCCGCTTCGATCCAGTCGGATCGGCCAAGCGATCGTCCGGCCTCGGCAAGGGCTGCGATCGTCAAGCCGTTCCAGTCGGTCAGGGCCTTGCCGTCACGCCCGGGCCGAACGCGCTGTTCCCTCGCTGCCAGCAGCCTTTGCTTGAGCGGAACCAGGAGGTCACGATCGACGACGCTTTGTATTTGCTGGGCTTCGGTTTGGTGGATGATCGGCTTGCCTTCCCAGCCATGCGGATCGGCAAGTGTGAAGTATTTGAAAAACAAGGCTGATTCGTAGCCAAGGACGGTCTCGATTTCATCCCTGCTCCAGGTGTAGAACAACCCCTCCTCGCCCTCGCTATCGGCATCGAGGCTGGCGGCAAAGGCACCGTCCTCGACCCGCATTTCGCGCAACAGCCAGGCAATCGTCTCTTCGATTCGCAGCCGGAATAATTCCTTGCCGGTTGACGCATAGGCCCAGTTGCACAAGCGGATGAGCTGGGCATTGTCGTAGAGCATCTTTTCGAAATGCGGCACCAGCCATTCGGCGTCGGTCGAGTAGCGGCTGAGGCCGCCGCCAATATGGTCGTAGATGCCGCCGGCCAGCATCTTTTCGAGGCTGAGGAGAACGGCGTCGCGGTGGGATGCGGTGCCGTCGCGCAGCCAGCACAACCAGAGGCTCTGCATGAACGGCGCGTTGGGGAATTTCGGCGCGCCGCGCAGGCCGCCCAGCTCGCTGTCGATCATGCCGTCAATGCCGTTGGCGAACTTTGCCAGCATGCCGCGGTCGAGCACGGCCTTGGCATGGCTGCCCGCCAGCCGCGTCTCGACATGCGTGCTCAAGCCGTCGGCACTTTGGTTAACGCTTTCTTTCTTCTCCCGCCAAGCCTTGTCAACCGCCTCCAGCACCTGGACAAAGCCCGGCCGGCCGTAGCGGGCCTCGCGCGGAAAGTAAGTGCCGCCCCAGAACGGCTTGCCATCCGGGGTCAGGAACATGGTCAGCGGCCAGCCGCCTTGCTCGCCCATCGAGGACAATGCCGCCATATAGATCTGGTCGATGTCGGGGCGCTCCTCGCGGTCGACCTTGATATTGACGAAGAGACGGTTCATGACGGCGGCGACGTCGTCGTTCTCGAAGCTCTCATGCGCCATGACGTGGCACCAATGGCACGCGGCGTAGCCGACAGAGAGCAGGATCGGGCGCTGCAGCGCCTTTGCTTCGGCCAGAGCGGCGGGCGACCATGGCCGCCAGTGCACCGGATTGCCGCTGTGCTGCTGCAGATAGGGGCTGGCCTCTTCGGCAAGCAAGTTTTGTGCAGGCAAGGTCACGGCGCTACTCGAAGGCGGATTGAACAGGCATAGCTAGGGCGCTTCGGCAGAGCGGGCAAATGATTTTGAAAGACTCCATTGTAGCGCTGTCGAGCGGGCGCCTGCCGGCCGGCATTGCGGTGATTCGGATTTCCGGGCCGCAGAGTCGATTCGTTGTCGAAACGATTTCCGGATCGACCGTGCCGAACCGCGTGGCCGCCTATCGCAAGCTCCGGGCGCCCGACGGATCGGTGCTGGACAGCGGCCTGGTCGTCTTCTTTGCCGGGCCCGACAGTTTCACCGGCGAGGACGTCGCCGAGTTCCATGTGCATGGCGGACGCGCCGTCGTGGCGAGGATGCTGGAAACCATCGCCTCCTTCGACGGCGTCAGGCACGCCGAGCCTGGTGAATTCACCCGCCGTGCCTTTCTCAGCGGCAAGCTCGATCTGGTCGAGACCGAGGCGCTGGCCGATCTCATCAACGCCGAGACCGAAGCGCAGCGGCGCTTTGCCGTTCACAACGCTCAGGGCGTGCAGAGCGAACTCTATCTGGGCTGGCGCCGACGGCTGATCCACGCTCGGGCGATGATCGAGGCCGAGATCGATTTTGCCGACGAGGACGACGTGCCGGGTTCGGTCGCCGATACGGTCTGGTCCGATGTTCAGGCCATGATCGACGAAATCGAGCGCCATGTCGCCGGCTTTCGTGCCGCCGAAATCATCCGCGACGGATTCGAAGTCGTGATCCTTGGCGCGCCGAATGCCGGCAAGTCCAGCCTGTTCAACGCTTTGGCGCGGCGCGAAGCGGCCATCGTCACCGACGAGCCCGGCACGACCCGCGACCTGCTAGAAGTGGTGCTGGACCTGGAAGGGGTGCGGGTCAGGGTAACCGACACCGCCGGTCTGCGCGAGGCGCCCGGCAAGATCGAGGCGATTGGCATAGAGAAGGCCAGGACCAAGGCGCACAGCGCTGATCTGCTGCTGCTGCTGGAGGATCTGGCGGAGCCAGTCGCGATCGGTATGCGGCCGGGCGACATGCCGGCGCTGAGGGTCGGAACAAAAATTGACCTGTTGGGGGGCAAGTCACCCTCGCCCACGGCGCACTATGATTTCGCCATCTCGACGCGGGACGGCGCGGGTCTGGCCGAATTGCTGGACGAGATCGGGCGTCGTGCCGCAGCGCAGATCGGCAAGGCCGGCGATATCCTGCCGTCGCGGCTGCGGCACGTCGAGTTGCTCAACGAGACGAAACGCTTCCTGGTCGCAGCAGTGGTCAGTGGTCATCGCGGGCAGGAGCTACGGGCCGAGGAACTGCGCCTGGCAGCGGATCGGCTTGGACGGATCGTCGGGGCGGTCGATGTCGAGGATATGCTGGACGTTATCTTTTCGCAGTTCTGTATCGGCAAATGACTCACGTGAAACATTGCAAGCATCCGTGACGGAAGGCGAGCGACGGCGCTCCTTCCCCGTCCCGCCGATGTTCTGCGCCACCGAAGGCACCAACGCCGTGACTCACGTGAAACACCAGGCGCTGATACCGCTACATTGTTTCACGTGAAACGAGCAGTGTTCTTGACAGCATGTGGCTGTGGGCACATGTGTCGGCAGATTTGAATCGGAATATACAAATGACCAATCGCTACGATGTGGTTGTGGTGGGCGGCGGCCATGCTGGGTGCGAGGCTGCAAGCGCCGCTGCGCGGGCTGGCGCCAGAACGGCGCTGGTGACGCTGCGCTTCGACACGATCGGCGTGATGTCCTGCAATCCGGCGATCGGCGGCCTCGGCAAGGGCCATCTGGTTCGCGAGATCGACGCCATGGACGGGCTGATGGGGCGCGTTGCCGATGCGGCCGGCATCCAGTTCCGGCTGCTCAACCGCCGCAAAGGGCCGGCGGTGCGTGGTCCGCGAACGCAAGCCGACAGAAAGCTCTATCGCCTCGCCATGCAAGCGGCGATTCGCGAGCAGGCCGGTCTCGATGTGGTCGAGGGCGAGGTTCTCGATTTTGAAATCGACAATGGGCGCATCGCGGCGGTGCTGCTGGCGGATGGACGCCGGCTCGCCTGCGGCGCCGTGGTGCTGACGACCGGCACTTTCTTGCGCGGGCTGATCCATATTGGCGAGAAGAAGATTGTCGCCGGCCGCATGAACGAGCAGGCGAGCGTCGGCCTCTCGGCGACGATGAGCCGCGCCGGCTTCAAGCTCGGGCGGCTGAAGACCGGCACGCCGCCGCGGCTGGACGGCAGGACGATCGATTGGGCGTCGCTGGAGAGCCAGGCGGCGGACGAAGATCCCGTGCCGTTCTCGCTGCTCACCGAGCGCATCGAAAACCCGCAGATCCACTGCGGCATCACCCGAACGACCCACGCCACGCATGAGCTGATTCGCGCCAATCTCGGCCGGTCGGCCATGTATTCGGGGTCAATCGAAGGCGTCGGGCCGCGTTATTGCCCGTCGATCGAAGACAAGATCGTCAAGTTCGGCGACCGCGAAGGCCACCAGATCTTTCTGGAGCCGGAAGGGCTGGACGACGACACGGTGTATCCGAACGGCATTTCGACCTCGCTGCCCGAGGACGTGCAGCTCGACATGCTGAAGACCATTCCGGGGCTGGAGCGGGCAACCATGCTGCAGCCGGGCTATGCCATCGAGTATGACCATGTCGACCCGCGCGAGCTCAAGCCAACGCTGGAGACAAAGCGGATCGGCGGGCTTTTCCTCGCCGGCCAGATCAACGGCACCACCGGCTACGAGGAGGCCGGCGCGCAAGGACTGCTCGCCGGCCTCAACGCGGCGCGCAAGGCCTCGGCGAGCGATGAAATCGTGCTCAGCCGCACCGAAGCCTATATCGGGGTGATGGTCGACGATTTGACCAGCCGCGGCATCACCGAACCGTACCGCATGTTCACCTCGCGGGCCGAGTTCCGGCTGTCTTTGCGAGCCGACAACGCCGATGAGCGGCTGACGCCGCTGGCTATGAGACTGGGGATCGCCTCGCCGGAGCGGATGCAGCGGTTCAACAATGTCGTGCAAGA
The DNA here is from genome assembly GCF_040321435.1 of Mesorhizobium sp. M0410. Lineage (NCBI taxonomy): Bacteria > Pseudomonadati > Pseudomonadota > Alphaproteobacteria > Hyphomicrobiales > Phyllobacteriaceae > Mesorhizobium > Mesorhizobium sp. M0410. Next base: position 30,502 of record NZ_JAMYRN010000033.1, read on the forward strand.
CCTTGAGAAAGCGCGACAGCTCGCCCTCGGCACCACCATGACCCCCAATGAGGCGGCGCGCCATGGGCTCGAAATCAACCGGGACGGCGTCCGCCGCTCAGCCTATGAGTTGCTGGCCTATCCTGGCGTCGACATCGCCTGGCTGGCGCGGATCGAGCCGGCTTTCGCGGTGATCGACAGCAAAACGGCCGAACGTCTTGAAACGGAAGCCAGATATTCTGTCTATCTCGACCGCCAGCAGGCTGACGTCTCGCAGATCAGGCATGAGGAGAGCAGGCTGATTCCCGAATCGCTCGACTTTGCCTCTGTTCCCGGCCTGTCCAATGAGTTGAAGCAGAAGATGCTGGCACGCCAGCCGCGCTCCATTGCCGATGCGCAGCGTATGGAGGGCATGACGCCGGCGGCGCTGGCAATCATCGTCGCGCATGTGCGCAATGCCGAGGCGGCTGCGCGAAAGCAGGTCGCGTGAGCACTGCGTCCTGGGCAAACCTGCAAGAGGCAGCAGGCCCGGTTTCACGTGAAACATTCGATCGTCTGGTCGCGTTCGAGGCCGTCTTCCAGAAATGGAACCGCCGGATCAATCTCGCCGCGCAATCGACGCAGGACGATGTCTGGCGCCGCCACATCCTCGACAGCGCGCAGCTGGCGCGAATCAAACCAGAGGCGAAGCGCTGGGTCGATCTCGGCTCGGGCGGCGGGTTTCCCGGCCTCGTGCTGGCATTTTTGCTCGCCGAGCGAGAAGGCGCCAGCATCGATCTTGTTGAAAGCAACCGGAAGAAAGCATCGTTCCTGCAAACGGTCGTCGGACAGTTCAATCTGCCCGCCAAGGTCATCGCGCGCCGCATCGACGATAGCTATCCTCTTGTTCCTGCACCGCAAATCGTCACAGCCAGGGCGCTCGCCTCGCTGCCCGACTTGCTCGACCTGACGGCGCCGTGGCTGACCAAGGGGTCGCATGGCCTGTTTCACAAAGGCCGGGATTACCGCGCCGAAGTGGCAGAAAGCGCTCAACGATGGTCTTTCGATCTGGTAGAACATGCCAGTGCAACCGACGCGCAGGGCGTCATTCTTGAAGTATCCGACTTGCGACCGCATCCTGGCTTGTGACCGGCGACCCCAAATGAATTTCTGGCATGAATTTCTGGCATAGACCCATGATGAAGAACGGCCCCCGAATCATCACCGTCGCCAACCAGAAGGGCGGCGTCGGCAAGACGACGACTGCCATCAATCTGGCCACCGCGCTGGCGGCCATAGGCGAACAGGTGCTGATCGTCGATCTCGACCCGCAGGGCAATGCCAGCACCGGGCTTGGCATCGACCGGCGCGACCGCACCGTCTCGTCCTATGACGTGCTGACCGGCGAACTCGATCTCGAAGCGGCGGCGATCCCGACGGCGGTGCCTGGCCTGTCGATCGTCCCGTCGACGCTCGACCTGCTCGGCATCGAGATGGAAATCGCCTCGGCGCCGGATCGGGTGCTGCGGCTGCGCAACGCGCTACGGGCTTCGGCCGAGCGCTCGGCCAACTTCGGCTATGTGCTGATCGACTGCCCGCCGTCGCTCAACCTGCTGACACTGAATTCGATGGCTGCAGCCGATTCGGTGCTGGTGCCGCTGCAGTGCGAGTTTTTCGCGCTGGAGGGCCTGAGCCAGCTTTTGGAGACGGTCGAGCAGGTGCGCCGCTCGATCAACCCCGACCTGACGATCCAGGGCATCGTGCTGACCATGTTCGACGGGCGCAACAATCTCGCCAACCAGGTGGTGCAGGATGTGCGGGCGCATATGGGCGACAAGGTCTATGAAACCGTCATCCCGCGCAATGTCCGCGTTTCCGAGGCGCCGTCCTATGGCAAGCCGGCGATTCTCTACGACCTCAAATGCTCGGGCAGCCAGGCCTATCTGCAGCTTGCTTCGGAAGTCATCCGCCGCGAGCGCAAATTGCGTGCTGCCTAAACAATAAGCCGATTCGACACCGAAACGATCTGGACGGATGATGAACGAAGACCTTTCGAGGAAAAGACTGGGACGGGGACTGGCGGCCCTGATCGGCGAAATCGATCGTCCGGCGGCACCGGAAAAGCCGGGCCTGGCGGCCGACGGCAAGGTGCCGATCGAGTTCCTCAGCCCCAATCCCAAAAACCCGCGCCGGCATTTTGGCGACGCCGACCTGACCGACCTCGCCCAGTCGATCCGCGAACATGGCGTGGTGCAGCCGGTGGTGGCGCGGCCGTCGAAAACCCAAACGGGCCGTTACGAGATCATCGCAGGCGAGCGTCGTTGGCGCGCGGCGCAACGCGCCGGGCTGACCGAAATCCCGATCATCGTACGCGACGTCAACGATCGCACGGCGCTCGAACTGGCGATCATCGAAAACGTCCAGCGCACCGACCTCAACCCGGTCGAAGAGGCGCTGGGCTACCAGCAGCTGATCGACGACCACGGCTATACACAAGCCGATCTCGGCCAGGTGATCGGCAAGAGCCGCAGCCATGTCGCCAATACGCTGAGGCTGCTCAAGCTGCCCGACGTCATTCGCGACATGCTGGTCGACGGCGCGCTCTCGGCCGGCCACGCCCGCACCCTGGTGACCGCCGAGGACCCGGCCGGGCTTGCCAAGCGGATCATCGACGAGGGGCTTTCGGTGCGCCAGGCCGAGGCGCTGGCGCAGATGCCGGTCGGCGCGCCGGCGGCAAAGCGCCAGCCCGCAGCGCCGCCGCAAAAGGATGCCGACACGCTAGCGCTGGAAAAATTGATGACCAATACGATCGGCATGATCGTCACGATCGAGCACAACCAGCGCGGCGGCGTGATCAGCGTCGCTTACCGGACGCTGGAGCAGCTTGACGAGCTTTGCCGAAGGCTGAAGCGGGAGTAGGTAGGCTGCTGAAAGATCGCGATATTTAGCCGGCAAATGAAGTAGACTAAGTGAGTCAATAAAGGCCAGCCATTGCGTCGGCCGTTTTCTCTTTGAGACATTGGCGGTTGGCGAAATCGCTGAAGCCGTCAATCTCCCCCTCGAGGAGGGAGATCAGGCTCGCTGCGCCAGCCTTGCGCTCTCCACGGCAATGCCGAGCAGGGCCTGTCGTGCCAGCGCGATCGACAGATCCGGCCGCCGGCGTGTCTGCAGGACCGCCGTCTGCAGGCGGTTGAGTGCGCGGCCGAGCGCTTCGCTGCTCCACCGTTCGAGGGCTTTCTCCACCAGCTTGCGCCGGGAGAAAAAAACCGGCGGGCGCGCCGCGGCAACGACCGAAGCGGCATTGCGGCCGCCGGCGTCCATCTGGCCGCGCATGGCCTGGATCGTCTGCAGCTGCCGCATCGCCGATGAAAGCACCAGGAAGGGCTGGCCGCCGGACTGGCAATGGCGGGTAAAGGCGGTGTCGAAGTCGGCGATCCTGCCTTCGAGCAGGGCGTCGACCGCCGTATCGAAGGAGAGGCCTGAGACGTCGCCAGACGTCGCCTTGACGTCGTCAAGGCCGATTTCGGCCTGGCCATGCGCATAAAGCACAAGCTTTTCGATCTCGCCGCGCGAGGCCAGCCGGTCGCCGCCGAGATTGCGGCGCAGCGCCTGCCGGGCCTCCAGCGTCATCGACATGCCGGCCTTGCGCAGTTCGTCGTCGATGACCGTATCGATATCCCTGGCTTCATCGGCATAGCAAGGCAATGCCATGGCATTATCCGCCGCCTCCACCACGGCGCGCAGGCCGACGCCCTTCTTCAGGTCGCCGGCCTCGATAAGGATGATGGCGTCCCGTGCGGGCTCCGACGTCAGCGCCTTGACGTCGTCGGCAAGCGCCTTCTGGGCGCCGGCATTGCGCACCCATAGCAGGCGCCGCTCCGAAAACATCGGCACGGTGCGGGCCTCGTCGAGCAGGCGGCCCTCGTCGCGGTCGACTTCCGATCCGTCCAGCCTGACCACTGAGAACGGATCGTCAAGCGGCAGGCCGGTCTTGCCGGCAAAGGCCTTTGCCCGCTCGGCAACCAGCCCGCGATCGGGACCGTAAAGCAGCACGATCGAGACGCGCGGATCCGGCTTCGCGAGCCATGCATCGACTTCGTATGCTTTCTTCTGTGCCATGGGCGCTGATTAGCACGAGGCGGGCGCAGGGTGAACGGAGGGTTGGCGGGATTGTATCGCGACGCCTATGGGACAGCGCCCCCCTCTATCCTGCCGGACAGAGGGGGGCGCGAAGGAACTCGACAGAGGGATCTTGCCAGCAGGAATCCCTTCTCATGCGCCAGATCAGGCCGGACCATTCGCCAAATTGCGCATGGCGGAGGAAGATCGACAAGAAATTTCGCGGACATATCTTCATCTTGACGAGTGCTGGCCGGCGCGGTCGTTGGCCCGAAGCCGCGCCCGACGAATTGGCACTGGTCCGGCGGTGTGCAACTATCCTGGCCGGGCAACAGTGGAGGACCGAGATCATGGCCGATGCCGGAATGTTGCGCTTCCATGTTCCGGAACCGGAAGTGCGGCCGGGCGGGACGCCGGATTTCTCCAATGTGAGCATTCCAAAAGCTGGCTCGGTGCCGCGCCCGAAGATCGACGTCGACCCGCGCGACATCCGCGATCTGGCCTTCTCGATCATCCGCGTGCTCAACCGCGCTGGCGAGGCGGTCGGGCCGTGGGCAGGGCTGCTTTCGGACGACGAGTTGCTGGAGGGGCTGCGCCATATGATGACGCTGCGCAGCTTCGATGCGCGCATGCAGATGGCGCAGCGCCAGGGCAAGACCTCTTTCTACATGCAGCATCTCGGCGAAGAGGCAGTGAGCTGCGCCTTTCGCAAGGCGCTGTCGCGGGGCGACATGAATTTTCCGACCTATCGGCAGGCCGGCCTGCTCATCGCCGACGGTTACCCGATGGTCACGATGATGAACCAGATCTATTCGAACGAGGCCGATCCGCTGAAAGGGCGGCAATTGCCGATCATGTATTCGTCGAAGGAGCACGGCTTCTTCTCGATCTCCGGCAATCTGGCGACGCAGTACATCCAGGCGGTCGGCTGGGCGATGGCCTCGGCAATCAGCAATGATTCAAAGATCGCCGCCGCCTGGATCGGCGACGGCTCGACCGCCGAGTCCGACTTCCATTCGGCGCTGGTGTTCGCCTCGACCTACAAGGCGCCGGTCGTGCTTAACGTCGTCAACAACCAATGGGCGATTTCGACCTTCCAGGGCATCGCCCGCGGCGGCTCCGGTACTTTTGCCGCCCGTGGCCTCGGCTTCGGCATCCCGTCACTGCGCGTCGACGGCAACGACTATCTCGCCGTCCATGCGGTGGCCAAATGGGCGGCGGAACGGGCGCGTAGCAATCTCGGGCCGACGCTGGTCGAATACGTCACCTACCGCGTCGGCGCGCATTCGAGCTCCGACGACCCGTCGGCCTACAGGCCGAAGGCCGAGTCCGACGCCTGGCCGCTCGGCGACCCGATCGTCAGGCTGAAGAACCACCTCATCCAGCGCGGCGTCTGGTCTGACGAACGCCACGCCCAGGCCGAGGCGGAAATTCTCGACACGGTGATTTCAGCGCAGCGGGAGGCCGAGCGCCACGGCACGCTGCATGCCGGCGGCAAGCCTTCGGCGCGCGATATGTTCGAGGGCGTCTATGCCGAGATGCCGCCGCATCTCAGGCGCCAGCGCCAACAGGCCGGGGTCTGACCATGCCGCGGCGGACCATGATCGAGGCGATCCGCGACGCCATGGACGTGTCGATGGCGCGCGACGAACGCGTCATCGTGTTCGGCGAGGATGTCGGCTTCTTCGGCGGCGTCTTCCGCTGCACGCAAGGCCTGCAGGCGAAATACGGCAAGAGCCGCTGCTTCGATGCGCCGATCAGCGAATCCGGGATTGTCGGCGCGGCCATCGGCATGGCGGCCTACGGGCTGAAGCCTTGCGTCGAGGTGCAGTTTGCCGACTATGTTTATCCGGCCTATGACCAGATCGTCTCGGAAGCGGCGCGGCTGCGCTACCGCTCGAACGGCGATTTCACCTGCCCGATCGTCGTGAGAATGCCGACCGGCGGCGGCATTTTCGGCGGCCAGACCCACAGCCAGAGCCCGGAGGCGCTGTTCACCCATGTCTCCGGCCTGAAGGTCGTGGTTCCGTCCAATCCGCACGACGCCAAGGGCCTGCTGATCGCAGCGATCGAGGATCCCGACCCGGTGATCTTCCTGGAGCCGAAGCGGCTGTATAACGGCCCCTTCGACGGTCATCACGAGCGGCCGGTGACGCCATGGTCGAAGCATCAGCTCGGCGAAGTCGCCGATGGCCACTACACGGTGCCGCTCGGCAAGGCGGTGATCCGCAGACAGGGCTCGGCAGTCACCGTGCTTGCCTACGGCACGATGGTCTATGTTGCCCAGGCGGCAGCCGAGGAGACCGGCATCGATGCCGAGATCATCGATCTGAGGACACTGCTGCCGCTGGATCTCGAGACGATCGTCGCCTCGGTCAACAAGACCGGGCGCTGCGTGATCGTGCACGAGGCGACGCTGACATCCGGCTTCGGCGCCGAACTTTCGGCGCTGGTTCAGGAGAACTGCTTCTACCATCTGGAAGCGCCGGTGGCGCGGGTCACCGGCTGGGACACGCCCTATCCGCATGCGCAGGAGTGGGACTATTTTCCCGGTCCCGCCCGGCTAGGCCGCGCGCTCGTCGAAACGATGGAGGCCTGAGGGGGGAAGACAATGGGCGAATATGTCATCAAGCTGCCCGATGTCGGCGAAGGCGTCGCCGAGGCCGAGCTGGTCGAATGGCAGGTCAAGGTCGGCGATCTCGTGCGCGAGGACGCCGTGCTTGCCGCGGTCATGACCGACAAGGCGACGGTCGAGATCCCTTCGCCCGTCGATGGCGAGATCCTCTGGCTTGGCGCCGAGATCGGCGACACTGTGGCGATCGGCGCGCCAATCGTCAGGTTGAAAGTGGCCGGCGAGGGGAACGTCAAGGTTGGCGCGACGCTTGCAGACGTTACGGCGGAGGGTACCCCTGACGATGCGCGGGCTCGCCCGTCCTCGGGCTTGGAGCCGTCATTACCCAATTTGGCGCCGTCATCCTCGGGCTTGTCCCGAGGATCTGCCGTCCCACACGGATATGACGCGATCAGTTCCGAGAGGTCGGTAGATCCTCGGGACAAGCCCGGGGATGACGGCGCCAGGTCCAAGGTCAACAGCGCGCCGCGTCCGGAAGGCGAAAAACCACTGGCCTCGCCGGCCGTCCGCCTCAGGGCGAAAGAGGCCGGCATCGACCTTCGGCAGGTCCCGGGGAGCGGCCCGGCCGGCCGCATCCGGCATGAGGACATCGACGCGTTCCTGGCACGCGGACCGCAGCTCGCGAAGGCCCCTGGCCTTGCCCGCAACGAGACGGTCGAGGACATCAAGATAGTCGGGCTCAGGCGAAAGATCGCCGAGAAGATGACGCTGGCCAAGTCGCGCATCCCGCACATCACCTATGTCGAGGAGATCGACGTCACCGCACTCGAGGATTTGCGCGCCGCGCTCAACAAGGAGAAGCGGCCGGGCGCGGACAGGCCGAAGCTGACGCTGCTGCCGTTCCTGATGCGGGCGATGGTCAAGGCCATTGCCGACCAGCCGAACCTCAATGCGCTGTTCGACGACGAAGCCGGCATCGTCCACCAGCATGGCGGCGTCCATATCGGCATCGCGGCGCAGACGCCTGCGGGGCTGATGGTGCCGGTGGTCAAGCACGCCGAGGCGCGCGACATCTGGGACTGCGCCGCCGAGGTTAACAGGCTCGCCGAGGCGGCCAGGTCGGGCACGGCGACACGCGACGAGCTTTCGGGCTCGACCATCACCATCACTTCGCTCGGCGCCATGGGTGGCGTGGCGACGACGCCGGTGATCAATCATCCGGAAGTGGCGATCGTCGGCGTCAACAAGATGATGGTGCGGCCGGTATGGGACGGCAGCCAGTTCATCCCGCGCAAGATGATGAACCTGTCCTCCAGCTTCGACCATCGCGTCGTCGACGGCTGGGACGCTGCGGTGTTTATCCAGCGCATCAAGACGCTGCTAGAGACGCCCGCGTTGATTTTTGTGGACTGAGGTAATGAGAACGGTCGCAACGGCCCCCTCACCCGGCCTCCGCATCGCTACCCTCTCCCCGAGGGGAGAGGAGGTCGCCAGCGCCGGCGCTAGCCTCTTCTCCCCAGCGGGGAGAAGGTGGCCGCGAAGCGGCCGGATGAGGGGGTCTTTCTTCGCCAACAAGAGCCTATCGCCATGAAGGAAATCTCCTGCAAGCTGCTGGTCATCGGCGCCGGTCCGGGCGGCTATGTCTGCGCGATCCGTGCCGGGCAGCTCGGCATCGATACGGTTATCGTCGAGTTCGGCAGACCGGGCGGCACCTGTCTCAATGTCGGCTGCATCCCGTCCAAGGCGCTGATCCACGCGGCCGAGGAGTTCGAGAAGCTCTCGCACATGGCGGGTGGAAAAAGCCCGCTCGGTATTGCGATCGCCGCACCATCGCTTGATCTCGCCGCCACCATGGCCTGGAAAGACGGGATCGTTAGCCGGCTGAACAACGGTGTTGCCGGCCTGCTGAAGAAAGCTGGCGTGAAGACGGTGCATGGCTGGGCGACGTTTCGCGACGGCAAGACCGTTGCCGTCGACACCGAGATCGGCATCCAGGTGATCCGCGCCGAAACGGTGGTGATTGCGACCGGCTCGGCGCCGGTCGAGTTGCTATCGCTGCCGTTCGGCGGACCGGTTATTTCGTCGACCGAGGTGCTGGCGCTGAGCGAAGTTCCAGAGAGGCTGGCGGTGGTCGGCGGCGGCTATATCGGTCTGGAACTCGGCATCGCCTTTGCCAAGCTGGGGGCCAAGGTGACCGTGGTCGAGGCGTTGCCGCGCGTGCTGGCGCAATATGATGCGGAACTGACCCGGCCGGTGGTTAAGCGGCTGGCCGAACTCGGCATCGAGGTGCTCGTGAACGCCAAGGCCAAGGGGCTGTCCACCAAGCGCGACGCGCTGCTGGTCGAGACGAATGGCGGCAAGAACGGCAAGATCGCTGCCGACAAGGTCCTGGTCACGGTCGGTCGCAAGCCGGTGACCGAAGGCTGGGGGTTGGAGCAGATCGACCTCGACATGGCCGGCTCCTTCATCCGCATCGACGACCAGTGCCGCAGCTCGATGCGCGGTATCTTTGCCATTGGCGACGTCACTGGCGAGCCGATGCTGGCGCACCGGGCGATGGCGCAAGGCGAAATGGTCGCCGAGATCGTCGCCGGCCACAAGCGCAGCTGGGACAGACGAGCGATCCCGGCTGTCTGCTTCACCGACCCGGAGCTGGTCACCGCGGGCCTGTCGCCGGAAGAGGCCAAGGCGCGTGGCGAGATCAAGGTCGGACAGTTTCCCTTCACCGCCAATGGCCGGGCAATGACGAAGTTGGGCGAGGACGGATTCGTGCGGGTCGTTGCCCGCGCCGACAACCATCTGGTGCTGGGCATCCAGGCCGTCGGCCAGGGCGTGTCGGAATTATCTACGGCCTTTGGCCTAGCGCTGGAGATGGGTGCGACGCTGGAGGATATCGCCGGAACGATCCATGCCCATCCAACACAGGGCGAGGGTTTTCAGGAAGCGGCGCTGAAGGCGCTGGGGCGGGCGGTGCATGTTTGAGGGCTCGCGCTCTCCCCCCCTTGAGCAGGGGAATCGCATATGGCGATTTTGGGGTTGAGTTTAGGCTGAGAAAGGATTCTTTGGAGAGGCAGTTGAGCGAAGGAGCGAC
>NZ_JAMYRN010000034.1:0-38501 GCF_040321435.1 Mesorhizobium sp. M0410
CGCGCTGCCGCACGAAGGCAAAATGCCAGCCAGGCAAAAACTCTCAACTGAAGACGAAAGGGACGTAGTATGAATGCAGATCGTTGTCGATGAAGTCCAGGACGATCATCTTGTTGGTCTCGAGCGAACTATGAATCTTGGCTGGAAGTGGATTTGATGGTTCGTCACGCATGTTTTGCTCCGTCAGGTGCCTGCTTCTGCCCGGTGCGGACAGAAGCGTCCGCACGCCGACATTGCCAACATAATCTGTCGCGATTGTGAGATGGTCTATACGCTATTCACCTGGATTCTTATCCAATCGTCTAATATCGTCATCTGGTTCATCGTCGGAGGATGGTTCTCATGGACGCCTTGTCCGAAGTTCTTGCTTCGCTGCGATTTGGCAGCGCCATGATCGGCAGCGCGACCCTGCATCGGCCATGGGGTATTTCAGTCGATCCGACAAGGAATGCCGCCATCCACGTCATACAGAACGGCGAATGCTGGTTGCGGCTAGCCGGTGAAAAGGAGCCGATCCGCTTGGGCGAAGGAGACGTCATCCTTGTCGCGAGCGGTATCGGGCATGCCCTTTGCAATCCGGCGGGTGCACCGACGGCATCGATATCCGCCGTCCTTTCCGCAAATCGGAGCGGACTGGAACCGAAAAGCGAAAGCGGCGCGACAACTCTTCTTTGTGCGAGATATTCACTCGACGGCGTCGGGCCATATCCGATGGTTTCGCTGTTTCCTCCGCTGATTCATTTGACCCGGAATCAGATCCACACCAGCGAGCCGCTGCGGCTTGCCCTGGAACTTCTACAGGTCGAAGCGAAAGGCAATCTCGGCGGCCACGACATTGTCGCCCCACGCCTTCTCGACAGCACATTGATCTTCTTGTTGCGTGCCTGGATCGAACATCAGCCACTCGGAACAGGGGGATGGTTTGGCGCCTTGCGCGACAAAGGCATTGCGCAGGCCTTGCGCCTGATCCACGAGCGGCCGGGCAATCCCTGGACCATCGCTTCCCTTGCCAGCGGCGCGGCACAGTCCCGAGCCACCTTCGCGCGTCGCTTCGCTCAACTGGTGGGACAGCCGCCGCTGTCCTATGTGACTCGATGGCGGATGAATCTTGCCGCCAAGGCTCTGCGGGAAACGAACCAGAATATTGGCGAGATCGGGCGCGCCGTCGGATATGAATCGGTGCCGTCGTTCTCGCAGGCATTCAAACGGTTGACCGGACGATCGCCCGGCCTCTACCGCAGCGACTTTCGATCATCCGACTGAGGAAATTTAAACTGGGGACGCCAGCGCGTGTGCTGTCATTACAGCGTCGGCAGTCCGTGAGCCCGGCGCGCCATCAGGCAGTCGTCATCGCCCGGCATGCACGCGCGGCAGACGTCGGGACGGATCTCATAGATTCCGCAGGCGGTCGACTTGCCGACCTCGCCGCGCAGTGCCGAACAGCGCGCGCCGTCGCAGCGCATGCCGGCTTCGTCGGCAGCCACGTATTTTTGCGGGATAAGGTCGAGCTGAGCGTCATCCTCGGTTGAAAAGCGCGGCCATCTTGACGAGTAGGCGCAGCAGGCGCCACAGGTCTGGCAATCGAAGGCAACCGGGTCGGCGCCCTCTTGTGGCGACGAAAAATCCTCTGCGACCGCCAAGGCAAGCAGCCTTGGCGCCGATTTCCGGCCGGCATCCTGCTGCAAGGGCGCTATTTCTTCTTCGGCTTGCGCGGCGGCGCTTCGGCCGGCGACCTGAACAGATCGGTGCCCGCTTCGGCGGCTTCGCCGGTTTTTGGCGCGACGGCCGGCTTGGCCGGCTTCACGGCGGCAGCAGGCGCTGCCGGCTGCCCCTTGGCGGAAAACTTGATTGCCATATCAATCCTCGTCAGAGAAACGCGATGATGGCGCGTTCGGATTGCGAAGGCGGCCGATGAGCGCCGAAACGGCCGTGATGTTCATTTCTTCGGGCGACCAGTTCCTGGCCTCCTCGATGTGCCGGGGGGCCAGCTCGCGATGCGTGCTGCCGCTGTAGGCGGCGTCCTGAAAGGTCACGCGCTCGTGCGTCTTGGCGTTTTCCCGGACGTATTCGATCAGATAATTGGGGCATTCGGCGCGGCCGCGCACGCCGAGCCGCACCTGGGCATCGCCGTGGACACGCCGGCAGCGCTCGAGCTTTTCGAGCACGCGCCGGACGTATTCGACCGGCTTGTCGAGTTCGGCCACGACATCGGCAATGGTCGAATCAGCGGCGATCGCCTTTTGAGGCACACGTTTGGTGGCCATCAGCGTTTGCCTGCGCGTTTTGGCGAGGCCGCGAGCGCAGCCGTTGCCGCCATGTCATCGGCTTCCTTTTCCAGCCGCAGTTCGCGCAGCCGCGCGGTCTTGGCTTCGCGGGCCTGGCTGACGGCATCCCGTTCGGAATTGATCCGGTCGAGCGACATCGACTGGGTCCGCGTCTTGCTGAAGATGGATTCAGCCTGGTCGCGAAGTTTTTTTGAAGTTGCGGTCAAGGTCTTTCTCCCGGTTCGGAGCGCGCCGCCCAAAGGTGGCGAGACTGGTCTTTCGGCCAGGATCCCGCACAAAGCAATACGGCAGCCGGTTTCAAATTGCTGGGAAATTCTACTCTGACGGCCATCTGATGGCGTTTTCCGCGCTTCCGGTGCTCACGGACCCAAATGTCCGCTGCGCGCCGGTTCTCGAACCCACCATATGACTCGCCAGAGCGAATTTCGAAACAGCCTCTTAGCACGTCCAGGCCGTCGAGCAGCGCTCTTTCGGCGGTCGAAGCGCAAAAATGAAAAAGGCCAGGCACCGCCTGACCTTCCATAAGAGCGCCCGCGCATCCCGAGAGACGCGCAAAGAAACGTTCTTCTCATGCGCATGAGCTGGGACTTAGCCTCCCGCGATCATGCGCTGGAATTAGCCATTCACCGGTGCCAGTACATCCGTGGTCACCGGTGAGGCTGAATTCCGTTTTAGGCCGCCTTCAACTGGTCGGCGGACATCTTGCCCGACTTGTTGTCGCGGACCATCTCGTAGCCAAGCTTCTGGCCCTCGACGATGTCGCGCATTCCGGCGCGCTCGACGGCTGAGATGTGGACAAAAACGTCGGCAGAACCGTCGTCAGGCTGAATAAAACCAAAACCCTTGGTGGCGTTGAACCATTTAACTGTGCCTGTGCTCATAACGAACCCTTTCCATGGCAAATATTCGTTCGTCGTCATGCGGATGCACAACAACGTTTGTCTCGATTTTGATGGGGAAGTTCGTCAAAGGCGCGCCTTGGCACGCGGATAACAAAAGTCGGTCAAACAAACATCGACAAAGTTCTTATAGACTTCTTTGCGCGCCGTGTCAATTTTTTGATTTGCGACACTCGCGGAGACGCGCGTCGGCGACCGGCGCGCCGGCAAATCCGACAGCAAAAGCCGGGCTATTGCCTGCCAAAAAACCACTTGGAGCTCTTTTTTTTTCGCAATCCGGACGGAAAATCGTTCACGCTTGTCCTGGAATTGCTCCAACCGGGAACCATTTCGGCGCCAGGGCATTTTTTCGATGTCGAAAGCCGTTCTCGAAAGAGCGATCTTGAGAAAGGCGGACGACAAACAGGACGCCCCCGCGCAGATAAAAGGCACGAGGGGCGTTCCTGTGAGATGCACGCAATCGTGCCGTCATATCACCTGCCCCTCACAGCATGCCGCGGCTGAGTCCACCATCCACCGGCAACGCCACTCCGGTGACATAGGCGGCGTCGTCGCTGGCCAGGAATGCAGCGACCGCGCCGAACTCGGCGGGGGTGCCATAACGCTTTGCCGGGATTTCGGCCTGACTCTCGGCGGCGATCACGGCGGCGTCGACACCCCTGTCGGCTGCGTCCATGGCGTCGAACTCTTTCGTCCGGTCCGTCGCAAAACGGCCCGGCAGCAACAGGTTGACGGTGACGCCGTCCGCCGCCACTTCGCCGGCCAGCGTCTTGGCCCAGCCGGCGAGCGAGGCACGCAACGCGTTCGAAGCGGTAAGGCCGGGGATCGGTTCGCGGACGGAAGTCGAGGAAACGGCGATGATGCGTCCCCAGCGCCGCGCCCGCATGCCTGGCAGGAACGAAATGGCGATGCGCATCTGGCTTAGCACCATGCTGGTGAACTGTTTCTCCCAGACGCTCGCATCGAAGACGCTGGCCGCGAAGGGCGGCGGGCCGCCGCCATTGAGCAGGACGATGTCGATCCGCTGATGCTCGTCCTCGACGGCACGGATCAGTCGGGAGACGCTGTCGTTGTCCGAGAGGTCGGCGCTGAAGGTCGAGCAGATGTGGCCGGCGGCGTCGATCGCGCGCTGCGCCGCATCCAGGGTCGCCTTCCCTCGTCCGACCACGATGATCTCGGCGCCTTTTGCCGCGAGCGCTTCGGCAACGCCGAAACCGAGGCCCTTGCCTCCGCCGAGAACCAGCGCCTTCCGCCTCTCAAGATTTGCACTTATCAAGCCAAGCCTCCTCTGGTTTCACTGCGCACTCCCGGATAAGCCCCGAGGGCATGCTTTGGGGGTGCATCAGCGGACATGCACGATAGCGTCGGCTTCGACCGGAACATTGGCCGGCAAGCCGGCCATGCCGAGCGAGCAGCGGGCGTGCTCGCCACGCCCGCCGAAAACATGGAGCAGAAATTCGGATGCTCCGTTGCCGACCTCCGAATAGGCCGAAAAGCCGGCCGCCGCATTCACATAGACGGTCAGCTTGGCGAATTTCACGACGCGGTCGAGATTGCCGTCCAGTTCCTTGTCCAGCCAATAGACGATGTTGGCAGCGCAAAGCCGGGCGGCGTTGCGCGCAGCAGCCAGATCGATCTCTGCGCCAACCCGGCCGATTGCGGCGATATCCGGCCCGATCTCGGGGATCTGACCGGAGACATAGACGATGTCGGCGACCCGAGCCGTCGGCGAGAACGGCAAAGCAGGCCGCTCGAGCGACGGCCAGGCGACACCGAGCTCTTCAAATCTTCTTCTATAGGACAAGGTGGCTGCTCCTGCTTTCATTCGTGCGAGCAGACCTTGAATTCAGATCGGGCTTTCAGATAGCCTGATAGTGCTGACACAGCTATCAGGAATTCTTATGACCGGAGATATCGACGTCAGACTTCTGCGCGCCTTCGTCACCGTGGCCGATACCGGGACGGTGAGCCGGGCGGCCGATCGGCTTGCCCGCACCCAGGCGGCGGTGAGCATGCAGCTTCAGCGCCTCGAGGGCGAAGTGGGTGCCGAGCTGCTGCACCGCTCGCCGCGCGGCGTGACGCTGACCGAGGCCGGCGAGATCCTGCTCGCCTTCGCCCGCAAGGCCATCGCGATCGGCGACGATGCCAGGCGCGAGATAGAAGGCCGCAGGCTGGTCGGCCGTGTCCGGCTGGGCATCGTCGAGGATTTGGCGGTAACGCGGCTGCCGTTGATCATCGCCGACTTCCGGCGCCGGCATCCTTCCGTGGAGATCGAACTGACATCGGCCAGCAGCAGCGATCTCAGCAAGTCGCTGGGCGAAGGAAAATGCGACATCGTCATGGCCGATCCGGCGCGCTTCACAATGGCGCCGCGAGGCCATCTGTCGCGACAGCTGGTCTGGGCGGCAAGCCGCATGATCGAGATCGACGACGAGGTCGAGCTGCCGCTGATCATCTTCGAAGGCGCCTGCTCCTGGCAGGACAGGATGCTGGCTTCGCTCGCCGAGGCCGGGATCGGCTGGAAGATCGGCTGCCGCGTGTCGACCTTTGCGACGCTGATCTCGGCGCTAAGGGCCGGGCTTGGCATCGGGCTTCTGCTGCAGGAGGGGCTGCCGCCCGATTGCCAAAGCCTCAACGGACGCTTCAACCTGCCGCCGGCGCCGACGGCGGATTTCGGCGTCTACCTCGCGAGGGACCCGTCGCGGCTGGTGGAGGAGTGTGGCGATTTCCTGCGGGCGGGGTTTGAAGCCTAGCGAAAGATCCGATGTCAGTCATCGTTCCTGGTCGGTCGGGCGGATGACGATCTCGTTGACGTTGACGTGCGGCGGCTGGCTCACGGCGTAGAGAATGGCCGCGGCGATGTCCTCGGCGGTCAGCGCCTCCATGGCGGCGAGCCGCTTGTCCAGATCAGCCTTGAACGCCGGATTGGTGATGTGGTCGCCGAGCTCGGTGCGCACCAGGCCCGGCTCGATGACGGTGACGCGAACCTTGTCGGCGTAGACTTCGCGGCGCAGCGATTCGGAAAAGCCGACGACGCCGAACTTGGTTGCCGCGTAGCCGCTGGCCCCCGGATTGGCGACACGGCCCGCGACCGACGAGACGTTGACGATGTGACCCTTGGCGGCCCTGAGATGCGGCAGCGCCGCCTTGGTGACCCCCATCAGCGCCAGCAGGTTGAGCTCGACCATGCGGCGCCAGTCGTCGAGCACGGCCTCGGCGGCCGGCGACAGAAGCATCACCCCGGCATTGTTGACGAGGATGTCGAGGCGGCTCCATTCGTCGACAACCTTGTCGACCATGCCGGTGACATCATCGTTGCTTGTGACATCGGCCTCGATGCGGAGCGCCGCGCCGCCGGCCCTTTCTATACGCGCGGCCAGCGCTTCGAGGCGATCGGCCCGGCGTGCGGCAATCGCCACCTTGGCCCCGGCGGCGGCCAAAGCCGCAGCCGTCGCCTCGCCAATGCCCGACGATGCGCCGGTAACGAGCGCGACCTTGCCGGCCAATGCGGAAGAAACAGATGTCATTGCGAAGTTCTCCAAGGCCCCAGCCCGATTTTCAGATAGGCCGCGGGCGGCGAAGTGGAAGACCAGCTTGCGGGTTGCTCGGCTCTATTCGTCTGGGCCGGGCTCCGGCCAAGGCTCTTTCGCCGCCTCGGCATACCAGTGGCGCATCGCCGGCATCGAAAGCACAGCGTCGACATAGGCGCGGGTATCGGTTGCCAGCGTGCCGCCATAGGTGTCGAAGCGGGTGACGACCGGCGCGTACATGGCGTCGGCCGCGCTGAAATGGCCAAACAGGAACGGGCCGCCTTTGCCGTATTTTTCGCGGCATTCGCGCCATAGCTCCTCGATGCGCGCCCGTTGTGCCTCACCTTCGGCGTCGAGCGGCTTGTGGCCTTTTGGCCGGCGCAAATTCATCGGCCAGCCGTAGCGGACCTCGCGAAAGCCGGAATGCATCTCTGTCGCCGCCGAGCGGGCCAGCGCGCGGGCGCCGATGTCGGCCGGCCAGAGCTTTTTCCCGGGAAACAGCTCGGCGAGATATTCAAGGATGGCAAGGGTTTCCCAGACGATCCGGACCTCGCCAGTCGGCAGCCGATGGTTCAGCACCGGCACCTGGCCGGTCGGCGATATCCTGGCCAGATTGGCCGCGGTCTCGGGCGTGCGCAGGCGCACAAGACCTTCCTCGAACGGGATCTCCAGATACTTCATCGCCAGCCACGGCCTCAGTGACCACGACGAAAAACACTTGTTGCCGATGAAGAGCGTGAATTCAGCCATTGTCCCTCCGGCCTCTGTCTGTTCGGCGTCCTGGTGCACCCTATCCTGTCGGCTTCGCGACCGGAAGCTATGCCAATCGACGGGCAGAACCCGGAACCTAAGCGATCCGCGACCGTTTCTCCAGGCGAACGGATCAGGAGATGCGAGATGGTGAACAAGGATCAGGTTGCCGGCGTTGCCAAGCAAGCCAAGGGCTCGGTCAAGCAGACCGCCGGCAAGGCTACCGGCAACAGGCGCACCGAGGCCGAAGGCGACGTCGACAAGGCGACCGGCAAGATGCAGAAGGCTTACGGCGACGTGAAGCACAAGGTGAAGAAGGCGCTTTGACGCCGAGCCCTTCGCAAACCAGCAAAAAGGCGGCTCGGCCGCCTTTTTTGCGCCCTCTCCTGCCCGTCAGAAAGTCAGACTTTTGCTGTACGCATTGGTGAAGGCGACCTCGCCATGATCTCCGGCGGCTTCGCCCAGCACCACATCCATGCTGCTGCCGGTCACCCGCGCCAACGCGAAGCCGCCCATGAAGGCAGCCTTCGGCTTGAACAAATCGAGCCCGTCACGATGATAGATCATCGGCGTCGCGTGCTGGTGGCCATGGAAGATGCCGACGACGTTGTAGCCCTTCAGCACGGCCAGCAGCGCCTGCCTGTCGGTTTCGCTCCACCAATGCGGCGGACCCTTGCCGTTGTCGTCGAAGGTTTTCTCGGCGGCGTCCCATCTTTCGATCGAAAAAGTATCCCAGCCATAATGCTGGAACAGGATGGCTGGGCGGCCGTCGCCGGCATAGGTCGCCAGGTCCTGCTTCAGCCATGGCAGGCTGCTGGTGGCGCCATGGCCGGTATCGCCGGCGAAACGGTGCGTCTGGACAAGATGTAGACCGCCCCAATCCCATGAATAGCAATCGGTCTCGAGATCGTAGTTGGTCGCCGGCGCGGGCGGCTTGAAGAAAACGCCGGGGCGGTGATTGACCTCGACGTAGTCGCGCATTTCGCGGCGGTACCAGTCGACATGCGAGCGTGGGCCGTTCTGGTCGAGGTCGTGATTGCCGAGGCCGACATAGACCGGCATGTGCACGCGGTCGGGGCCAACGCCCTGCTGGTAGCGCTGGCTGAACTGGAGCAGCTGCGTGCCTTCGCTGGGCTGGGTGATCTGGCCGCCACCATCATCGGTGATGTCGCCGCCAACGACGAGGCCGAGCGGCGTGCCGATATTGCCCGTCGAATGCAGACCGGTGGCGACGCCGTTGATTTCAGCTGGCCATTGCCTGTCACCGACGCCGTTGAGCGCGGCGACATTGCGCAGCAGGGCGGCGTCGGTCTTGCCCTCCTGCTCGCAGTGCGGACTCAATCCGTTCGCCATGCGGC
This sequence comes from Mesorhizobium sp. M0410, assembly GCF_040321435.1. Classification (NCBI taxonomy): domain Bacteria; kingdom Pseudomonadati; phylum Pseudomonadota; class Alphaproteobacteria; order Hyphomicrobiales; family Phyllobacteriaceae; genus Mesorhizobium; species Mesorhizobium sp. M0410. The sequence goes on from NZ_JAMYRN010000034.1 coordinate 8,823, forward strand.
AGGCATGGACATCAGCGATAAACAGGAAGGTGGCGTCGATCGGCGGAATGCGCTGCCCGGTCTGGCCGAAGGCCGGGCGCGAAACGGCGCCGGCCGCGGCAACGGCCGCTGCCTTCATCAGGAAACTGCGCCGGGAGACCGGTCGGGCGGAAATGCGATGCATCATGCGCTAAAATTCAGCACGACGCGAACCGGCAGTCCAGTTGCTCGCAAAGTGTGTCGACACGTTCTCCCAGGTCTGGCATTGCTTTCGGAATTCAACTTGCGCGGGCAGAGGAGGACGCCATGAAAACTGCATCCATCGGCATGACAATGGCGATCCTGGCGATGACGAGCGCAGCGCACGCCTCCGCGTGCATCGACGCCAAATCGGCCAAGGCCGGCTTCGTTCTCGAAAGGCCTGGCATCCACAGCGAATTTCGTCCGGCGGCGGGCGGAATGGTGGCGGTTGCCAACAAATACCAGTCGCAATCGCCGCAGTCGCAGTACCTGTTCGGCGGGCTGATCGAAGTGTTTCGCGACAGCAGCACAGGGCAGATGGCGATGATCCCGTTTTCCGATCTCAGGAAGGTGTTCCCACTGAAGGCGGGGGCCAAGAGCAAGATCGTGTTTGCCCGTCTTGCACCGAACAAGCCGCCGAAGGGCACCGAGACGCTGGAGATCAACGTCAAGGGCAAGGAGACGTTCAGCCTGGGTGATTGCAAATACGCCGTGCTTGCGGTCAAGCAGACGATCAGGAGCGAGGCCGGCGCGACGCGGGACGAGTTCACCGCGCTTTACGCACCCGATCTGCAGGCAGTTGTGGCCAGGCGCTATGACGAGGGCACCAGTGCCGAAAGCGTGGTCGGCTACGAGTTGATCAAGCCGCTGCCGAATTAAGCGTTCGGCCTCCCGCCTCGGTCATAGTGAGCGACTGTGCTGCCGGCGTCAAAGGGCTCTGTGCAGTATCCTGCTACGTCGCCTCGTTCCCGTTTTGGACGACATAACTCCCTGCTCCAACCCCATCAGGCAGTCGCGCAGCACGCTTGCGTCCTGTGCGGTCTTGGCCATCGACATGGCGCCCGAATAGCTGGCGACGGCGAGCGCTGCGAAGCGCTGCGGATCAGTGCCCAGCTCCCGTCCCGCCCGCTGGTCGGCGCTGATCTTGTCGGCGATCGCCTGGCGCCAGGCCGAAAAAATGCCGGCAAGGGCAATGCGGAAATCCGGATCGGCAAGCGACAGTTCATGCGCCAGGTTGTTGAGCGGGCAACCGCGCACGAAACCTTGCCGCTCCAGCTCCGCCGCGACGGCCGCGAACACGGAGCGCACGCCCTCGCGCGCTGAGGGAGCCATCCGCACCGGTGCGATCCATGTCTCTTCGACCGCGGCGGCGACCCGCTCCTCGATCACTGCAAGCGCCAGCGCCTTCTTGGTCGCGAAATGGTGGTGCAGCGCACCACCGGTGACGCCCGCCGTCGCCATCAGGTCGCCCATGCTGGACGCATGATAGCCGCGTGCCTGAAACGCCTCCTCGGCGACGTCGAGCACTTTCTTGCGCATGCCTTCGGGGTCGTTGGTGCGTTTTTGAGCCCGCGACCTTGGGCGAGCGGATATCTCTGCTGACATCTTCACACGGTAGCAGATTGACAAAACAGGACAACCGGTCTGTTTTGTAAAACAGGATGACTGTCCTGTTTTGGAGCTCGCGCGATGAACCTGCCTTTGAACGCCCTACCTAATCCCGATCTGCTCGCCTCGCCCGTCGTCGAACTCAGGCAATACACGCTGAAACCCGGCCGGCGCGAGACGCTGATCGGCATCTTCGACAATCACCTGATCGAGGGGCAGGAAACCGCGGGAATGACCATCATCGGCCAGTTCCGCGATCTCGACCGGCCGGACATGTTCGTCTGGCTGCGCGGCTTCGACGGCATGGAAGCGCGGAAAAACGCTCTGACCGCCTTCTATGACGGACCGGTCTGGGCAGCCTGGCGCGACGCCGCCAACGCCACGATGATCGATTCCGACGACGTGCTGCTGCTGAGGCCGGCCTGGCCGGGCGCCGGCTTCGATCTCTCGGGATCGCAACGAGCAATCCAGACGGATCTCGAAGAACCAAGCACAAGCAGTGCTTTGCAGACAATTGTTGTCATCAAGATCCATCATCTGCGACCGGGCCTGGAAGCCGGCTTCGCCAGGGACTTCCAGATCGCGGCTCTTCCGGTGCTTGCCGCACTTGGCGCACAGCCGCTGGCCGTCTTCGTCACCGAACATGCCGAAAACAGCTTTCCGCGGCTGCCGGTGCGGGCCAGCGAAAACGTCTTCATCAGCGTCACGGGTTTCGCCAGCGCCGAAGCGTATGCCCGGCACGAAGCGGCCTTGGCCGCCTCCCCGGACTGGCAGGCGCTTCAGCAGACCGTACAAGGGGAATTCGCCAGGCCCGCGGAGGTTTTGCGTCTGTTACCGACGGCGCGATCGCTGCTCGGGCAGCACCCAATTTCGGTATGAACCAACATCGTCGACGCCCCCTACGTCGCCGGAGCCTCCTGGTTCATGCCTGAAAGTGTCTGGCATGGATCGCCTGGTAACGCGCCGTCCATGCGGTTGCCTGCTCCAGGTCAAAGGAAACGCGCAGCAGCCGGTGATCCTCGTTCTTGCGGCCAATAAGCTGGATGCCAATCGGCAGGCCGCCCTTCGACGGAAAAAGCGGCAGGCTGGCGGCCGGTTGCCCGGTGACATTGAAGATTTCGGTGAAGGGCGCAAAGCCGTAGGCCCGGCTCGCCCAAGCCTCGTAATCGAAGAGAGCACCATCGCCATGGATGGCGCCAAGCCGGGGCGTAAGCTCGGCCGTCGTCGGCGTCATGATCAGGTCGAACCCATCGAACGCCATCGCCATCGCCAGCGAAGCGCTGTGCACATGGTCCTGCGCCCTGAGATAATCGGCGGCCGAGGATCGCCGAAAACTGTCGAGAGCGTGACGAGTCAGGCTTTCGATTTCGCCGGCCCCCGGCATCCGCCCGATCTCGTCGGCGCGCTCGTCAACCAGCCGCGCGACCTCCGACATCCAGAAGATGCTCCAGTCCGCTTCGGCACTGGCTTCCCGCGGGAACCGCGCCTCTGTGACCTCGTGTCCCATTTCCTCGAGGAGGATCATGGCTTCCTGGAATTTTCCCCCGATCTCGGACGCGACGGGCGTGCCATCCGGCCGGTGCGCCAGGCACGCGACGCGCAGACGCTCGCCGGGGGAAGACAGCGAGTCCAGGTAGGACGGCACCGATTTCGGCACGGAGTAAGGCGCTCCTTGTTCTGGACCGGCAGTCATGTCCAGCATGGCGGCGCTGTCCCGAACGGTGCGGGATAGGACACTGTCGGCGTAGAGCCCGGCGCCGACCTGACCTCGATAGGGGCCGACCGGCGTGAGCCCGCGCGACGGCTTCATGCCGAACACGCCGCAACAGGCAGCCGGCACCCGGATCGAGCCGCCGATGTCGGAACCGTGGGCGACCGGCACCATGCCGCTTGCCACCGCGGCGGCAGCTCCGCCGCTTGAGCCGCCCGCCGTCAGCGAAGGATCCCAGGGGTTCAAGGTGGGGCCGCGAAAGCTGGGTTCGGTGACGAAGTCGTTGGCAAATTCAGGCGTGTTTGTCTTTCCCAGCAAGATCAGACCGGCGGCCCGCCAGCGCCGGACGATCTCGCTGTCGGGCTTCGGCGCGGCATCCTTGAAGTAGAGCGACGAGTGCGTCGTCGGCCACTCCCGTACATTGACGCCGGTGTCCTTGACCAAGAAGGGAATGCCGGCGAGTGCGGCCTGCCGGTTGCAGCTTGCCGCCGCGGAAAGCGCCCGGTCCGCATCGATCAGTGTCACGGCATTGATGGCGGGATTGATGCTTTCGATCGCTTCGATAGCCGCCTCAACGACCTCGACAGCCGACAGTTCACCCGAGCGAACATGCCCGGCCAGGGCGACGGCATCCAACGCCACGTATTCGGAAAGGTGCATGACTGCTCTCAGCTCAGATTGCCGGTCGCTTCGAGGTCGGCTTCATTCCAGACCTTGAAATACCGGGCGATGGCTGCCGCAACCAATGCCGGATCCTCCCAGTGCGGGTTGTGTCCGCATCGCACCGCGCTTACAAACGCGGCGGCGGGGATTTCTTCGAGGAGCCGCCGTTGGTGCGTTTCGTCGAAGAGCAGGTCGCGCCCGCCCGCAATGACAAGCGCCGGCAGGTGCAGCGTGCGCGCCTTGTCGGTCAGATCGACGCGCCGAACCTGCTCCAGGATTGCGCACCAAAGTGCCGCCGGCATGGCTGACGCTTCCTTTGCAGCCATGGTCAGGAAGTCCGCTGGAACCTCGGCCTCGCAGGCATGCCAATATTCATAGAACGGATCGGCCGGCGATATCGGGTCTCGAAGTGCCCGCACACCAACGGTCATCGGGTGATCCTCACCGATCTGCGGCCGCAGCGTTCCGGCCATCAGCACCAGGCCACCGATCATCTCGGGGTAGCGCGCGGCTGCCTCGATCGCCACCATGCTGCCCAGGGAATGCCCGACCAGAACCGGCCGCTCGAGCCGCAATCGCTCGATCAAACTCGCCACATCTTCCGCGAAATCCGCCGGGGCGAAGCCGCGTGTCCCGGCCGGCGAGGCGCCATGCCCGCGCAGGTCTGGAATGACACGCCGGCGCCCGGCGAGATGCGGCGCCAGCAGCGAGAAGCTGCGGCTCGTGTCGGAGAAGCCGTGCACCAGCACCAGCGCGGGCTCCTGCCCGGCGATTTCGACGCAGGCCGTTTCAGTGCTGCCGATACCGACCTTGCGCTTGCGGCCGTTCCAGCCCGCCTGATCGGCCGATATCACAGGCCGAGCTGCTGCTTGACTGCGTCGAGCGCGGGCTTGCCATCGAATGTGGTGACACCGGCAAGCCAGGCGCCGAGCCTATCCGGATTCTCCTTGACTGCCTTGAGGCCGGCTTCCTCCGGCTTCATGCCGTCATTGATGAGATAGCTCATGCCGAGATTTTCGAAATCGATGTCGAAGGCGAGATTCTTCAGCAACTGCCCGACATTCGGGCATTGCTGCAGATAGCCCTTGCGCACCTGCGTCGTCACCGTCGCGGCGCCGAAGTTCGGGCCGTAGAACTTGTCGCCGCCGCTCAGATATTTGAAGTCGTACATCGTGTTCATTGGATGCGGCGCCCAGCCCTGGAAGACGATGAAGCGCTTTTCCTTGATCTCGTAGCCGACCTCGGAAAGCATGCCGGCTTCACTCGATTCGACGACCTGCCAGCCATCGAGGCCGAGCGACTTATCAGCGATGGCGTCCATCATCAGCTGGTTCGAGCCCGGCTCGATGCCGTACATCTTCCTGCCGAACTTGTCGGCGAACTTTTGCAGGTCGGCAAAATCCTTGACGCCGGCCTCCCAGACGTAAGTCGGCACGGCAAAGGTGTATTTGGCGCCGACGAGATTGACGCGCACATCGTCCACCGAGCCGTCCTTCTTGTAGGGCTCGTAGTAGGTGATCATCGCCGGATCCCAATAGCCAAGGAACACGTCCAAATCATTGTTCTTCAAGGATTCATAGATGACGTTGATGCCCAGAAGCGAGCTTGCCGGCTTGTAGCCGAGCGCATCGAGCAAGACGCTGGTGACGCCGGTGGTGAAGGCAAGGTCGTTCCATCCAGGCTCGGCCATGCGCACGACCTTGCATTGCTCGGGTTCGGCCGCAAAGGCCGGCTGGATCGCCAGCAGGACGCAGAGCGAGGCGCCTATTCCAAGGCAACGAAGCATTTCGGTTCTCCTCATTTCACCAACGACGTTGACCATTCGGTTTTTAAATTGTCCCAACGGTCAATCATTGATCTCGGCGGACAAAAATGTCAACGTCGGTTTTCGATGCATGGATCCCGGCCCGTGAAACTCAAGCGTCTCAGCGACATACGCCGCAAGGAGCTGCGGCAAGCCGCCTTTGCCGTGCTTCAGCGCGAAGGCATAGCTGGCGCCACCATAGAAAAAGTGGCGGCACAGGCCGGCGCGTCGAAGGGCATCGTGCTGCACTATTTCAACAGCAAGCGGGAGCTTTTCGAGCATGCCATGCGCGAATCGAACCTGGTGCTGCGTCATGCGGTGGTGGAGCGGTTGAGGCAGGCGCGTACGCCAATGCAACGGATAGATGCCATCATCGAAGGCAATTTCGAGCCGCATCTCTTCCAGCCGTCCCTCTGCCACGCTTGGCTTTCGCTTTGCGCGGAGGTGCCGCGCGACGAAAAGCTTGCCCGCATCCAGAAGGTGATCCATGCGCGCATGCGCTCCAACCTGCTGTCCGGCCTGCGCGGTCTGGCGCCGGCGCGCGATGCTGATGAGATCGCTTTCGGCGTCACCGCCCTGATCGACGGGCTGTGGGTGAGGCTTGGCCTGCAGCCCGGCAGCGTTACGCGTGAACAGGCCATTCATCAGGTCAAGGATTTTGTCGCTACCCGGCTGGCTGTTCGGCGCGGTGCAGCCGCTGCCGAATAGCCAGGCGCATCAGCCGAAAGTTCATATTGTAGGATAAGCCGGAGGCTTGACCACAATCGGCAACGGCGCTGCTCTCCTTACCAGACAAGACGGCAAAGCGCGGAGTGTTGGATGAGACTAGGCGGCAAACGGGCACTGGTCACCGGCGGTTCGGAGGGGATCGGGCTGGCAATCGCCGAGGCTTTCTCGCGCGAAGGCGCTGGCGTGCTGATCGTCGGCCGCGACGGCAAAAAACTCGACGTCGCCCGCGAGCAGCTCGGGAATAATGTCGAAACGCTGTCGGCCGACCTGTCGGCCAGCGCCGGCATCGACGCCGTGGTCGAGCATGCCAGGCGCGGCCCACCTCTCGATATCCTCGTCAACAACGCCGGCGTGGCATTCCTGGTGCCGTTCGAGACCGTCAGCGAGGACCAGTTCCAGCAATCGTTCGCGCTCAACGTCACGGCCGTATTCTTCCTCACCCAACGGCTGTTGCCGCATCTCGCGCAAGGCAGGGCTTCCGTGATCAACATCTCGTCCTATTTTGCGCACAAGATGATCCCGAAGCGGCCGTCCAGCCTCTATTCGCTGTCGAAGGGCGCGCTCAATTCGCTGACCAAATCGCTCGCCTTCGAGCTCGGGCCGCGCGGCATAAGGGTCAACGCCATCGCGCCCGGCACGGTCGACACAGCGATGCGGCGCAGGTCGATCGAAAACCTGCCGGAAGCCGCGCAAGCCGAGCTCAAGGCCTATGTCGAGCGCAGCTATCCGCTCGGCCGCATCGGCCGGACCAGCGACCTTGCCGGCATCGCGGTCTATCTCGCCAGCGACGAGGCGGCGTGGACCAGCGGCGGTATCTTTGCCATCGACGGCGGGTATACGGCGGGGTGAGGAGCGCGCCCTCCTCCTCGCTTATGGGAGAAGGAAAAGGCGCGGCTTCAACCGATTTGCATCTCCATCGCCCGCAATCTCCGCTTGAAGGCGTTTGTGCAACGCGATACGCCGTTTGCAAATTGCAAACCGGAGAGACTGCGTGAGCGCGCCAGAGACCAGAACCGAAACCGACACGTTCGGTCCCATCGAGGTCGCCGCGGACCGCTATTGGGGCGCGCAGGCGCAGCGTTCGCTGGCCAATTTCAAGATCGGCTGGGAGAAGCAGCCGGCCTCGATCGTGCGGGCGCTGGGCATCGTCAAGCGGGCGGCCGCCGAAGCCAATATGGAGCTGAAGCGGCTCGATCCGGCGATCGGCAAGGCCATTATCGAGGCCTCCCAGGAGGTCATCGACGGCAAGCTGAACGACCATTTCCCGCTGGTCGTCTGGCAAACCGGCTCAGGCACCCAGTCCAACATGAACGCCAATGAGGTGATTTCCAACCGCGCGATCGAGCTTTTGGGCGGCGTCATGGGGTCGAAGAAGCCGGTGCATCCCAATGACCACGTCAACATGAGCCAGTCGTCGAACGACACCTATCCGACGGCCATGCACATCGCCTGCGCAGAGCGCATCATTCACGACCTGCTGCCGGCGCTAAGGCATTTGCATGCGGCACTCGACGCCAAAACCAGGGCTTTCGCCCACATCGTCAAGATCGGCCGCACCCACACGCAGGATGCGACGCCGCTGACGCTCGGCCAGGAATTCTCCGGCTATGCGGCGCAGGTCGCCTCGTCGATCAAGCGCATCGAAATGACCCTTCCCGGCCTGCAGGAATTGGCGCAAGGCGGCACCGCGGTCGGCACCGGCCTCAACGCGCCGGTCGGTTTTGCCGAAAAGGTGGCGGCGCGCATCGCCGCGATCACCGGCATCGATTTCGTCACCGCGCCGAACAAGTTCGAGGCCCTGGCCGCCCATGATTCCATGGTGTTCTCGCACGGCGCCATCAATGCCTGCGCGGCGGCGCTGTTCAAGATTGCCAACGACATCCGCCTGCTCGGCTCCGGCCCGCGTTCGGGCCTCGGCGAATTGTCGCTGCCGGAAAACGAACCGGGCTCGTCGATCATGCCTGGCAAGGTCAATCCGACCCAATGCGAGGCGATGACACAGGTTTGCGTGCAGGTGTTCGGCAACAATGCGGCGATCAGCTTCGCCGGCAGTCAGGGCCATTTCGAGCTCAACGTCTACAATCCGCTGATGGCCTATTGTTTCCTGCAATCGGTACAACTGCTGGCCGACGCTTCGGTGTCCTTCACCGACAATTGCGTCGTCGGCATCGAGGCCCGCGAAGACAACATCAAGGCGGCGCTCGACCGTTCGCTGATGCTGGTGACGGCGCTTGCGCCGACGATCGGCTACGACAACGCCGCCAAGATCGCCAAAGCGGCACATAAGAACGGCACCACGCTGCGCGAGGAAGCGCTGGCCACCGGGCTGGTCAGCGAAGCCGACTATGAGCGGCTGGTGCGGCCGGAGGACATGACGCATCCGGGCTAGGCGGCGTGGACAAATTTGAGCGGCCTGCAAATCGCTCGTTGTGTGATTTTCATGGCTTTGGTTAGATGAGGCATGCAAGCAGCCACACGCTCCTCTTGGAAAACGCTCCCCCTCCCAGCGCAGCAAGATCGGATAGATCTTGCATTGCTGTATTCGGACGCCGAAGGCGAGAAGATCAGGCTTGGGCACGTTCCGCGGGATATGGACGATAAGTGGTTCATATTTTTTGAGAATGGCTGGCTCTATTTTCATCGTTCGTGGACAGGAGCCTGCATCTATGGCGTCCGTCTCGAGGGTTCGCCGAATGGTATTCGTGTGACTGATGCATGGGTCAGCGGGGATAAAGAGTGGTACCAATCGCCCGGCCCTGAGCACGACGCACGTTTGATCCAGCAACTCATCTCCGGCCGCCTGCTGTCGTAAGGTCGACACGCACTGCCAAGCCTTGCGCAGCGGCTATTGACGACGTCTCACTGTATTGATTCAAGGCTGCTTTTGGAGGCGGACTTGAGCAGAGGCGATCTGACAGAGGCGGAATGGCGAATTCTGAAAGGATTGCTGCCGATCAACGGTCCATACCGCCACCGCCAGATACCGGCTAAAATTTGTCCACGCCGCCTAGGGTGTTGATATGCCTGGATCACAACATCCATGTTCATCGCGAAAACGTTACCTGGGTGAACAATCCGTAACCAATCTGACGTCTTTGGTGAACAGTCGACCTGCGCTAACTAGGCGGGTATCCCAAGCCGTTTGGCCAAACCCTTCTGGAGAGTTACGCATGTCCACCAATACGTCCACCAACACTTCGTTTGCCGGTTCCGGCACCGCCGCCGGCGCCTCGGGCACGATCCTGCTCGGCCGCATCCTGCTTTCTGTCATCTTCCTGCTTTCCGGTTTCGGCAAGCTGACGGCGATTGCCGGCACCGCCGGCTATTTCGGCAGCCTTGGCCTGCCGCTGCCGATGGTGACCGCCATTGTCGTCGGCCTTATCGAACTGCTTGGCGGCCTGGCCATCCTCGTCGGCTTCCAGACCAGGATCGTCGGCTGGGTAATGGCGATCTTCACCGTCGCCACCGCGCTGGTCGCCCACACCGGCTGGGCCGATCAAATGCAGATGATCAATTTCATGAAGAACCTCGGCATTGCCGGCGGCTTCCTCGTGCTCGCCTCCTCGGGCCCAGGCGCGTATTCGATCGACGCCAAGCGCGGCTGAAGCAGTCCAGCGTTCCTGAACAAAGGGGCGCGGAATTTTCCGCGCCCCTTTTTCGTTGTCGGTTCATATCCGCTGGCTGGAACTCTGCTAGGATCGGTCGCCGATATCGGAGGAGACCATGCCTCGCAATGCGCTGCTCTTGCTTTCCCGGCTGCTGCTCGCCGCGCTGTTCGTGCCGTCCGGCTTCCATGCGCTTGCCGACATCGCGGGCACATCAGGCTATTTCGCCGGCCTCGGCCTGCCGCTGCCGACGCTGGTGGCTTGGGCGACAGGCCTGTTCGAGTTGATCGCCGGGCTGCTCATCCTCGTCGGCTTCAAGACGCCGGTCGTGGCGCTGCTGCTCGCTGCCTTCTGCATCGCGGCGGGCTTCCTCGGTCATTATGGCCAGGGCGGCGACGATCCGACGCTGACCTTCATGCATTCACAGATGCTGATGAAGGACATCGCCATAGCAGGCGGTTTCCTGGCGCTGGCAATGGCTGGTGCGGGCGCCTGGTCGGCCGACGGGCGGCTGGTTGCAGCGAGCGCCTAAGCTGCCGCCCGGTTTATTCGGTGTTCAGAAAAACGAACTTTGCGAGACGGCTCACATTGACGGGCCAGCGAAGAGGACGAAGATCCCGGCAACCAACAGCTGCAGAACCTGCCTGGATTTCACGGCGTTTTCCTTCTTTCCTCAACGGTCGCGACGCGACAGCGCGGGCGTCTATTTGACAGACATGCCAGGCCCGCCCTCGACCGCCAGCACCAGCCGGCGGTTGGTGACCCTTGCCAGCTGTGCCAGCCGGCCGGCCGGCCGCTCGCCGTAAAGATCGGCCAGCGCTGCCGGCAGCACCAGCGCCAGTACGCCATTGCCGCGGTTTTCCCATTTCAGTCGCGGCATGACGCCGGGCATTGCCGCGCTCAGCAAATAGACGACGCGCAGCAGCGCGGCCAGCACGCGGGCGCGCTCGAGATAGCGCGGTGTCGCCAGCCCGCGGATTTCCGGAGCGGCTTCATTGAACACGCCCTCGTGGCGAAACAGGCTGACAAGCGCCAGGAAGGCGCGGCCGGGATGGTCGACGCCAATAAACGAGGCGTGAGCGATGATGTTGAGCGATTGCTTGCCGCGATATTCGGGATGGGCACGCCAGCCGATATCGGCGAGCAGGCAGGCGGCGTGGCGGTAGCGCGCCTCATCCCTGGTCTCGTCGATGCCGAAGGCGGCGAATGCCTTGCCGGTCCATTCGACAAGCTCATGCGCGTGGTCGACCGAGCGCGAGCGCAGGCGGGCAAGCTCTTCCGCAGCCGAGATCAGCGGATCGGCCTTCTGCTCGGCCTTGTCGAGCAGCGAATAGAGAAAGCCCTCGCGCACGCCCAGCGCCGACACGATGATCTTCGACGGCTGCATCGCCGCCATGATCTCCTGCAGCACGATGGCGCCATAGGGCAGCAGCGAGCGGCGGTTCTTGGAGATGCCCTCGATGCCTTTGATCTTGTCGATCTCGGCTTTGGCGGCCTGCCGGAGGAAGTTCGCGGCGCTTTCGATGCCGATCTCGTAGTGGTGCATGACGCCGAGCGGGTAGTTGGTCATTTCCATGTGCAGCCGGGCCAGGTTTCGCCAGGTGCCGCCGACTGTGTAGAAGGCCCTGCCCTGCCCGCCCTTCAGCAATTTCGCCCGCGCCAGTTGCTCGCGCGTGATCCTTGCCGCCTGGGCCAGCGAGTTCTTCGCCATGTCCTGCAGGCGCAAGCCGCCCAACGGCAGCGTGATGCCGTCACCGATCGTCACACCGTCGATATCGATCAGTTCGAGGCTGCCGCCACCAAGGTCGCCGGCGATGCCGTTGGCCGGATGGAAACCGGAGATGACGCCGAGTGCTGAATAATGAGCTTCCTCGCGGCCGCTCAGCACCTGGATCTCGGTCCTGAGCACATCCTCGGCGCGGTGGATGAAGTCGGGGCCGTTGACCGCCTCACGAGCGGCGGCGGTCGCCAGCACATACATGCGCTCGGCGCCGGCCTGGTCGGAGAGCGCGCGGAAGCGGCGGAACTCTTCCATCGAACGAGTCACCGCCTCGGGATCGAGCTTTCCGGTCGAAACGATGCCGCGGCCGAGGCCCGCCAGCATCTTTTCGTTGAACAGCAAGGTCGGCGAGCGCGCCAGCCCCTCATAGATCACAAGACGGATCGAGTTCGACCCGATATCGATGATGGACAGCGGTCGGCGGTCCTGGAGCCGGCCCTGGGACGCTGAAATCATCAGCCCGTCGCTGCGTTCTGTTTCTTGCGGCGTTTGAACTGCGCGATGCGCTTGGGCGCATGCGACTTCAACGCATCGCCCCGTCCGGACAGGCTCGGATTGGTCATGAAATATTCCTGCGCGTTGAACGGTTCCTCGCCCTCTTCCAGCACGACGCGCCGGGAGGTTCCATCAGCCAATACGTCGAAACTTTGCTGGTTGTCCATGATGTTGCCGAGCATGATCTGGCCGAGCACCTGCTCATGCACAGTTGGATTGGTGATCGGCACCATGGTCTCGACGCGGCGATCGAGATTCCGCGGCATCAAATCGGCCGAGGAGATATAGACGATCGCCCCGTCCGAGGGCAGGCCGTGGCCGTTGCCGAAGCAATAGATGCGGCTGTGCTCGAGGAAGCGGCCGACGATCGACTTCACCCTGATGTTCTCCGATAGGCCGGGCACCTGCGGTCTCAGGCAGCAGATGCCGCGCACGACGAGATCGATCTCGACGCCGGCGCGGCTGGCATCGTAGAGGGCATCGATGACGATCGGGTCGACCAAGGCGTTCATCTTCATCCAGATGCGGGCCGGTCTGCCCTCCAGCGCGTGGCTGATCTCATCCGAAATGTGCTGGAGGATGCGGTCGCGCAGCGTGAACGGCGAGATGGCCAGCCGCATCTGCTCGGCCGGCTCGGCATAGCCGGTGATGAAGTTGAACAACTGGGCGACATCGCGCGCGATTGTCGGGTCCGTGGTGAAGAAGGACAGATCGGTGTAGATGCGGGCGGTGACCGGGTGGTAGTTGCCGGTGCCGAGATGCACGTAATTGCGCAGCCTGCCGTCCTCGCGCCGCACGACCAGCGACATCTTTGCGTGGGTCTTCAGTTCGAGAAAGCCAAAGACGACCTGGACGCCGGCGCGCTCGAGGTCGCGCGCCCAGCGGATGTTGGCCTCCTCGTCGAAGCGCGCCTTGAGCTCGACCAGCGCCGTCACCGACTTGCCGGCTTCCGCCGCATCGACCAAAGCCCGTACGATCGGGCTGTCGTTGGAGGTGCGGTAGAGCGTCTGCTTGATCGCCACCACTTCCGGGTCGGCCATTGCCTGGCGCAGAAACTGCACCACCACGTCGAAGGATTCGTAAGGGTGGTGGACGATGATATCCTTCTCGCGGATCGCGGCAAAACAGTCGCCGCCATGCTCGCGGATGCGCTCGGGAAAGCGCGGATTGTAAGGCGTGAACTTCAGATCGTCGCGGGCGACGGCGACGATCTCCGAGATCTGGCTGAGCGCCAGCGGACCGGTGAGCACGCTGATCCGGCTGGCCGAGACGCCGAGCTCGCCGGCGACGAAATCGCGCAATTCGGCCGGCATCGACCTGTCGAACTCGATGCGGATGACCGAGCCGCGGCGTCGCCGCTTCAGCGCCGTCTCGAACAGCCGCACCAGATCCTCTGATTCTTCCTCGACCTCGATATCGCTGTCGCGGATGATGCGGAACGTGCCGGAGCCCTTGACCTCATAGCCGGGAAACAGCTTGCCGATATAGAGACTGACCGCCTCTTCGAGTGGAATGAAGCGGACATGATGCTTGCGATCCGGCAAACGGATGAAGCGCCTCAGCGCCACCGGCAGGCGCAAAAGCGCGCTCATTTCCTCGCCGTTCTTGCGGTGGCGCAATTGCAGCGCCATCGAGAAACCGAGGTTGGGAATGAACGGGAACGGATGCGCCGGGTCGATCGACAGCGGGGTCAGGACCGGAAATACCTGCTCCTGGAAATGGTCCTCGAGCCAGGTCTTCTCGTCCTTGGTCAGCGCATCGCGGGTGATGCTTTCGATGCCTTGTTTGTCGAGCAGCAGCATCAGCGCCGAAAGGCTGTTCTGCTGGTCCTCCTGCAGGCGCTCGACCTCGCGCAGCAATTGTTCGAGCTGCTGCTCGGGAGTGCGCCCATCCGGGCTCTTCAGCACGATGCCCTCGCGCACCTGGCCGGCAAGACCGGCGACGCGGACCATGAAGAACTCGTCGAGATTGGCTGCCGATATCGACAGGAAGCGAACGCGCTCGAGCAGCGGATGATTGGCGTTCAGCGATTCTTCGAGCACGCGCCGGTTGAATTGCAGCCAGGAAAACTCGCGGTTGACGAAGCGGTCGGGGTTGCCGCCTTCGCGGCTCGCCGCCTCGACGGTGATGAATTCGCTCTGCACCGGCTTCAGTTCGTTCATGGTTTCCGCTCTTCCCACACCGTTCGACGACCACAGCCTTAACCGGCTTAACTTATCCTCTGACAGGCTTTTGCGACAGTTTCATTTCATCGATCTTGCAAAGAGATGGGTTATGATCCAGATGCAATCGACAAGATCAGGAGACGACGATGGCAGGCGGTTCCATTCCCCATTTCCAGAACGATGCGGGCTATCCGGCAATCGACATCGGCGTCAAGGAATTCATGTGCACCGGCGCCAATCCGCCTTTCGACCACCCGCATGTATTTCTCGATATGGGCGACGACAATGAAAAAGTCTGCCCCTATTGCTCGACGCTCTATCGCTATTCGCCCAAGCTGAAGGCATTGGAAACGCAGCCGCCGGGCTGCCTCTATATCGACCAGGCCGCCTGATTCTTCCGCGACAAGCCTGATGCGAGAAACGCAGTCCCGGCAGGTGGTCATCGCCGGGGCGGGCGTCGCCGGACTGACCGTGGCACTGGCCTTCGCCGAGCGCGGCTATCGGACAAAACTGTTCGAACAGGCGCAGCACCTCGAGGCTGCCGGTGCCGGCATCCAGCTTTCACCCAACGCGACATGCATCCTTCGACAATTCGGCCTACTCGATCGGCTGCTGCCGACGGCGGTGCGGCCGGAGGCGGTCGTGCTGAAGGATGCCGTCACGCTGCGCGAGCTGGCGCGCGTACCGCTTGGCCAGGCGGCTGAAACGCGCTGGGGAGCACCCTATCTCGTCGCCCACCGCGCCGACCTGCAGTCAGCGCTGATGGCGCGGATAGCCGAGCGCTCCGAGGTCGAGCTTGTCACTGGTGCCCGCGTCGGCGGCGTCGCAACCGGACCGAATGGCATCACCGCAACAGTCGAGATTGCCGGCACGACCATCGAAGCCGAAGGATCGTTGCTGGTCGGAGCCGATGGCGTCTGGTCGTCGGTGCGAGAAACGCTCGCCCGCAAGGCGGCCGATTTCCGGAGAAGCCGCTTCTCGGGCGAGCTTGCCTGGCGCGCAACGGTGGCCGCGGACAGCCTCGCCGGACAAGCCTTCAGGGTGATCGGAGCGCCCGATTGCGTTACCGCATTCCTCTATCCAGGCTTCCATATGGTCGCCTATCCGGTCAGCCGTGGCGCGGTCTTCAACCTCGCGGCCTTCACCAAGGGCGAGCGCATCGCCGAGAACTGGTCGGGGCATGCCGACCCCGCCATCCTCGCCAACGCCATGCGCGGTACCGCGCCGGCGCTGGTCCGTCTGGCGAGCGAGGCCGCGCCATGGACGGCATGGCCGATCCATACCGTCGAGCAGCGGCGGTGGACGACGCCGGAGGGCATAGCGCTGATTGGCGATGCGGCGCATGCGATGACGCCGTTTGCCGCACAGGGAGCGGCGATGGCGATCGAAGACACGGTAACCCTTGCCGGTTTCGTTGCCAGCTCGCCTGCCGACCTCAGCAGCGCGCTTGTCGCCTGGGAACAGGCGCGGCGGCCGCGCGTATCCCAGGTCGCCCGCCGCGGCGCCCTCAACCGCCTCGCCTGGCATGCGGCCGGGCCGGTGGCGATGGCCCGCAACCTGTTCCTGGCGATGCGCTCACCCGAAAAACTCGCCGCTGATCTGGACTGGCTCTATGGCTGGCGGGCGGACGCTCGGCGGTCCTAAGTCATCGGAGCCTTGTCAATTGTAAAGCCGCATCGACAGGCTAAGCGAGGCCGGCAGCGGGTTCCACCAGCCGGTGCGCAGGCCGGCGGTGCGCAGTGCCGCCGCCGCCCAGGTGTTGCAGCCGACCAGCGCGTTGAAATGGCCATTGGCTTCGAAGAAACGATCGAAACGGGAGTAGGCCGCATCCTCGATCGGCATGGCCCCGTTCGGTCCCTGCTGAAAACTCGCTGCAATGAAATCGAGCAGCGCCGCAAAGCGTTCCTCACTTACGTCGAAGCCGGCGACGTCGGGATGCGGCTCGGCGATTTCGCCTGAAATGTCGACATGCATCACCGAGGCATCGACGGTCAGCGCCTTCATCACCGGCACTGCCTTCAGTTCCGACCAGGTCGGCGTCTCGAGATAGAAGGCGCGGCCGCCCCAGCCGAAGACGATGTAGCGGACCTCCGCCATGTCGGCCGGAATGCCGGCATCGACCAGGAAGTGGAAGCGCCGGCGCACATCGTCGTCGACCGGGATGGCGATGTCGGTGTGGATCGGATTTTTCAGCACCACGATGCGGTGGCTTGCGCCGATCGGATCGGCAGCGGCCGCCGGCCAGAGCGGGCGCGGCAGCAGCGTGCCCAGCGCCACCGCAAGGACTGCTGCAACGACCAGCAGGTCGAGAAAACGAGCAAGCTTCTTCATGGGGAAGGCATAGGCCAAGCAATGTTCAAGGTGAAGCCTCTCCGGAAATTGCACAGCTGACTTAGCGCTTGACGCGTATCCTCCCGGGGAGGATATGCAGAGGCATGTCAGATCACCTCCACGCTTCGCATCCTTCTATCATAAAGCGCCTGAAGCGCGCGCAAGGCCACCTCGCGGCGGTGCTGGCGATGATCGAGGCGCATCGCCCTTGCGTTGATCTGGCGCAGCAGCTTCATGCCGTCGAACGGGCCATCAGCAGCGCCAAGCGCGAGCTGATCAATGATCACATCGAGCATTGCCTGACGGACAGCGTCGAAACCGGCGGCAACTCGCTGGCGGAACTCAAGCAGCTGGCGAAATATCTATGAATGCCATCGTAGCCCGCATTCTGGAATGGCTCGGGTTCGGCTCGCACGCCGCACATCATCACGGCGATCACGGTCCGCACGGCCACAGCCATGGCGTCATCGATGCGACAATTGCCACCACCGATCGGGGCATCTGGGCAATCAAATGGTCGTTCGTGATCCTGGCGATCACCGCAGCATTGCAGATGGTCGTGGTTGTGCTGTCGGGGAGCGTGGCATTGCTGGCCGATACGATCCATAACATCGGCGATGCGACCACGGCGATCCCGCTATGGATTGCGTTCGTGCTGGCGCGGCGCAAGCCGTCGCGGACCTTCACCTATGGCTTGGGCCGGGTCGAGGATCTGGCCGGCATCATCATCGTGCTCATCATCCTGTTCAGCGCTGTAGTCGCCGCCTACCAAGCCATCGACAGGCTGATCAATCCACAAGCGGTGACGCACCTGGGCTGGCTGGCGGCGGCGGGCATTGTCGGCTTCCTCGGCAACGAGGCGGTTGCCGTGTTCCGTATCCGCGTCGGCCGCGAAATCAACAGCGCGGCACTGATTGCCGACGGCTATCACGCCCGCACCGACGGACTTACCAGCCTTGCCGTGGTCATCGGAGCCACCGGCGTCTGGCTTGGCTTTTCCTTGGCCGACCCGATTGTCGGCCTGCTGATCACGATTGCGATCTTCGGTATCGTCTGGCAATCGGCCCGCTCGGTGCTGACCCGCGTGCTGGATGGAATCGAACCCGGTGTGATGGATGAAATCCGACATGCCGCCGAGCACGTTCCGGGCGCACGCATTGTCGATGCCAAGGCGCGCTGGATCGGTCATAGATTGCACGCCGACATCGCAATTGCCGCAGACGAAACCCTGCCGCTGTCGGAAGCGAATAACATCGCGGCGGCGCTGAAGGACGAACTGTCCCAGCATATGCCGGCCTTGGCTACGGCGAATGTGCGGTTTTCAACCGAACGTGGAGAGAACGACCATCCTCACCCTCACGAGACGTGCATGACGAAAACCACGGCCACGAGCACTGAAGGTCCCTTTTAGACGGCTACGGTCAGGTGACATCGATGACGACCATCAGCCCGCCGCCGCCCTTCTCCTCGACATTGTTGTTCGTGGTGTGATGCGGGATGTGGCAATGGATCAGCCATTTGCCCGGACGCTGCGCCTTCCAGATCACGTCGTAGCGCTGACCCGGCCCGACATTGACCGTATCGGCAAGGAAACGACCGGGGGCAGGGATCGTTTCGCCGTCGCGGGCAACGACCTCGAACGGTCCGCCATGGATATGCATCGGATGGATGAAGCCGTTGTTGGTGCCGATGAGCCGCACCTTGAGCGTCTCGCCAACCTTCATCGGGATCGTCTCGGTCGAGGGATAGGCCTTGCCGTTGATGGTGAAGAAATTCGGCATGCCGCCGTCCATCGGCATCGACGGGTAGGTCAGCCCTTCTCGCACCAGCCATTCCTGAAGCTCGATGACGTAATCCTGGTCGGCCGCGACCTCGTCGGCGGGATTGGCGGGATCGATGATCAGCGCACCGTAGAGGCCGAGCGCCTGGGTTCGGTCCGGCTTGGCATGTGGGTGATAGAAATAGGTTCCGTGCTGGGTTGCGGTGAATTCGTATGAATAGGATTGCCCGGGCTCGATCGGCGCCTGCGTGATCTCGGCCGGTCCATCCATCTGGTTCGGCAAGATCATCCCGTGCCAATGGATGGTCGTTTCCTCAGGCAGGCCGTTGGTGACGTTGATCCTGACCCGATCGCCCTGGCGAACGTGAATTCGCGGACCAGGAATCTGGCCGTTATAGGCATAGGCGTCGACCGCAACGTCCGGCAGGATCTGCCAGCGGACCACTGAAGGCCTGAGCTCGAATACCTTGACGCCTTTCTCAACTCGAAACGGCAGGTCCTGGTCACCCCTTGTCGACAGACCATAAGAGGCGGCCACGAGGCGCGGATCGGTGGCGGCCATGTCGCGCATTGCGTCGGCCGGCGTGTCGCGATCCATGATCATGCCTCGCGGCATGATCACCCCGCCGACGTCGCGTGCCGACAGCGTCAGGTTCAGCCAGTTCGCCGGCGCGATCATGCCGATGCCGAGCGCCAGCAGGGAGACGGCACCTAGGGCAGCGACCTGCGGCGTCGTGGCATCTGTCTCCATGTGATGGCCGCCGCCTTTGCCTTTGTGGGAAGCCATATCGTGGCGCTGCCCGCGATGGCCGCTGGCGTCGGCCTGCTGCATTTGCATCTGCGCATGTTGCCTCGTGGCAGGCTGCTCCCGGCCATCGATGCCGGCTGCCTGCGCGCGCTGCGTCATCAGCCCATGCTTCAGCCCCCGGGCGACCAGCCAGACATTGGCCGGGTAGGCAAGCGCAAAGCCGGCGATGACGCCGATCGACATCACGCCCCAGAACAACAGCTCCGTCGGTTCCATCGCGCGCATGTCGCGGCCCATCATCAGGAAGCTCATGACCGGTGCCATGCCGGCCATCATGAAGTTCATGGAGATGAACTCGGGCAGGAAGCTCTTGCGCACGTTCTCCCAATAGGTGCCGCCCATCATCGATTTCATGAACAGCGATTGGAAGATGAACAGGCCGAAGGCAAAGCCGGCCAGATATTCGACAATCAGGTCGATCCACATCGGCAGGCCGAGCGCCGCCGTGACGGCGGCGGCAAGAATGATGCCGGTGGCATCGCCGGCGACGCAGTGGATGGTGGAGCCGACGCCCTGCTTCCAGAGCGGCCGGGTGAAGAGTTCATGCTCGCCGGGCCGGGGCTCCTTGTCGGCGAGCACGTAGAGCAGCAAGCCGAGCGGACCCATATAGAGGGTGACCAGAATGAAGCCCCATTTCATCACCACCGGCTCGGGATTGTTGCGATATTGGTCGAAGCCGACATAAAGCGTCGAAGCCAGCGCCAGCGCGAACCAGACGACGAGGAAATAATCGATCGGTTGGATGAGCATCAGGATGAACCCGTGACCTGCCGCCGCACGCGCCCACGCGGCTCGCTATACAACTCCCAATGGCAATGAACGCAGCCAGCGCGCTTATGATCCGCGCCGGCCTTAGTTACCAGGTTGCAACGTGACCACTCGAACGACCTGAAGCACGCTTGCTATCTTCTCGCGCAACGCAAGGTCAGCGCTCGTCGAATATGCTCGGAGCCGAGCGAGACAGAGAGGCTTGATCCGCCGCTCTTGTCCCGAACCCGGCGTACAGGATCAATGCAGGATCTGCGACAGGAACAGTTTCGTGCGCTCGTGGCGCGGGTGGTCGAAGAACTCGGCCGGCGTGTTCTGCTCGACGATCTGGCCTTGGTCCATGAAGATCACCCGGTTGGCGACTTTGCGCGCAAAGCCCATCTCGTGGGTGACGCAGAGCATGGTCATGCCTTCCTCCGCCAGCCCGACCATCGTCTCCAGCACTTCCTTGATCATTTCCGGATCGAGAGCCGAGGTCGGCTCGTCGAACAGCATGATCCGCGGGTTCATGCACAGCGAGCGGGCGATCGCCACGCGCTGTTGCTGGCCGCCGGAAAGCTGGCCGGGATATTTGTTGGCCTGTTCCGGGATCTTGACGCGCTTGAGGAAATGCATGGCGATTTCCTCGGCCTGTTTGCGCGGCATCTTGCGCACCCAGATCGGCGCCAGCGTGCAATTCTCCAGAATGGTCAGATGCGGGAACAGGTTGAAGTGCTGGAACACCATGCCAACCTCGCGGCGCACCTCGTCGATCTTCTTCAGATCGTTGGTCAGTTCCTTGCCGTCGACGATGATTTTGCCCTTCTGGTGTTCCTCCAGCCGGTTGATGCAGCGGATCATCGTCGATTTGCCGGAACCCGACGGGCCGCAGATGACGATCCGCTCGCCGCGCATCACCTTTAGATTGATGTCCTTCAGCACATGGAATTCGCCGTACCATTTGTGCATGGCGATGATGTCGATGGCGACATCGGTGGTGGAAATGTGCATCTTGGCGGCATTGACCTTGATCTCTTCCGCGCTGACGGCGTTTTCTATGGCCATGACAAGGTCCCCTTTTTAGCGTTTGTGGCCGGTGTCGAGACGGCGTTCCGTGTACATTGAATAGCGCGACATGCCGAAGCAGAACAGCCAGAAGATGAAAGCCGCGAACACCAGGCCGGATCTGGCCGTCTGCGGCGTCGCCCAACTGGCGTCGGAGAAGTTCTGCTTGACGATGCCGAGGAGGTCGAACATCGAGATGACGATGACCAGGCTGGTGTCCTTGAACATGCCGATGAAGGTGTTGACGATGCCGGGAATGACCAGCTTCAGCGCCTGCGGCATGACGACCAGACCTATCTTCTGCCAGTAGCTGAGGCCGAGCGAATCGGCGCCCTCATACTGGCCTTTGGGGATCGCCTGCAGGCCGCCGCGCACCACTTCGGCCATGTAGGCGGCGGCAAACAGCGACACGCCGATCAGCGCGCGCAGGAACTTGTCGAAGCTGACGCCGGCCGGCAGGAACAGCGGCAGCATCACGCTGGCAAAGAACAGCACCGTAATCAGCGGGATGCCGCGTACCGTCTCGATGAAGATCACGCACAGCAGCTTGACGATCGGCATGTTCGAGCGCCGGCCGAGCGCCAGCACGATGCCGACCGGCAGCGACACGGCTATGCCGACGAAGGACAGGCTGAGTGTCACCAGCAGTCCACCCCAGAGCGGGGTTTCGACATAGGGCAGGCCGAACATGCCGCCGACCAGCAGAACGAAGGCGACGACCGGCAGTACGAAAAAGAGAAGAATGGCGTTCAGCCCCTTGCGCGGTACGCGCGGAATGAGCAGCGGCACCAGCAGCGCCACGAACAGGATGGCCACCAGGATCGGGCGCCAACGCCCTTCCAGAGGATAGCGGCCGAACATGAACTGGCCGAACTTGGCGTTGACGAAGGCCCAGCAGGCCCCGGTCCAGCCGTCCGGCTGGATGCCGCCCTGCGCCACGGTGGCGCAGACCGTGCGGTCCGGTCCCGTCCACTGGGCGTTGATGAAAGCCCAATTGACGATCTGCGGCAGGATCATGGCAACCAGCACGATGCCGATGATGGTCAGGATGGCGTCGCCGGTCGATGCGATCAGATTCTTGCGGACCCAGGCGGTGAGGCCACGCTCGCTCGATGGCGCCGGTTGGGCCAGCGCCATCTCCGTCCGCACCCAGGACATGTCGTGTTCCTGCATGTCCCTACCTCTCCACCAGCGCCATCCTGGCGTTCACGACGTTCATAATCGCCGACGTGATCAGGCTGAGCGCGAGATAGACAGCCATCATGATCACCACGCCTTCAACCGCCTGCCCGGTCTGGTTCAAGACCGTGCCGGCAGTCGCTGTCAGGTCCGGATAGCCGATGGCGATGGCGAGCGAGGAATTCTTGGTCAGGTTGAGATACTGGCTAGTCAGCGGCGGAATAACGATGCGCATCGCCTGCGGCACGACGACAAGCCTGAGGATCGATCCCGAGCGCAGCCCGAGTGCCGCGGCCGCCTCGGTCTGGCCTGCGCTGACGCCCCTGATGCCGGCGCGCACGATTTCGGCGATAAAGGCGGCCGTATAGCAGGACAACGCCAGATAGAGGGACAGGAACTCGGGCCTGACCTGAAAACCACCGACGAGATTGAAGGTCGACTGCTTTGGAAATTCGAAGCTCAGCGGAAAGCCGCTCAGCGCGTAGGCCAGCAGCGGCAGGCCGACAATCAACGCTATGGATGTCCAGAACACCGGGAATGGCTGTCCCGTCGCCATCTGCCGCTGCCGCGCCTTGCGGGCCACGAACCAGGCCATGGCGATGCCGAGGAGCAGTGCGACCAGGATCAGCCAGGAGCCCTCGCCCAATATTGCGCGGGGAAAATAGAAGCCGCGCTGGTTGAGGAAGGAGCCGAACGGCAGATTGATGCTCTCGCGCGGCGGCGGCAGCACGGCGAGCACGCCGGAATACCAGAAGAAGATGACCAGCAGCGGGGGGATGTTGCGGAACACCTCGACATAAACGGTGCAGATCTTCCTGATCAGCCAGTTATGCGACAGCCGGCCGATGCCGACGATGAAACCGATGATGGTGGCGGTGATGATGCCGACGACGGCCACGATCACGGTGTTGATAAAGCCGACCAGGATGGCACGGAAATAGGTCGAATCCGATGAATAAGCGATGGCGCTTTCGCTGATGTCGAAACCGGCGCGGCCCTTGAGAAAGCCGAAGCCGGAAGCGATGTGCAGCCGCGTCAAATTGGCGATGACGTTGTGGGTAACCCACCAGACACCCGCTACCAGCAGGACGAGGACCAGCGCTTGAAAGAATATGCCGCGGACGCGCGGATCATTGATGAAGGAACCGCGGCTTGGCTCCTCGCGAAGAACTTCCTGCGATGCCATTCGACAGTCCCCTGGAAAGAGAGACCGGAAGGCAGACGATCTGCCTTCCGGATCCATTTTCGATCAGCGGATCGGCGGAGCGTACTGCAGGCCACCCTTGGTCCACAGCGCGTTGATGCCGCGGGCGATCTTCAGCGGGCTGCCGGAGCCGACATTGCGTTCGAACATCTCGCCGTAATTGCCGACGGCTTTGACGATGTTGACGACCCAGTCATTGGAGACGCCGAGATCGGTGCCGATCTTGGTGTCGGCTTCCTGGCCGAGCACGCGCTTGATCTCGGGATTGTCCGAGTTCTTCATCTCGTCAACATTGGCCTGGGTGATGCCCAGTTCCTCGGCGTTGAGCAGCGCGAAATAGGTCCACTTGACGATGTGGTACCACTGGTCGTCGCCCTGGCGCACGGCCGGCCCAAGCGGTTCCTTGGAGATGATCTCGGGCAGCACGACGTGGTCGGCCGGCGAGCTGAGCGTCAGGCGAATGCCGTAGAGACCCGACTGGTCGGTGGTGTAGACGTCGCAGCGGCCGGCGTCATAGGCGGCGTTAACCTCATCCAGCTTTTCGAAGACGACGGGGTTGTACTCCATCTTGTTCGACTTGAAATAGTCGGCAAGGTTGAGCTCGGTCGTGGTGCCGCTCTGCACACACACCGCCGCGCCCGAAAGCTGCAGTGCCGAATTCACGCCCGGAAGCTTCTTGGCGTTGATCATGAAGCCCTGACCGTCATAATAGGTGACGCCGACGAAGTTCAGGCCAAGCGCCGTGTCGCGGTTGATGGTCCAGGTGGTGTTGCGCGACAGGATGTCGACCTCGCCCGACTGCAGCGCGGTGAACCGCTCCTTGGCACTGAGCGGCGTGAACTTGACTTTGCTGCCATCGCCGAAGACGGCGGCCGCCACGGCGCGGCAGAAATCCACATCGATGCCTTTCCATTCACCCTTGTCGTCAGGCGCCGCGAAGCCAGCAAGACCCGTATTGGTGCCGCACTGGATGAAGCCTTTCGCCTTGACGTCGTCGAGCGTGCTCGCCGACGCAGCCGAAGCCGCGAATCCAAACGCGGCGGCGCCCAAAACGCCGATTGCAATGTGTTTCATGACCCACAGACCCTTTTCTGTTTTTTCCAGGCGAACCTGACTTTTTCCCGTGTGAACGCAGCTATGTAATCCCGGCCCATCACCGGAATCGCGCATCGTAACCGACGCGCTGCCTCCCATTCACGAACAACATCGAAGGCGATTATTCCTGTGAGGTCAAGGGAAATGACCAAATCCGAAAGACTTTGAAAACCAACCGCCTGAAATGCCTGAATTGCAGACAAACGCGCTCGCAAATTGGTCAGCGCGCCAATTAAGCCGGCAAAGTCCGACCGTGACTTGCCAAGCGCACCTGGCAGCCGTTCAGAGGATCTACGGCGCATTGCTGAATTGGCATATTCAAGACCTTGGCCTGGCGAGGGCGGTGCGGTTGCGCGGCCAATGCCGCCGCACTATGGCTAACGACCAACCCATGGGACGAAAAGCAATGGCAAAAGACGGCAGCGAGATGGGCGTCAACACGCGGCTCGCCCATTCCGGCAACAACCCGCATGACTATTTCGGCTTCGTCAATCCGCCGGTGGTGCATGCCTCGACCGTGCTCTATCCCAATGCGGCGGCGATGGCTTCACGCAGCCAGAGATACACCTACGGCACGCGCGGCACGCCGACCACCGATGCGCTGAACAGCGCGATCGATGCGCTGGAAGGTTCGGCAGGCACGGTCGCGGTACCGTCCGGCCTGGCGGCGGTGACGCTGCCGCTGCTCGCCTTCCTGTCGGCCGGCGATCATCTGCTGATCGTCGATTCCGTTTATCATCCGACCCGCAACTTCGCCGACACGATGCTGAAGCGGCTGGGCATCGAGGTCGAGTATTACGAACCGCGCATCGGCGCCGGCATCGCGGCGCTGATCAAGCCCAACACGAAGGTGGTGTTCACCGAATCGCCGGCCTCCAACACTTTCGAGGTGCAGGACATACCGGCCATCGCCAAGGCAGCACATGCCGCCGGCGCCATCGTCATGATGGACAACACCTGGGCGACGCCGCTCTACTTCCGCCCGCTCGACCACGGCGTCGACATCTCCATCCACGCGGCGACGAAATACCCGGCCGGCCATTCCGACGTGCTGCTCGGCACGGTGTCGGCCAATGCAGCTTGCTGGAATCAGCTTTGCGAGACGTTCAACACGATGGGCTGCTGCGCCGGACCGGACGACGTCTACCAGGTGCTGCGCGGCCTGCGCACGATGGGCGTGCGGCTGGAGCATCATCAAAAGAGCGCGCTTTCCCTCGCCGGCTGGTTGGAGGGTCAGCCCGGCGTAGCGCAGGTGCTGCATCCGGGGCTGCCCAGTCATCCCGACCACGCTATGTGGAAGCGCGATTTTTGCGGATCGAGCGGCATCTTCTCGATCGTTCTCGCGGGCGGCGGACAGAAGCAGCAGCACGCCTTCCTCGACGCGTTGAAGTTTTTCGGTCTCGGCTATTCCTGGGGCGGCTATGAGAGCCTTGCCGTGCCGGTATTCCTTGGCGACCGCACAATCGCCAAGGGCCCGTATGACGGGCCGCTGGTGCGCCTGCAGATCGGGCTCGAGGATGTCGAGGATTTGAAGGCCGACCTGGCGCGCGGGCTGGCGGCGGCCGCTGATGCCTGAGCCAGCACCTTTCCAGACTGAGTCAGAAAATCGGCGTAACAGCCTGGAAAAATTGCGATCCTGAGCGATATCACGGCGACCGATCGGTCGACTCTACAAAACAGGGGCGGCAGTGTGGTGAAGGCGGTAGAATAGCCTCTGCTGGCGCTTGAAACGGATCGAGGCTGGCCGGCGGAATCGGTCGGGAACCTTTTGTCGGCCGATGCATCCAATGTCCGATGAGAAGCCTATCAGGAGATCGGCCATGCCTGCTGCGTTGACGGCGACGCCCGCCGCTTCCGGCGATATGCAGCTTGTCGGCCGCGCGCTGGCACGTGATGGCGATGCATTCCGCACCATCATCAAGACGCACAACCAAAGGCTCTACCGCATCGCCCGCGGCGTTGTGCGGAACGACAGCGAGGCCGAGGACATCGTCCAGGAGGCGTATGTCAGCGCCTTTGCCCATCTCGAGTCCTTTCGCGGCGATGCCTCGCTCGCCACATGGCTGTCGCGTATCGTCATCAACGAAGCCCTCGGCCGCTTGCGCAAAAGGCGGCGAATGGTAGCGATGCCTGAAAACCCGCAAGCCGAAATCATCCGGTTTCCCCTCAACCCGAGCGACGATCCGGAGCGGACGATGGCGCAACGGCAGATCCTTGAGCTTGTCGAACGGGCAACCGACAGTCTTCCCGATGTCTACCGGATGGTGTTCGTGGCGCGCGTCATCAAGGGATTGAGCATCGAGGAGACCGCCGAACTGCTTGGCGTGCGACCAGAAACCATCAAGACGCGGCTGCACCGCGCCCGCGCGCTGGTGCGCAAGGCGCTGGACGACCAGATCGGCCCGGTGCTGCTCGACGCCTTTCCGTTCGCGGGCCGGCGCTGCGAACGGCTGACCAATGCCGTGATGCAGCGGCTTGGTCTTTCCGGATAGGCCGCGGCGATTTTCGCGGGAACGTTTTCCCGTGACCTGCATCCAATGAGCATCACTG
Organism: Mesorhizobium sp. M0410; assembly: GCF_040321435.1. Taxonomy (NCBI): domain Bacteria; kingdom Pseudomonadati; phylum Pseudomonadota; class Alphaproteobacteria; order Hyphomicrobiales; family Phyllobacteriaceae; genus Mesorhizobium; species Mesorhizobium sp. M0410. Next base: position 36,142 of record NZ_JAMYRN010000034.1, read on the forward strand.
AAAACGAAGCCCGATGCAGTTCCGCGTCGGGGCGAAGGAGAGCATCATGTTTATTCGATCGACCACGGCACTGGCCGCAATTTTCCTGCTTGGCGCGGCGCCCTCGTCGCAAGCTGCCGACAAACCGACCGACCCGCAGATCGCACATATCGCCTACACAGCGGGCGTGCTTGACGTCGAGGCGGCCAAGCAGGCGCTGAAGAAATCCAAGAACAAGGAAGTCGTGGATTTCGCCAAGGACATGGTGCGAGATCACGAGGCGGTCAACAAACAGGCTCTCCACCTGGTCAAGAAGCTCAAGGTCACGCCTGAGGATAATCCGACCAGCAAAGCGCTGACCAAGGCGGCGGCCGAGGAACGTGCCAAGCTTGCCAAGCTCAAGGGCGCAGCGTTCGACAAGGCCTATGTCGCCAGCGAGGTGGCCTACCACAAGCAGGTCAATGGCGCGCTCGAAACTCTGCTGATCCCGTCCGCCAGCAATGCCGAGCTGAAGAGCCTGCTGGAAACCGGCCTGAAAATATTCCAGGGCCACGAACAGCACGCCGAACACGTCGCCGGCATGCTGAAGTGAGGATCGAGCCAATGATGTCGCGGCGGCATCTGTGGGTTGCTCTGGCATTGGCCATGGGTGCCGCGCCGGCCAAGGCCGAAACCATCGAGGTGACGATCGAGAAGCTTGTGTTTTCGCCGGCGAAGATCGAGGCGAAGGTCGGCGACACGATCAGGTGGGTAAACAAGGACGTGTTCGCCCACACGGCAACCGTCAACGGCGCCTGGGAAGTGATGATCCCGCCGAAGAAGGCGGCGAGCCTGACGGTGAAGAAGGCGGAATCGGTCGATTATTTCTGCCGCTTCCATCCCAACATGAAAGGCCATCTGACGGTGACATCGCCCTGACCGGCTAATGCATGCCGCGCAAAAGTGTGCAGCGGTTTTGCGATAACGACATGATGAAAAAGAGCCTAGTGCGCGCCGCATGAGGTCGGTCGAATGCGACGCGCTTCTAGGCCGCCAGCCATGCCGTCCCGGCAAGAAGGGTGACCAGCGTCAACGGCAGGCCGACCTTGAAGAAGGCGATGAAGCCCAGCGGTTTGCCGGAGACCCGCGCGTGCTCGGCAACGATCAGATTGGCGACCGAGCCGAGCAACGTGAAATTGCCGGCCAGCGTCGAGCTCATGGCGACGACCAGCCAGGCCCGCTCGGGATTTTCCAGTCCGGGCACGAACGGCTTCAGCGCCAGCACGGCCGGGACATTGCTCATGATGTTGGACAGCACCGCGGTGAAGCCGGACAGCCGCCACACATCATTCAGCCCTAGGTCCTTTGCCGAAGCGACGATGTCGGGCGTAAGCAGCGTCTTCTCGGCTCCGGCGACGACGATGAACAGCCCGGCGAACATGAACAGCAGCGGCCCATCGATCTCGCGATAGATGCGCTCAGGTTTGATGGCGCGGGTCAGCAACAGAATCGCGCCGCCGATCAGCGCCGCCTTGGCAACCGGAACGCCGGCAAAGAAGGCGATGGCCAAACCGATACAGACGACCACCGCCTTCAGCACCTGTCCCGGCAGCATGCGGCCTCGGTAGACTTCGGGGCTGAGCTCGGCCTTGCGCGAAAATTCGGCATGGTAGACGATGCGAATGATGACGATGACGGCGACGAGGCCGAACAGGGCCACCGGCGCAAGCGCCGCCGAGAAGGCCGGATAGGAAATCCCCGACAGGGCGCCGATGACCATGTTCTGCGGATTGCCGGTGATGGTCGCGACACTGCCGCAATTGGATGCGGTCGCCGTGGCGATCAGGTAGGGAACCGGGTTGCGGTTGATGACGCGGGTGACATGGACGACGATCGGCGCCATGACCAGGCAGATAGCGTCGTTGACGAGGAATGCCGACAGGACGCCGGTCAACAGCGTCACCATCACCAGCAGCATGAACGGCGCATGCGCATGCTCGATGGCGAACCCGCCGAGCGCGCGGAAGGCGCCGGACACTTTCAGATGCGCCACGACGATCATCATGCCGAGCAGAAGCGTGATGGTGTCGAAGCTGATGGCGCGGTAGGCGTCTTCCATGTCGAGCGCGCCGATGGCGATCATCGCCGCGCCGCCGAGCAGTGCTATCCCTGCCCGGTCGAGGCGCAGCCCGGGTACCCTGCCGACAGCAACGCCGGCATAAGTCAGGACAAGGATCAGCAGCGCCGCCGCGCTCATCGCTGTCATGTGTTGGAAATCCTGTGCGACTGGCGAGTGAACCTGTCCGGAATGGACCTGTGAGCGGCCCGAGACATAGGTGACGATTTGTACCGGACACATAGGTAACACTTTTCGGTTTTTGCCGGGAGGTGTTGATGCCGTG
>NZ_JAMYRN010000035.1:0-29866 GCF_040321435.1 Mesorhizobium sp. M0410
GTGGCGGGGGGCCGTGTTTTTTTTTAAAACCCACCCCCCCCCCCCCCCCCCCCGTTAGGTTTTTTCGGGGGCGTCAATCCTATCCCCCCCAATCGGCCTCAACCGGCGGGGGGCCCGGGGGGCGGCCCGCGAGTTGTTTGACTTCAGTTGCTGACCACTGCTTCGGCGTCTTCGGCCGTGCGGATCTTGATGCCCTTTTCCTTGGCATAGGCCTCGGACGACTTCTCGATGATCGGACGCAGCAGCTTCCAGTCGGGCGCAATCCAGTCGGAGACGACGTTCCACTTCTTGCCGTCCCACTGCTGGAAGGTCACGTAGCCGTCACCTTCGTGATTGTCCCAGGAGACGTTGATCGAGTGGAACAGGTCCTTGGCGCCCAGCGCCTCGACGCGTGCCGGATCGAGCTTGAGATGCTCGAAGCCCCAGCGGACTTCGTCGCCGGTGAGCGTGCGGTTGCCGAACTTGGTCTGCGCGATGCGGACCGCCTCGACATTGAGGATGCCGTTGACGATGCCGAGATTGTGGTAGACCGAGCCGATACGGCTCTTTTCCTCGAGATTGCCTTTGCCGGCGCCGTAGACCGTTTTGACGATCTCCTGGACCACCGGATACTGCTCGCCTGACGCCTGGGTGGTGATGGCCGTATAGCCCTTGGCGGCATCGCCCGCGGGGATCACATCCTCTTCCGAATTCGACCAGACATTGCCGACGATGTGATCGGCCGGGAAGCCGGTCTTCTGCGCGGTCTTGAGCGCAACCGGGTTCATCACGCCCCAGCCGCGCAGCACCACATAGTCCGGATGCTCGCGACGGATCGTCAGCCACTGCGCCTGCTGCTCGTTGCCTGGATGCGGAACCTCGATCTGCGACAGCTCGAAGCCGTATTTCTGCGACAGCAGCTCATAGATCGGAATCGTCTCCTTGCCATAGGGCGAGCCGTGATAGAGCACGACGATCTTCTTGCCCTTGAGCTTGTCGAGGCCACCTTCCTTGGAGGCGATATAGTTCACGATGCCCGAGGTCTCGCTGTAGGGATTGAGCAGCAGCGGGAAGACGTAAGGGAACACGCGTCCGTCCGTGGTGTCGGTGCGGCCGTGGTTGATGGTGATCAGCGGCACCTTGTCATCGGTGATGCGGTCGATCATGGCATAGGCGATGCCGACCGAAAGCGGGTTCCAGGCGGCGATGCCGGGATTGCTCTTCAATCGTTCATAGACCTCGACGCCCTTCTCGACCTCATACTGCGTCTCGCCCTCGCTCCAGGTCAGCTTGACGCCGTTGACGCCGCCGTCGCGGATGTTGATCAGGTTGAGATAGTCGATGAAGCCGCCGAAGAAGCCGGTGCCGCCGGCGGCATAAGGGCCGACGCGGTAGCTCTGCAGGGGAAAATACTGCTCGTCGGCGTGGACCGCCGTCGCGCCGAGGACGAAGGCCGTGGCGATCGCCGCTTTCTTGAGGTGACTGAAGAAGGTCATGGATTGCGTCTCCTGAGGTTGTGGTCCGTGAGAGGATGTCGAGCGGCGCTCAGCTGGACCTTGAGCCGATCCGTCGTTTCAGGCGGTCGAAGAGGGCCGACAGCCCGTTCGGTTCCGCGATGAGGAAGATGATGATGAGCGCGCCGAGCACGATGCGCTGGCTCATGTCGAGAACACCCGAATCGAACAGTCCGCCAAACAGGAAGGCGCCAAGCCGCGACAGGATGAGCGGAAAGATGACGATGAACGCCGCTCCCAGAAAGGCGCCGCGTATCGAGGCCAGCCCGCCGATGATGATGATGAACAGGATCTGGAACGAGCGGTCGAGATTGAAGCCGGCCGGCTCGACCGTGCGCAGATAGGTGAAGGCCCACAGCACCCCGGCGACGCCGATGATGAAGGACGAGATGGCGAACGCGAGCAGCTTGGTCTTCAGCACAGGGACGCCGATCACCCGCGCGGCGGTTTCGTTGTCGCGCACGGCGATGAAATTGCGGCCGGTCGCGCTGTTGACCAGGCGCCAGACGAGCGCCGTGAGCACGATGACCGTGGTCACCGAGAGCAGGTAGCGGCCCGTCGCCCTGTCGAGCGAGAAGCCCGCAACGGCAAGGTGCGGCGCCGAGATCACTCCGGATGGGTTGTCGTTGGAGAACCAGCCGAACTTGGTCAGCGCCCACTGCACGAAGAACTGGGCGGCGAGCGTCGAGACGGCGAGATAGAAGCCGCGCAGGCGCAGGCTCGGCAATCCGAACACGACGCCGATGCCGGCGGCCGAAATCCCGGCCAGGATCATGGTCGCAGCCAGCGGCAGTCCTTCGACCCGAAGGTTGAAATTGTAGGCGGCGAAAGCGCCAACCGCCATGAAGGCGGAGGAGCCCAGCGAAAGCTGGCCGCAATAGCCGGTCAAAAGGTTGAGGCCGACCGCCGCCAGGCTGAGCGCAAGGAACGGCAGCAGGATCGCCTCGACGAGATAGCTCGACGCATAGGCGGGGATCAAGCCGTAGGCCACGGCAATCAGGGCGACGGGCAGAGCTAACCTCTGCCAGTCGATGGGAAGCCTTGCGGCATCGAGCGCTTGCACGGCCATCGGTCAGACCCTTTCGACAGTCTTCTGGCCAAACAGGCCGGAGGGGCGCACCAGCAGGACGACCAGCGCCAGCGCATAGGCGAACCAGCCTTCGATGCCGCCACCGACAAAGGGTCCGAGGTAGACCTCGGCGAGCTTCTCGCTGGCGCCGATGATGAGGCCGCCGACGATGGCGCCGAGGATAGAATCGAAGCCGCCAAGCACCAGCACCGGCAGCGCCTTCAGCACGATCAGCGACAGCGAGAACTGGACGCCGAGGCGCGCGCCCCACAAAAGTCCCGCGACCAGTGCCACGAACCCCGCGGCCGTCCACACCGTTCCCCAGATCCGGGGCAGCCGCAGCCCGACGGCAAGCGCGGCGAACTGGTCGTCTGCGACGGCGCGAAACGCCAGGCCGATCCGGGTCCAATAGAAGAATGCGCTCAAGCCGGCGACCATCGCCGCGGCAATGCCTGCAGCAAGAAGATCGAACGACGAGATCAGGATGCCGCCGACCTCGAACGGCGTGTCGTCGATGCCGAGATCGAGCCCGTGCACCTGCGTGCCCCACACCAACTGGGCAGCGCCTTCAATGATGTAAGACAGGCCAAGCGTGGCCATGAACAGCGTCATCGGCGAGCGATTGACCAGCGGCCTCAGCACAGTTCGCTCGATGGTGAAGCCCAGCGCAACCATGACCGCGAGGGTAATGAGCAGCGAAAGCGCAAACGGGATGCCGCGTTCGACAAGGCTGACAAAGGTGAGTGCGGCGAACAGCACCATCGACCCTTGCGCGAAGTTCAGCACGCCCGACGTCTTGTAGATCAGCACGAAACCGATGGCGACGAGCGAATACATGACGCCTGAGAGCAAGCCACCGACCAGCACCTCGATGACGAAGAGGAAATCATAGTAGCTCATCGGATGCCCTCGCCATGTTCGCCTTCGGCGGTGCCGATATAGGCCCGGATCACCGCCGGATTGGCCCTGACCTCGGCCGGTGTCCCGTCGGCGATCTTGCGGCCGTAGTCGAGCACGGCGACGCGGTCGGAGAGCCCCATGACCACGCCGATGTCGTGTTCGATGAGGATGATGGTGACGTCGTGCCGGTCGCGCGCTGCGCGCACGAAACCGGCCATCTCGGCCTTCTCGGTCGCCGTCATGCCGGCCATCGGCTCGTCGAGCAGCAGGATCTTCGGCTCGGCGACAAGCGCGCGCGCCAGTTCGACCCGCTTCTGCAGGCCGTAGGGCAGCGTTGCGACCAGGCGATCGGCGACGGCCTCGAGATGCAGGAAGGCGATTGTCTGGTCGACCTTTTCAGCGATCGCGGCATCTTCGCGCCGGGCGCGCGGTAGACCAGCGATATGTTCGACGAAGCTGGCGCGCCGGGTGTGGACGCGGCCCGACGCGATGTTGTCGCGCACTGAAAGCCCACCGAACAGTGCCAGGTTCTGGAAGGTGCGCGCGACGCCGAGCCGTGCCAGACGGCTTGCCGACACCCGGGAGAAGGACTGGCTATCGATCGCGATCTTGCCCTGATCGGCGTGATAGAGGCCGCTGATGATGTTGATCAGCGAGGATTTGCCGGCGCCATTGGGACCGATCACAGCTCGAATCTCGCGGCTTTTGACCTCGAGGTCGACATCCCGCAGTGCCGTGACGCCACCAAAGGAAATGCTGATCCCGCCCAGCGCCAGGATCGCATCAGCCTTTGCCGACAGGCGCGCCGGGCGCGTGTCCTCGACGGGATCAGCACCAGCAAGAATGCCGGAAATTTCGGGCGAGCGCTCGTATGCGGCGGCTCCCAGCGAAGCACCAATCATGAAACATTCCTAATTTTGAACGCGTGCGGGCGGCGGCCTGGAGGCCGCGCGTGTCCTATTCCGCGGCGACGAGCTCCCTGTCGCGCGCCGCTTCCAGTTCGCGCACCAGAGGGATGACGCGCTTGCCGAAGAACTCCACCTCTTCCTGGAAATGCAGGAAGCCGAGCAGTATCAGATCCGCGCCGGCATCCTTCAGCTTGAGGATGCGTTCGGCAATCTGTTCCGGCGTGCCGATGAGATTGCTGCGGAAGCCGTCATTGTATTGGACAAGATCCTCGAACGAGGATTTCGCCCAGTTACCCTCGCCTTCCGGCGACGCCTTGCCGGCATTCTTGACCTGATCGGCGAAACCCTGCACCGCCTCCGGATTGGCCTTGGCGATGATCTCGTCGAGCACGGTGCGCGCTTCTGCCTCGGTTTCGCGAGCGATGGCAAAGGCGTTGACGCCGATCTTGACCTTGTGGCCATTGGCCTTCGCCTTGGTCTTGATGTCGTCAACCTGCTTCTTGATCTCTTCCGGCGTGTTGCCGTTGGTGAAATACCAGTCGGAAACCCGCGCAGCCATGTCGCGCGCCGCGCGTGATGAGCCGCCCTGGAAGATCTCCGGCTGCGGATCGATCGGCTTCGGCTTCATCGAGTAGTTGGTAAAGCGATAGAAGTCGCCCTTCAGAGTGAAATTGTCCTCGGTCCAGATGCCGCGCAGCGCACGGATGAATTCCTCCGAACGGCGATAGCGCTCGTCATGGTCGAGCCACAGCTCGCCGATGGCGGCGAACTCACCGCGGAACCAGCCGCTCACGACATTGACCGCGACACGGCCATTGGTCAGGTGATTGATGGTGGCTATCTGCTTGGCCGCCAGCGCTGGATTCCATGGGCCGGGCAGGATCGCCGCGATGACTTTCAGCGTTGTGGTGGCCGCGAGCAAGGCATGGCTGAACGAGACGGATTCGTGCTGGTTGTCGGCGCCATAGCCGGCCGTGAAGCGTATCTGGCTCAGCGCGTAGTCGAAGCCGTTGGCCTCGGCGATCTGGGCGAGCTTGCGGTTATAGTCGATGTCCCAGCCGGTCCGCTGCTCGATGTTGGAGATGACCAGGCCGCCCGAGACGTTCGGGACCCAGTAGGCGAATTTCACGTTGTCGGAATTCGAGGTCATTTCGTTCGTTTCCCCTTTTGATTGGCTTCAACCGACGCGCGTGGCGACGGCAGTGTTTGCATCACTGGAATTAAGCAAGGAAATCGCTTCGGTAGCGGCCCGTGAGATGCGCTCGATAATCGCCGCGCCGACGATCTTGGCATCGACGAAATCGTCGGGCGCGCCGTAGACGCCGGTCGGGACCGTGACGGCCCCGAAAAAACCGAACAATGGCCGGAGCTGATGTTCGAGAACCAGGCCATGGTATGGACTTCCGCGGTTGCCGCGAGAAGCACGGTCTTGCCCGTCAGTGCACGATGATCGACGAGGTCGAACAGGTGCTTGAGAGCGCCGGTGTAGGACGCCCGATAGACCGGCGTTCCGACCACGAGCAGGTCGGCCTTCTCGACACGCTGGATGATCGCTTCGCCAGACGCGCCGAGCGCACGACGAGACAGCCCGGCGAAAATCGACGGCGCCGCCTCGGTGATTTCGATCAGGCCGGCGTCCGACGGGACACGCGACGCGACCGCCTTGACCAGCGCGCTCACCACCGCGGTGGTGCGGGATGGCGTACTAACGCCGCCGGATATGCCGAGAACCGAAATTCTTGCCACGTGTCGTCGATCTCCTGTTCCACCAAGGGGATGCCCGGTTGCCAAGACGGGATCGTACGATATTACACAAAATCTATAGAGATAAGGAATTATCTTTTGATTTTTCCAAACCATTGAGAAAATCGGAGTGCTGACGCCTCATTAGCATGAGCTCTAACATCCGATTGGCGGCAAACCGCGGGCGCAGACCGGCCAGGCTTGATCGTGGCGATCGGCGCTCCGTTGCCCGGTGCGGCCCGCGCCGCAGATTGTCACCACCGGCACGTCGCGCTTTTGGTCGTCGATCGGCGTCGCCGCCGTGATAGCTGCCGTTGAATCGGACCCCGAACTGCCGCTCGGCGCCGAAACGCCCGCTCACATCGAGATGCCCGCCGCCCTGGGGGCTCGACCGTGTCAGATCGACCTCGGCCCGCGCGCTTGGGATGATATTGGTCGTACCCCCCGAGACTGCTGTTCGGCGCGATGCCATAAAGGAGCGCCACCGGTCCTTTGAGAACCTCGATCGCTCGATATAATCGGTGAACAAGCGATAGGTCGGCGCGACCCCGAACACACCATCGAACGCGACCTCGCCAAAATTTCCTTCATTGATCGGAAAGCCGCGAATGTAGAAGGAATCCAATATCCCGCCGGTTGAATGGGTGCTCCGTACCAAGGATCATTGATCATCACGTCGTCCACCGTGCGTGCGCCCTGATCCTCGATCGTTTGCGCCGTGTAGCTGCCTATGTTGAACGGCGTATCCATGATGTCGCGATTGCCGAGCAGGCCCAGGCGCCCGCCTCGCGCGACTTGTCCGCCCGGATACGCTTCCGGCAGATTGTCGATCGTTGCGGTCAGGGGCAGGCCGCCCAGCCCCACCACCACGATGCGCTCGAGCACCGTGCCATGGAATGTTCGTTTCATTGTTGACAGGTTAGTCATGCAAGACCTCCTGACCATCCGCACCCAGCTCTCGCCAGGCAAGGCAAAACGTTCTTGGTCCTTGGCGTGAGGGGACTTGGATGAGGAAATCTGTTGGGCTGTTCGCTGCGCTGGCCGTGATGGGTCAGGACGCCGCTGCGCAGGAGTCGACGGCTGATCGTCTGATGAAACTAGACCGGGAAGACGGTTATGCCGGACTTTTCTGAAACGCCGGTGGCTGGCGCCCGAGGTCAGAACATATCGGTTTTCGCTCGCCTTCCCTCTCGGCTCACTCACTTGTGCGGCATACAATAGACGCCCTCGGATTCCATGAGTACCGCGCCGCCCTTCAACTCGCTCATTGCGCCGACCCAGGCTTCCGAATAAGTGCGGCTGGCATCCACGGCCGTCAGCCAAAGAACGCGATTGTCAGCCAGTTCGACTTTAACTTCCTGCTGCAAAGGGCTTGCCTGCACGGTCTGTTGATAGTGCCGTTTGATCCTGACATTGCTGGCCGGGAACTCAGCTTCGTTGCTGCCATAGTTCAGCACAAACCTAGTATGGTCCTCGGCCACTGTGCAACTGCCGTCACGCTCACACACGATTTTGGCGGCGGTCTTGCAGTCCCATTTCAGTGAAGCGGGCCACATCGGATTGTCCGCGCTCGATCGCGGCTTCTCGCTCTGGCTAGCCACCGCCAAGCCTGCCCATGGGCCCATTATCGCAGTCGACAGGAGCAGCGCCTTCAACACTTATTACCCTTCCCTGATCCAGTACCGTATTGCTGTCTCGAAGCTATCGCTGGCGTCGGGGTGAATGAACCGGACAGACACGCCTTGTGATCCTCATGGCGACTCATCCTGCGTGATCGCCTGGCTTATGGCATGTTGAGATTGAACCAGCTTTTCTGGCGCATGCCGTTCGCGTCGTCATACTCGATGAACCAGGGCTTTCCGCGCACCGGCCGAGAGATGGTGTAGTAGGTGGGGCCATTACCAAGGGAATGCCCTCTATCGTTGCCCGTGATCTGGATTTTTGCCGTCACCAACCTACCGTTGATTTCGATCTGGGCCTGTCGAGATCCGTTGTCATGGTCTTGGCCGAGACGACTATTCGTGAAAGTGGCGGGCAGGGTGAGCCTGTCGGAGCTGATACGGCAGATGTTCCGTTCTTGCCTCATTCCTCGCCGATCGGAGTCGTAGCTGCCAGCTGCTTGCCAGCCAGCTGGACAATCCTCATACTTCTCGAATCTCGCGGCGCTGGAGTTGGCTTGTGGACAGATCGGCCAGTTAAAACCCGGCGCTTTCATCGCCGCCATCAACTTGTAGATTGACGGGTGGCAAGAAGGAGTGGCCTGCCAGTCACCGGACAGGCAGAGGAGGACCTGACAGCCCCATTCCGATGCCTGTGATTGGGATGGAAGAGCCGCGGCGCCCACGACGACGGTGGCACCCACCAAGAGATATTTCAGCATGTTCATAGCCTTTTCCTCGCTGCGGATTCTGATACTTTACTATGGATCATCCGCGCGAAAAAGGACAGATCGAGAAGGCAGGTTGTGCGACTACATCGATTTATGAAACGAGACGACGCGGGCCTGGTCAACAACCCGTTGCGCGCCAACATTGCGAGAACGCTGGAGCGGGAGAGAGCTAGGCGTGGCCTATCCCATATGCACATGGCCGAGCTGTTCCGGACCGTCGAGGGCGAAAGGCTCGCCTACCGGACATACATCCAGACCGTGCGACAGAAAAACAATGTCACCCTGACGACGTTGCAAATCATGGCAAGCGGCTTGCATGTGTCAGTTGCGGACCTGCTCGCGGGCGGAAAAAAACTTCCCGAATGGGCGCATCAGTTGGACGAAAATGCAATCCGCATGCGTCTGGCGCACATCATCGACATTGAGCGAAAACGACGCACTTTGCTCCGCTATAAGATGGCCGAGCTCATCGGCGTGGCGGAGGCGACATTCATGAAATTGGAACGCGCAAGCGGCAATATCAGCGTCGACACAATTGCGGCGATCGCCAAGGCGTTGAAACTTGATCCAGCGACCTTCCTCTTTTCCGATAAGGTCCCGCCACCAACTGATCTACCTGATTCTGACGCACCCGGAGGCGTAGGTTCTCATTTCAGAGTGCCGTGAACTTCCAGCGTCATCATCCGTCTAAGCTGCGCTACACAGAATGCCTGGCAGGTTTTCGCCGTGATAGCGCATACCGGTGCATTCAGGTGAAAATGGAGCAGAGCTGACAATTAGGCGCGCCACGTGTGTACCTTTTTTCGCCCGCGCCTGAGGAACGACTGCCATGACGTGGCGGCAGTCGAATGCACCGGAATCCTGATCTCTACGGTTGTGCCGGCACCGGGAGCGCTGTTGATGATGAGCCTTCCTTTCAGCGTCGAGACCATCTGGGAACATGCGGTCAGTCCAAGGCCAGTATGATTTCCAGCTCGCGTTGAAAAGAAAGGTGTAGTTGCCTTCACAAGGATTGCAGGCGACATGCCTGCGCCGTTGTCCGCCACATCTAGTACGAGGTAACTGCGCAGGAGGAAGGGACGTCGCTTGACTGTCGCGGAGATGAGAATTGGGGCGTTTCTGGTGCCGGATAGAGCGGCAAGAGCGTTTTCTATCAGCTCATTAACGACCAACCGTAACGGCGTCGCCGGAACAGGTTGCAGACGTGCTTTAGGATCGACCAAAACTTGCACCAAACTGCTGCGATCGTGCGCGAGATCCTCGAGGAGTGGGCCGAGCGCCACGGTGCTGGAATCTTGTGGCGCATAGGCGATCTGAAGGACACTGTTGGTGATCGATTCCAGTTCAGTAGCAGCACTGCGCGCAGCCTCAAGCATTTCGCCGCTCGGTTGCTTGTCTGGTTGTGCGTGCTCAAGGAACAGCCTCAAGGCTGTAACCCGCGATCGGGTCATATGCGCAAAGAGCGAAGCGAACGAGCGCATATGCTGGTCACGGCGATTGGCCAAAGCATAGCGTTGATGGATAACGAGATAAAAGGTGGCACCCAGGCCAAGTGCGATGGCAAAGATGAACCAGTTGCGCGAGGCCGCAATGTCGATGCTGGCGGTCTGCTGCAAGGTGGCACTGTGATCAACGGTAGAGCTGGAAATCTCGTAAATTGACTGTTCCAGCTTGGCCATGTCGGCAATGGCTTGGGTGTAGTTTCTCCGCGCTGACACAATAGGGGCAATTTTCTGTTCGAGGGTCAGGCGAATCCGGCCCAGGAGTTCGGCATCGTGGTCGGGAAAAAAGCGGTTCAGATAGGGCAGGTTTTCCAACTGCGCGACGTTGACGTTCACCAACGCCATTTGTCGATCGATGTCCGCATCAAGCTTGCCCGTCTCGTCGGCAATGCGAAGATAGCCATAGACTCGTATAAGGCGCTCGCGAATCTGCGCCGCGCGCCACTGAATCTCGAAAGTCTGAGTGAGGATGGCATCCGTCTCCTGACGGTAGCGGTTCGATTGGATGAATGTCCACGCACTCAGCCCAAGCGCTGCAGCCATACCAATATACGGCAGAACAGTGAGCAAGCGGCCGTTTAAGAACTTCATTGCGTGGCGCGCAGGATGACTGGGAAAAACACCCAGATCGAGTTTCTTGCGGGAACATATGAAGCGGGCAACCGGTCCAAGGGCCAAACAATGAAGATGGGGCCTTTCTCTACCATACTGATCGGGCGGAAATCCTGGCCCGGCGGGCAATGCGAGCCGGCCTTGTCACTCTCGTTGCAACGACGTTCGATCGCCAGGATCGGATTATAAGACCGGATTTCGTCCATATGAATGTCGGCAACGAAGTTGTCATAGGCGACGACTTTGACTTCCTGAACGGCGGTAATTCCGGCCTTGGCAAGCACATTTGCAAGCAGCGGCCCACGATATTCGATCTTCTCGTTGTCGCTCGTCCAAGGCGTACGCGTGTCATAGGTCTGTTGCGGAAAGTCTGCCCGCAGCTGCTTTACTGAAAAGATGGCGACGGTCTTGCCGCTGGCGTCTTGAACCGACACTTCGTTGGGATCGAGGGGAATTTCCTCGGCGGCGCTGGCGAGCGGAAGGGACAGGGCAAATATGACGGCGAGAGCATTACGCAACATCTTCCACATCCTCGTATTCGCGGGGTCCATCGTTCTTGGCGAAGAGCACGCAAGGGCCTCGGGAGCCCCGCGGATCGTAGGCAAATCCCTTTTCTGCTAGGGCAAGCGTGATGTTGCGGACGCCGTCAAGGCCATAGAGATGATCGTGCAGCTCAAGAAAAATGCGCTGGACGCCGGGCAGCTCGGCATCCTGCAGAAGTTCTTTCTCAGCACCTTCAATGTCCATGACGAGGGCGTTTATTTGATGATCGGTCATGAAACGATCGACGTCGGCCGAGACGATCGAAAGTTCGCGCTCATATGGTCCCTGGTCTTTGTCCGTGGAAGACATCCAAAGGTCCCGGCGAACGTAGAAGGTGAAGGACCGCGGCGGGCCTGCTGTGAGGATACCCTGGGAAAATGTGACATTGTCGAGATCGTTGGCCGCTATCACGCGCTTCGCTAGTTCCGCTGTTGCGGGATTTGCTTCAAAAGCCCACACCTGAACGCCGGGGATTTTCGCGATCAGTGCGGTGATGATGCCGATACCGGACCCTAGCTCCAGTACGCGATCGCGCGCCTTGACTGCCCTGAAAATCCACTTCGCTTCCTTCGCCTCATAGCTCTGGCTTTGAAGCGCTCGCCAGATGACCGGCGAGACATCCTGCGGTTCCACGGGAACCTTGATCCCATGTACGGTTAGAGAAGCCATCGCGATCACAGCCCCTGTGGTAGCGGATGACCTTGCCTCATGAGTTTGGCCCGGGCCTGCTTGTAGTACCTTTCGGCAGAGCCGGCATCGATGCCCAGCCGCTCTGACATGAGGGCGAAAATCTCTTTCCGTTTCACACCAGGCGCGCGGCGGGCCATCATGTCGATGATTTCATGCTCGCGAGGCGTCAGAACGGAAAAGCGATAGTCGGGCCTTGTCATGGCGACTCGCGAAAGGCGCAGGGAGAAGCCCTTGGATGAAATGTCCTCGAGCACATCGCTGAAAACGCCGGGCGCAAGGCCGGTTTTGCCGAGATAAGCGGCGGCGCCGATCTGCTGGAAACCTTCGGCCTCGGTTCGATTGTCAGAGCCGGTGACGACGATATGGATGGCGCTCGCAGAGGCTTCCATGATTTTGTCGACGACAGCAACCCGAGCAGTTTCTGACGTGGGATCAAATCCGGGCAAGCCGGGATCAATTACGATGAGATCAAATTGGACGTTTTGAAGCTCTCTGGTCGCAATCTCCAAGGTTTCGGCACCTACGACGATGCAGTCATGGAAGCTTGCTTGCACTTCGTTCATTAATGCCAGACGCATAAGCGTCTGGTCTTCAACCACCAGGGCACGAAACATTAGAAGCCAATCCTTCTACGCAGGCACCCCCGCCCGGTCTTAGAATTGTCGCTACAAAATAGGGATGATGCCATCCCTATGTTTCCTTACCTCCCGAGGTATCAGTATGTGACCAATGTACGCCAGGAGGAGGACGATGGCTATTCAACTGGTCTGCAGCAACGGACAAATGGAACCGGCTGAAGGTGTCGCGAATCTTATTGCGGCACATCGTCAGAGCCTGGCCATGCTCGAATATCTCGGCAGGCGATTGATGGAAGCTGAAGGGGCGGACGCGGCCTTGCTGGGTCAGAGGATGGACGCCGTTATGGCGCAAGAGGCCGCGGCACGAAGGAGAGCCGCCATCGCTCCAGTAGCCACTGTCGCGGATATGAAAATGAAGGCAGCTTATTTCCAACGGTTGATGGGTCATGGCTGGTGCGAAATTGACGTTGACGATTTGCAAGCGGTGCTCGGTTCTTTCACGAAACTGCAATCCTAAGAGAAGAGTGCCGAAAGCCATGCTGTGATGGCGTGCCAGGCGGCATAAACTCCCGCGGGGACCAAGACAATAGCGATGAATGCGACGGCATCGCCAATTGAGCGGTCGGTGCGTCCTTGCACAGGATATCCATGGTAATGGTTGTGGGCGTCGTCATCGCGGCTCATCATTATCTCTCCGATATGCGTTTCAGCAGCATTTGTACTGGGTGCTGAAACGTTGTGTTCCACAATCCTCTGCGATTCGACTTCGCATCCAATTCGGCAACTAGGTAATTGCCGTTGACTGCCTTGCCTTTTACTGTCGTCGCCGCAAAAGCATATCCCGTCGAGATGAGGGCCGTTCCGACGTCGATTGTTTCGCCGTTCAACTGCGCTCCGCATATGACAAAAGCCGCCTCGTCGAGCGCGTAGCCGATTGGCTGGCAGGTGATTGCCGTGCCGTCAAACAGCGCGGCCAAGTGCGCCAGCGATGCGTTGCCGCAATCAATTTTCCTACCGCCGGCCTCCTCTGCGATTGTCCCTCGTAAACACGATTGGACCCCATAGAGATGGAACAGGCGGTCTCCATCGCGCCATGTGTCGCCGGTTAGCAGTTGAGCCGACTTCGATACTTGGAACGGAGTCGGTTCGGTGGAAGCATTGCTCTCCTGGGCGTGAGCCGATGCGGATAGTGCAACGGCAATGGCTGCGAGGCTGAACGTTCTCATTTTTGGAACTGCTCGCCCAGTTCGCCCGAATGTTCCAGATCGGGGCGCAGAGATTTGCCATCCTTGTTACCAATCGCCGCCATGTCGAAAAAGACCATTTCGTCATCATCATAGGCGACCGTGTACGGATCGTTTGGATCGCCTGCACCGACGAGGGAGAAGCACGACACGGCGTCGGGTTCATCCTTCTTGCTTTGCAAAACAAGCGTCTTGCAAAGAACGACAGATGCACGGTGGTTGTAGATCCGCTCTTCGTAATCTTGCGCGGCTTTCGTGCAGTCCCATTCTTCGGCTTTATATGTGATTTTTGGCTTTGGGCACGCTGTGAGGCCGCGCAGCCGATACGTCGCGCCGTTGATAACGCGCTCAGTAGCCGAGTGCACCTTCACCGGCATCTTCAAGGCGGTAACGTCCCGCCGATAAAGCGCGCCCTTGGCGTCGTAGCGCTCATAGACAAAGACCTTCTCGCCAGGCTTCGAGAACTGAAGCAAGTAGTCCTTCGATGGCGGTTCGAAGGCATTCGGGGCGCTCGCGCCGGCTGCGAAACCCACGGTGCTTTGGAGCAGCAAGGCCACGAATATGGCTGTCTGTTTCATCGGATTTCCGTTCTCGTCACGCTTATCGATTGACACTTTACTAGGGCAGAGTGTAGCCATAGTAAAGTGTCAAATTGTGGCAAGCCAATGATTCGACCTCTCCTGATAATATCGCTTTGCGGTGCCATAGCGCCTTTCACGGCGCTGGCTCAGGACATGGCATCAGAGCGCGTTGCGATCGCCTTTGCAACGCCGGCGAAAGCTGTGGCGGCAACCGGTATAGATCGCTCCGGAGCTTGTGAGGGTGGCAACCGTGCACAGATCGCGAGCCTTGTGCGCTCAATAGCGGCTGAACAAGGATTTGACGCCGATCTAGCCGAAGCAATTGCATGGGCCGAAAGCGATCTTGGTGCCAACCAGGGTCCGTCAAAAGCCGGGGCCTTGGGAATCATGCAGCTGATGCCAGGAACGGCCTCCGATCTCGGCGTGATAAACCCCTGCGATACACGGGCAAATGTCCGGGCTGGTATCCGGTATCTGAAGTCACTGTACGACGAATTCCAGGATCCGCTGCTGATGCTCGCGGCTTACAACGCCGGGCCCAACAACGTCTACAAGGCGAAGGGCATTCCGGTGAATCCGGAGACCGCGGAATACGTCGTGAAAATATTGAACCGCTGGAAGTTCGGCGGTGTCGTCAAAAAATCCACCCTACCCAAATTGGAAATGCTCGCGGCCGTTCCATCAGCGAGCGAGGACACTTGGCAGGATGGTCATGTCATGGATTTCGGCAACTGAAAGGAGCCAAGGGTGGAATACAGGAAAGCGGGTAAATTCGCCCTGAAGCTGGCCTTGGCCTCGGCGGTCGGAATAGCTCTCGCGCCGGCCACTGCGTATGCCCAGTCGGCGGCGCCAGTCGAAAATGTGATGGAGTGGTTTGTCGGAGTTCTGCAAGGCAACATAGCGCGTTCATTCGCCATCATCGCGGTCTGTTTTCTCGGCTTCCTCGCCATGACGGGCCGGCTGGCGTGGATGATGGCTTTTTCCATCATCATTGGCATCGCTCTGATCTTCGGCGCTGCCCAGTTGGTGGATGCAGTGCGCGCGACCGCGGGAGGCAGTTGAGAGATGAATGACGAGGAAGTCTATGTCGAGCCGGTCAGCCTGCCACTGACACGCCCCCCGATGAAATGGGGGGTGCGCTACGAGGTTTTCGCGCTGAACGGCATCCTTGCGGTGGTCGGCTTTATCGCCACGAGCAGCTTCATGCTCGGCCTTGGCGTGTTCGGCGTGGTGCATCTGGTCAGCGCATATCTGTGCCAGCGCGACCCCTACATGTTTCATATTTACGAACGGCGCATCTCCAAACGCGGAGCGGTGGCGAACCTAACTTTTTGGGGCGCGAGGAGCTATTCCCCATGAGCCTCGATGCTGATCTTAAATTTGGCCGTGAGCGCCGGCGTGAAAAGCCCGCGGCGATGCACGTCCCCTACCTTCGCCATGTCGATGACAACCTGATCGTGACGAAGAGCGGCTTTCTGGTCGGCGTCATCCAGCTCAGTGGCCTGCCGTTCCAGACGATGGACCAGGCCGAGTTGAACAGCCGCATGTTCAACCGCAACACCACGTTCCGCAATCTCTCGACCTCTCGCTTTGCGGTCTACACAACGATCATCCGCCGCCACGTGACGCCCGAGATCGAAGGCGACTTTGACAATCCTTTCGTGGCCGAGCTCGACGCCCGCTACATGGATGAGCTTGGGGCGAAAAACCTTTTCGTCAACGAGGCGTATCTGACGGTCATACGCCGACCGATGGTCGGTCGCGTCGGCTGGGTGGACAAGGCGCTCAATGCGTTCCGCATCAGTACGGCGGGCGAAGAAACCCGCGAAGAGGCGATGGCAGAACTGCATGACGTTCTCGACGGCGTCGTCAAGGATTTTACCGCTTATGGGGGGCGTCTTCTCGGTGTCGTGAAGCGCCGCGATAGCTTCTTTTCCGAGCCGGCGGAATTTCTGGCGAAGATCCTCGCCGGCGGCGTCGACGTGGAAATGCCTTTGCCGCGCATGAGCCTTGGTGATGTGCTGGCGACACGACAGCTGTTTTTCGGCAAGTCCGCGCTGGAACTTCGCGGGCCGGACGAAGGTAAGCTCGGCGGCATGGTGTCGATCAAGGAATACCCTCCGTTCACCGCTCCGGGCTCATTGGACGGTCTCCTGCGCCTGCCACATGAGTTTGTCCTGACGCAGAGTTTCGCGATCGAGGACCGTGTAACGGCGATGCGCAGGATCAACACCATCGCGAACCAGGTTGAGGGTTCAGACGAGGCGGGCACGACGGTCGAGGACTCCGTCCACGACGGCGCCGACAAGCTGGCCGGCGGCGAAGTCGTCTTCGGACAACACCACATGAGCGTCATGGCCTTGGCACCGGACATGAATGGCCTCAACCGTGCGCTATCCGACATCACGGCGGAGCTTTCGCGCATGTCGATCGTGCCGGTACGCGAGACACTGAACACGGAACTGGCCTTCTGGGCGCAGTTGCCGGGAAATTTCAGCTACATCGCGCGACGTGCGTTGATCTCGTCGCTTAACTTCGCCGGCCTTTTTTCAGGACACAATTTCCCGTCGGGCCAACGCGAGAGGCTGCACTGGAAACGCCCTATTGCCTTGCTCGAAACGACCAGCCAGACGGCCTACTACTTCAATTTCCACGTTCACGATGTCGGGCACTTCACGGTGTTCGGCCCGACCGGCTCGGGCAAGACCGTGGTGCTGTCCTTCCTGATGGCGCAGGCCATGCGCATCATGCCGCGTCCGCGATGTGTATATTTCGACTATATGCGCGGCGCTGAAATTTTCGTGCGGGCGCTCGGCGGGCGCTACGAGGTGATGGAGCCTTCCCAGCCGACGGGGTTCGCGCCGTTGCAGCTTGATGACACGGCAGAAAACCGTTCTTTCCTCGAAGATCTGCTCCTCTACATTCTAACGCCGGACGGCGGCGCGCTGGACGTGGCTGAGATGCGCGTCATCAACGCCGCCGTCGACATGATCTACAAGATCCCGCGCGAACAGCGCACCTTCGACCTGCTGCCGGAAGTGCTGCGTGGTTCGCTGATGCCTGGCATGAACGATCTGGCGGCGCGGATACAACCCTGGCTCGACCCAAAGGACAAGGGCTGGCTTTTCAACAATCCCGTCGATCTCATCGATTTCTCGAAGCCCGTTGTCGGGTTCGACATGACGAAGATCCTAGGCGACCGAAAGCTGCGCTCGGCGGCGTTGCTCTACATCTTTCATCGTCTTGAGGACGTCATCGACGGCTCGCCGATCATGCTCTTCCTCGATGAAGGCTGGAAGCTGTTGGATGACGAGGTTTTCGCCGCTTTCATCAACGAGACGCTGAAGACCATTCGTCGCCGCAACGGCGTGGTCGGCTTTGGCACGCAGACGGCGGAGGACGTCGTCAATTCCTCCATCTCATCGTCGCTGATCGAGCAAACGAAGACCAACATTTTCTTCCCCAACCCAAAGGCGAGCAAGGACTCCTACATGGAGCGCTTCTCACTGACAGCGAAGGAATTCGAGTTTGTGCGCCGCACCGCCAAGGAAACACGCACCTTCCTCGTCAAGCACGACAGCGACTCGATCGTCGCCAAGCTCGATTTGTCGGCTATGCCCGATCTCATCAAAGTTTTGTCTTCGAATGAAGCCAACAGCAAGGAATGCGCAAGGCTCCGGGAGACCTTCGGCGACGAGCCAGAGATGTGGCTGCCATACTTCTGCGGATGGGAGACCGAACATGACGAAGCGGCTTAGCAGCGCTTGTCTGGCCGTGGCTCTCGCGACGGCGGAAAGCATGAGCGTGGCTGTCGCTCAGATCGCGGTCATCGACGGGCAGAACCTCGACAAGCGGCAAGAGGACGAGCAGCACAGCACGAAGTCGGATGAAGCGAAGAAGGATGAAACCGACAGGAAGAAAAGCGTCGTCTGCACCTATTCGAACAAATACCGCTCACAGATGTTTCGCCGCTCGCCGGCCGACGCGTTGCAGCGCGACGCGGCAAACGTAAAGCTGATCCGCTACTATGCGCAAAAATACGGCGTGCCAGAAGGTCTGGCACTCTCCGTAGCCTATCAGGAATCGCGCTTCGACACATGCGCCGGGAGCCACACCGGCGTCAAAGGCGTCATGCAGCTGACCAAGGGCACCGGCAAGTCCATGGGACTGGACCGCGACGTGAACGAGCAGAATGTCGAAGGCGGTGTCAAATATCTCGGAATGGGCGTGAAGCAATGCGGGGCGACGAATTACAGCTGTCTCGCCTCCTTCTACAACGGATCGAACGCAGGCGAGCAAAACCAGTGGGCCGGCGGGGTCGGCCGCTGGAACAGCTACTTCAACGACTATGTGTCGAGCGGCAAGGCTCCGGCCGCCGCGCCGCCACCATTCTCGATCGTAACGGCCGACGGCGCAGGCGGCACGGCCCAGGACGCGGCCATGGGCACGGTCAGGAAGGCGGCTGGCGGGCTTGATGCAAGCTCATCGCAGATGGGCGCCAATGATGCGGCGATCGACGCGCTAGCTGGCACCGTTGGCCAGGTGACGGAATACAAAGACGCTTGGGAGCTGAACTCGTCGGCTCGTGGGATCAACGCCGATGTCACCAACCAGTACCTCGCCCAGGCGGGGGACTTCACGGCGCTGCTGGCCCAGCTTCTGTCGTTGCAGAACGTTCAGGCATCGCAGTCGGCCAAACTGGTGCAACGGCCAAAGAGCGGCTCTGCAAACCCGTTCTCTTGTGATCCCGCGGAACTGGAACGGTTGAAGATCGATCGCGGCCGGTGGCTACCATGCGCACTTGAGAACGCACGGGCAAGCTCAGCCGACAGCCGCTCGATAATCATCACCCCCGACCCTGCTGGCGCTGCCAGCGTGATCGATTCCTTGCAGCAATAGGAGGCTGACATGAAGAAATTCGCGATTGCCGCCAGTCTTGCGCTTTGGGCAAGCACGGCCTTCGCACAGATTGCCGTCATCGATGGCGCTAATCTCGATGTAGCCCGCAAGAATGCGGAAAACACCAACTCCATCATGGCCTCGAACAAGGATATCCTGAAAAAGAGCGAGGAGATCCTGCAGGCTCTCAGCGGCAGTCGTGACGGTTCGCTTGGAATCGGACAAATGGGCCTCGGCGGCAACATGTCGATTGCCCAGGCTCCGTCGTTCGGATCGATCCTGAACGGCGGCGCGCTTTCGTTTGGTGGCCTTTCGCCCGAAATCCAGAAAATCGCCGGCGCCGTCATCAACGGGCTCCAGCTGGTGAAGCAGCTCCAGCAGATCGCCGGCAAAGAGACGAGCGCCGTCAACTCAGCCTACGGCGGCAGCGTCAACGTGGCCTCGCTGCTAAGCGCGTTGACTTCGCAGGCCTCGCAGGGCGTCACCCAGCGCGAACAGTCACTGCAGTCCGCGAGCGGGCAGATCGGGCAGTCGCTGGACGTGAAGGGTTCGGTGGACCAGAACACGCGAATGCAGCTGGAAAACGCGCGCGCGGTCAACGAATTGATCGGCGTCCAGAACGGTGCGGTCGCGGCATTGAATGAGAAGCTGAAGACAGACCTTCTTCGTCAGAGCCAGGTCCAGAAGATGATGACACCGCGCAACGTCAATCCGTTCTCGGACTTCGGCAAGAGCGGAGGCTAGCACTTGTCGAGGCTGGTGTTGCGCACATGCGTTATGATCGGGCTCAGCGCAGGGCTTTTCGGATGCGCAAATCGCGAACTGAAAGCGCCGTGCGGGCGTTTGGCGTATGCGCACGCCGACGAATGCGGCGCGCTGAAGCCGGTCAATTCAACGCCGTTCGCCAGCATCATTGACGAGGATCCATGAACGGTCTCGCCGAAAGCATTCTCGGTGGCATTGACAACATCGGTGAGGACTTCGTCCGCACCGTCTATATGCAGTTGGGCAATGCGATGGGCAACGTCTTCACCCTGATGCTGACCCTCTATATCGTGTGGTGGGGCTATTCGATCCTGAGCGGGCGTGAGTCGATTTCGCCAATCGAAGCGGCCTATCGCCTAGGCCGCGCCGTCATTATCTATCTGCTGCTAACGGGATGGGGCACATTTTCCGCGACGATCTATCAGCTCGCGCAAAGCATTCCAGACGAGGTCGGCAAGGTGATCGTCGGCGCCGTGTCGCGGGCCACCGGCAACCAGCTCAGCGACCAGGCGGCAATTCCAGCGCTTATCGACAATCTCTACCAGGGGGCGCAGGACGTCGCCAATCAGGTCTACAGCGGATCCTTCTATGACATTTTTGGTGCGCTCTTGTCGCTGCTCGTTCTGCTGTCTGCCATCATCTTCGCAGCGCTTGCCATTGCCGCGATCATCGCCGCCAAAGTGATGTTGTTCATCACGCTCGCCTTGGCGCCGATATGGATCATTCTTTGGCTTTACCGATGGTCCTCGCGCATGAGCGAAGGCTTCCTTTCGCTGACCACCTTTCTGATGATCCAGCAAGTCCTGATTTACGGCTTTCTCGGTTTCTACTTCTCGCTCGTCAATGCGGCGCTGAACACCGCCACGTCCGGCGGAGCGACCATGGACAGCAAAATGTCGCTGGTGCTGCCGCTGGTGCTGGTGACGATCATCGGGATCTACGTTCTCATGCAGATACCCTCGATTGCTTCGATCCTGAATGGCGGCGGCTATCTCAGCACCGTGGGAGCCCGGTACTCATATGGGACGTTCGGCAGGAATGCCGTGCGCTATTCCGGCGCGCGCTGGGCCGCCGGCCGTGCCGCTCGCGGCGCCCGGCAGCTCGCGGCAAACAGTTTTCGATCTTCGCGAGCAGCGAGGGCGGACGACGCAACCCGGTCCGCCATCCAGCAAGGTGCGCGGGATAACTCCAGGCCTCTGGCCTAGAACACCAGAACGATCGCGGTGCTGGATCAGGATGCGGCGGGCAAACGAGGCAATAATAAAGTGGCAATTCCAGTGGAAACGGTTGCTGACAGCAGCAGCGAACTCGTCGACAAGCGCTATTACAGGGCGGGCGCGACCTGGGAAGACGACACGCACAGGTCAATGCGTCGATCGCGTACATTGGCATGGATCGTCAGTGGCGTTTCTGGACTGGTGGCGGTGTTGTCGCTGCTGGCGCTCGTGCTGATCCTGCCGCTCCGGCAGTTCGAACCGTATGTTGTGGAGGTCGATAAATCGACGGGCTACCTCGAGATCATGCGCGCGCTCAAGCCTGGAGATTTGTCCCAGAACGAAGCCGTCACGGCGGCCAATCTGGTACGCTACATCAGGGCCCGCGAAACCTACGATTCGCGTGAACTGAAACAGAATTACGACCTGGCGCAACTCTACTCCACCGACACGGCGTCCAAGGATTTGACATGGCTGTACACGCCTGCGAATCCTCAGTCGCTGGACAAGATCTATGGCCGCAATGCCACGATCTCGGTCGAGATCAAGTCGGTATCCCTGCTCAACCGCAACACAGCATCAGTGCGCTTCGCCACGACGACGCGGCGGGACAATTCTTCGACCGTCGACAATTGGGTCGCGGTGATAAAATTCCGCTACACCTCGACGCCGCTCAAGAACGAATGGCGCTTCGACAACCCGTTGGGATTTCAGGTTACGGATTATCGCCGCGACCAGGAATCGGCGCCCGCTGCGGGGAGCCTACAATGAGATGGCGCGTGGGCCTTGCGCTGTCGGCCGCCTTTCTGCTCGGCACAATGCACGACGCGGCCGCACGCGACGGCCGCATCCGATACGTCACCTTCAACAATGACGACGTGACGTCGGTGCGCGCAGCTCTGGGTATTTCGACGATGGTCGAGCTCAGCCCGACCGAAGTCATCGAAACCGTGTCGGCTGGCGACACGAAAGGCTGGTCGATCATCCCCAAACGCGGATCGCGATTTCTGTTCGTAAAGCCGCTGGAGCGCGATGCGTGGACCAACGTCAACGTCGTCACCAACCGGCGCGTCTATTCCTTGCTGCTGCAGGCAACCGACAATAGCCGTGACCGGGCATCCTTCCAGGTCCGGTTCAAATACCCGGACGAGGATATCAACGCGCGCCTGCTCTCACAGGCCAAGGAGAGCGCCGCCGATCCGGATTTGAAGGATCTGAACTATGCCGATCTCAACTACGACTACGCCTACAAGGGCGACGACAGCCTGAAGCCGCGCACCGTATTCGACGACGGCACCAAGGTGTTTCTGGAGTTCAAGGGCGACATTCCGGCGATCTTCGTTGTCGACGACAAGCGCCATGAGTCGCTGGTCAACGTTCGTACGCAGGGCAAATACACCGTCATCGACAAGGTCGCGCGGCAATTCACCTTGCGGGCCGATGGCAAGACGCTCTGCCTCTACAACCGGGCGCGACCCAACGCTATCGACCCGGTCGAGCAGATCTACGGTCCAACGAAACTGACAGGCGGTTCCACCCTGTTCGGATCCAGCGGAGGGCGGTGATGACCCAGATCGATTATAACCAGTTGGACGGCAGCCCGACAGTCGCGCGCCGTGGTGCGGGCGTGGGTACCAGGATCGCCCTGGTCGGCCTCGGCGTAGTGCTGGTAGGCGCGCTGATATGGCTGAACTGGCCCCGGGAGCCGGTATCGCGCGATCTTCGCAGCGATGGCGAGGAAAACTTCAATCCGCCAGAGTTCCGCCCGCCGGCGTTGAACGACCCGCCGCAACCTGCCGACGGCACGATCGACCAGATCGTGGTGCCGCCACCAGCTGACGGCCAAAAGGGCACGCAACAAGCCGATAATGTCGACCAGACCGTGCAGGAGGGCGCGGATCTCGATGCGCAGCGACGCGCGCTGGAGGCGCAAATGGCGGCTGAGGAGGCTCGCCGCAAGGCTGAGGCGGAAGAAGCCCGCCGCAAGGCCGCGGCTGACGAAGAGGCTCGCCGTAAGGCAGAGGCCGCCGAGCATGAAAAAGCGGTGTGGGAACGCCTGCGGTCGAACCAGATGGTGATGAATGATCAAACCGGCTCGACAGATGCCGGCGCCCAGGCGGCGCAGGTCGAAATCGCGCCGGACGGTCAGATCATTGCGGTCCCCGGCGCCGACAGTGATCCCAACAAGGCATTCCTGGCGCAGTCTGAGGCAAGTTCTTCCGGCATCGTCAAAGCCACGGTCTTCCGCCGCACCGATGCGTTGATCCCAGAGGGAACGATCATTCGCGGCTATTTGGAAACCGCCATCAACACCGACCTTCCCGGTGCCGTACGCGCTGTCGTGCGCGAGGATGTCTTCTCGCTCGACGGAAGGCGGATCCTCATTCCAAAGGGCTCGCGGCTGACCGGGGAATACCGCTCGGGGCTTGCGCGCGGTCAAAAGCGTGTTTTCATCGTCTGGAGCAGGGCCATCCGCTCGGACGGCATTTCCGTCGATATCAAGTCGCCTGGGGCAGACGCGCTCGGCCGCGGTGGCCTGGGCGGCCGTGTCGATACGCGCTGGCTTGAACGCTACGGCAACGCCATCATGCTTTCCGTCGTTGGCGGCGTCTCTGAATATCTGTCCTCGCTAGCCGATAGCAGCCAGGATGGACAACAGCGCCAGGTGTCGACGATCGATCCCGTGACCGGTGAGACCACGACCGTAACTTATGGTGGCAGTGGTTCGCAGCGCGACGCCCGCAGCATCGCTTTTGACAAGTCATCGACCGCCTTGCAGCAACTTGCGCAGGAGGCGTTTCGCGACACGCAGAACATTGGTCCGACAGTTTATGTCGATCAGGGCACATCGATTGTCGTGCTGGTGCGACGAGATCTCGATTTCTCGGATTTGTATGCTGATCCCATTCAGGAAGAAGTTGCACGGCTGAAGGCCGGCGGGCGGCCGAAGTCGGCGATCGATCCGACGCCTCTTTACGCGACGCCAAAGGATCATTTCTATCCAGGCTATGGGAGCCCGGTGAAATGAATGCCGTGCATCCCCTCCCCGACCCATGGGCGAGAGCCCCGGTCCTCCGCGCCCATCTGGAGCCGATATGGTCCTATTTGAACGAAGATGCGGTGTCCGAGATTGCAATCAACAGGCCGGGTGAATTGTTCATCGAACGCCTCGGCGCGAAGGAAATGGAGCACGTCGTCAAGCGCGAGGTCACGCCCGGCTGGATTAGGCATATCTCGACGGGCGTCGCCTCGGCGACCAATCAAGTCATCAACGAAGAAAAACCGGTCCTGTCGGCCGCTCTACCCTCGGGTGAGCGCATCCAATGCATCTTGCCGCCCGCGGCTCCCGAAGGCGGGGCGATTTCGATCCGCAAGCAGGTCATCATGGATATGAGCCTTGATGCCTACAACGATCTCGGCGCCTTCGAAAACACCGCGATGGGCAGCGGCCTGGCGCTGTCAGCCGAAGAAAAGCGACTTGTCGAGATGTTGCACGACACGTCGCCTATGGACTTCCTGCAGTATGCGGTGCGCAACCGCGTCTCGATCGTCGTTTCAGGCGGCACGTCGACGGGCAAGACGACGTTTTTGAATGCGCTCCTGAAGGAGGTCCCGGCCCATGAGCGGATCATCACGATCGAAGACACCCGCGAACTGCGGCTGCCGGCTCCCAACAACGTCACTCTGATAGCCTCAAAGGGCGACCAGGGCCTTGCCAAGGTCTCCGCCCAACAGCTGCTTGAGGCCTCGCTTCGCATGCGACCCGACCGTCTGCTACTGGGCGAATTGCGCGGCGCTGAAACCTTCGCCTTCCTCCAGGCGATCAACACCGGCCATCCGGGTTCGCTCACCACCGTTCATGCCAATTCGGCCCGGTCCGCCTACGAGCGGCTGGCGCTGATGGTCATGCAGGGCAGCTCGGGCCTGTCGCGAAGCGAAATCCTCGACTACCTGCGCGAGGTCATTCCGGTGGTCGTCCAGATGGTCCGCACCGAAGGCGGACGGCGCGGCATCAGCGAGATCAAGTTTACCAAGGCGGAGACAATCTAGCGGGGCCATTCATGCAGAAAATCGCAACAGCAATTTTCATGGTGCTCATGGCGACGGCCCTGGGCGGCCTGGCCTTCACGGTCGCCTATGCCGCGACAGATTGGTTCAGGACTGGCTCCGACGTCCTGTTCGACCAGTTGAACGCCAATCCCTTGCCGGTCGTTCGTCTGGCCTGGGCGGATACGATGGCGAGGAACTTTAGCCGGGTACAATACGCCGTTGCCGCAGGGGCATCAGGGTTTCTTGCGCCCTTGGTCGGCCTGCTTCTCATGCGCCCGAGAAAGCGCAATGACTCTCGCTTCATGACGATGGGCGACATATCGAAAACCGGCCTGACGAAAGTTGGCGGCGTCTTCGTCGGTCGAGCCGGCGGCAGGCTTACCGGAATTCTGTCGCCCGGCCGCGATCAGCGCTCCGGCAAGATCCGCTTGACGCAGCGCAGGCTGATCGGCGGCAAGAAATTGTGGATTGATGGCGATGATGTCGGCGGCTTCGTCATAGGGCCGCCGCGCTCCGGTAAAGGCACTTCTCTCATCATCCCGAACGCCCTGACCTGGCCGCATTCGTTCGTGGTTCTCGACCTGCGTGGCGAGACCTATGCGGCCACCGCCGGCTACCGTTCAACCATGAGCCGCGTGGTGCGTTTCGCGCCGGCTGATCCGGACGGCAATACCGCATGCTACAATCCGATGGACTTCATCTCGCTGGATTCGGCGCAGCGCGACATCGACCTTCGCAACATCGCTGCAGCGCTGTTTCCGCGCCCCCCTTCGAACGCGGATCCCTACTGGGTTAACGACGCCCGCCTCCTTTTTACCGGCATCGCGTCCTTCGTCATGGAATCGCCTGCGATCCCGAACGAGAAGAAGACCTTCGCCACAATCCTCGAGATCATGAACGGTGCCGAGCAGCCGCTCCTGGAGTTCATCGGCTCGCTGCGCGAGGAACGCCGCCGCGAATGCTCGCATTTCACGCTGCAAACCCTGCTGCCATATTTTGAGATGTCTGAGCGGCAGTTTTCCGGGATATATGCCGGCGTACGCACCGGCATGGCCCCTTTTCTCAACGAGCGCCTGATGCGAGCTACGTCGCGCAGCACGTTCGATATTCGCAGGCTGAAGCGCGACCGGATCTCTCTTTATCTCGACGTACGGCGCGAGCAGATCACCTCCCTTGGACCGTTGTTCAACGTCCTGATTACGCAGTTGATGAACTTCATGTCGGAAACTATGCCGCGTGCCGACGAGCATCCGGTGCTTGTGCTGCTCGACGAGTTCCAGAACCTCGGCAAGCTCGAGAACGTGACCGAAATGGCGAGCGTGCTCGGCGGCAACGGTGTTTCGATGTGGTTCTTCGTACAGTCGCTGAAGGCTGTAGACGAGATCTATCGCCAGGAGGGGCGCAAGACACTTATCAACGCGGCTCGCGTGCAGATCTTTTTCGGTGCGCAGGACGCTGACGATCTGCGCTACGTTTCCGAGCAGCTCGGCGAAACGTCGGACGTTCAAAAGGACGTGACGCGAACCAAGGCAACCTTGTTCGACACTTATTACACGCGCTCCGAGCACCGCAAGCAAGTGCGGCGGCCTCTTATGCGGCCGGATGAAATCCGCACGCTCGACAAGAACAAGGTCATCATATTGCCGCGCGGCGAACTGCCAATTCTCGGCACGCGCAATTTCTATTTCGCCGACGGCCGGCTCGCCAAACGCGCGTTCATACCCCTGCCCGCCTCTACCGACGCTTCGCGCACGAAAAGCCCTGCATTGGACGCTTCTGAGGCGGTTCCATCTCATGCGCTCCCGACGATTGTGCCGACAGCACCTGCGTACCGCTCGGGCCTCCTGCAGACGCGCCTGCGGCGCGGCGCGACATTTGCAGCAAAAGCTGACCGTATGGCTCTGCCGCGGGGCCGGCGCGCAATCGTAAAAGAACGGCCGAAAGCAACCGACGCTGCGGTCGTACCAGCTTATACCGCCATAGATTTTTCCGCGTTGGCGGCTAAAGCGGTCACGACAAGGATAGCACCCGATAAAGAAGCGGCGGTGGCGGCGATCCTGAACAATGTGCGCTCTCTCCGGGCCCACGCATCCGACAAAGAAGCTTTCGACCGAAATTTGAGCGTCGTCGAAGACACCTTGCCCGATGTAGTCGACGGGTAGGAACTGCTGCGCCCTGCTCGTGTCAGATAGAAGAGCGGCAACGTCATGCCTCAGGCCTTCTGTATCAGCCGCCAGTTGCCGGGCGGTGCCGCTTGAGCACTCCAGTCAATCGCCGCGTAGAATCTTTGCTTCGCGCGCGACCGCGACGAAAGCCCTGCGGGCGGCGGGTGGATGAAGCTCACCTCGTATAACCTTCAGACAGGCGTCCATAGCTGCCCTGTGCTTCTCCGTCTGACGACCACCAAGATCCCGCAGCAGGATGGAGGCCGCATCATTAACATCGAACACGGTGCGTTCTGTATAGCGGCCAATCTGAATCACAACTGGCCTCTCAAATCTTACCAAGCCGGTCATCTACCCTCACCCTTGAAACTCTATCAACAACAGCCTGCGATCACCGGCGGAAGAAAAATCGCGTCGGTTGATCCCGCTTGCGGGTTGCCCCGGTCGGCCGCTCAATCGAAAGTTTAGTAAGAGGTGGGTTTCCACCCATGTTCAATTCGAGCAGACGTTGGTCCAATTCCTTGTCCGCCGCTGTGAGGCGATGGTTTAGGCGCAGATAGTCCATCCAGGTCGGCGTGCGGAAGGTTTCTGTCCAAAGCGAGGAATCCTGAAGATCGCGCTGGAGGTTCCAGTGCCTGGCGCCGACGCGGCTTTGCACCCGCCGTCGTTCCTGCATCTGATCGAGGAAAGCTTCGACGTTTGCCTCCGGTATTGAGTACTCGATCTTGATGACGATCGGGCCGCTTCTCGGCTTCAGGTCGAGAGCGAGTTGCGGTGTCTCGAAGCCAAAAGGATCCTGATCAGAGTCTTGCCATTGACGGATCGGCAACAGGAACCCGGTGGCCGCGACCATCAGTAGCGCAGCAGCTGAAATCTCCAGGGCTGAGGCAAGCGAATAGTTCTCAGCCACCGTACCCCACAGCCAACTGCCGGCCGCGATACCACCCGACGAAAGGGCATAATAGATCGAGAGCGTGCGACCAACGACCCACCTTGGGCTTGCCAATTGAACGCTTACGTCGAGCCCCGTCCAGGTGACCACCCATCCCGCGCCGCCGAGCGCCAGCGCAATAGCCGCCACTGCCACTGAAGACGTGAGAGCAAGAGATAAACAACACGCCGCGCAAGCAATGCATGCCAGTATTGTCAGTCGCTCCTGGGAGAGCGACCGTCTCAAAACATTGTTGCAGATGCCGACGCACAAGGCGCCGGTCCCGAAGCCAGCCATCAGGATGCCATAAACGATCGGTCCTCCGCCTAATTGATCGCGGGCAACGACAGGCAGGAGCGCGAGTATGGAGATGCTGGTCAGGCCAAAAAGCGCGCCACGCGCGATTGCCGCCTTGATCTCCGCCGATAGCGCCGTGAAGCGCGCCCCGTCATGAATGGCCGTGGTCAATGGCTCGCGCGGGAGGGGGGACGAGCGAACATCCCATTTGCGGCGCCCTATGGTCCACAGCAGCGCTAGATAGGTCAGCGTCGCCACAGCGAAAGCTGTCAAAGGTCCAAAGGAGGCAACGACAATGCCACCAAGCGCCGGACCGACGCTTCGAACAGCGTTATATCCAACCGAGATGAGCGTAACCGCGGCTGGAACTTCGCGTTTTCGTAAGATGTCGCCGACCGACGCGTGCCAAGCGGGATCGGTGAAAGCGGCGCCCGCTCCGGCCAAACAGCTGAATGCAAGAACCATCCATGGATTGAAAATTCCCAAGCCTGCAAGAACCGTCAGCATCGCCGAGGACAGCGCTATCACGGACCAGCCAGCGAACATCAGATTGCGGCGGCTGAAATTATCAGCCAGGGCTCCGGCGATGATCGACAGGATGAATGTAGGCAACGTCGTCGAAGCCTGCACCAAGGCGACCATCACGTCGGAAGTCGAAATGGTCGCCATCAGCCAACTGATGGCGACAGTTTGAATTAGCCAGCCAAAGCTGGACACCTGCGTAGCAAGCCAGATCGATCGGAAAGTTGCATTCTCGAGCGGCGCAAATGTCGCCGACGAAGCTGGAGTCGCATCTGCGGGCGCCACCCTGCTCATTGGGTTGAGCCCTCCCCTCGGTCTATCGGTCGCGTTTAGAGGTGCCCTCCCGGCGCAGGTGCCCGTGGAGGAATAGCAGCATGAGCGCATTTGCTAGGGATAGCGCAAGACAATTCTTCACCGCCGGCGCTCTGGCCGAAGCGATTACTTGGTCTGGAAGAAAAGGCGGATGCAGCCTGACCGCAAATCGGGCATCGCACCGAGTTTAGGAATTGCCGCCTTCGGGAAGGAGACCTTCATTCCGCGCGGGAAACGATGCCCATGGAAAGCCTGGGACGACGGCGCCGATTTCTATCAGAGAGCTGGCCCGCAGCGGATTCAACGAAGCCGGGCCACACCTACCTAGCCGCCTTGATGCACGGCGATAAGCTTTTGACGGCCTGAAGCGACGCTGTGGTCGCCGTTGCGGTGCTTTTCCACGCGCCTCGTCAGGCGCCGGGATTGCTCCGTCGTGATGGCAGGCGGGGGTTTGCAGGT
>NZ_JAMYRN010000036.1:0-2500 GCF_040321435.1 Mesorhizobium sp. M0410
AACTCCTCCTCGAAGAATATCATCGCGTCTCCCCATCGAAAGCTTGACCCCGGCACCGCGGTGCTCAGGTGCTCATGGCCGCCGGATACGCACGTCTGCGGTCTTCACCGGATGGGTACTGCTAAGTGTCCTGTCGCCGTACTTCAGCGCATACGAAAACGGCCCGCACAAGGCGGGCCGTTTTCGTATTTTGGTTGCGGGGACAGGATTTGAACCTGTGACCTTCAGGTTATGAGCCTGACGAGCTACCGGGCTGCTCCACCCCGCGTCAACCCTAAAGGTAAGCCTTGGCTCACCGAATTCAAGCTTCCGCCAAATGAAAGGGCCGCTTGCGCGGCCCGGAGTCCCGTTGGCGGGCCTGTTCGTAAGGAGAAGATTAGAAGATTAAACAACGTGCGCTTGGCAGACCTGGCAGCGACCTACTCTCCCGCGTCTTGAGACGAAGTACCATCAGCGCTGGAGCGTTTCACGGCCGAGTTCGGAATGGGATCGGGTGCAGCCGCTCCGCCATAACCACCAGGTCGGCAAAACGCACGTTGCTCGAGAAGCTGTTTTCTGTGCCATCCATCTCGGCGCAATCCAGGGATTGTCGCCAGAAATGGGCATTAGGAATGAGAACGATCAAGCCGATCGAACTATTAGTACCGGTAAGCTTCAAGCGTTGCCGCTCTTCCACACCCGGCCTATCAACGTGGTCGTCTTCCACGGTTCTCAGGGAATACTCGTTTTAAGGTGGGTTTCCCGCTTAGATGCCTTCAGCGGTTATCCCGTCCGGATATAGCTACCCTGCTATGCGGCTGGCGCCACAACAGGTCCACCAGAGATCCGTCCATCCCGGTCCTCTCGTACTAGGGACAGATCCTTTCAATATTCCTACACCCACGGCAGATAGGGACCGAACTGTCTCACGACGTTCTGAACCCAACTCACGTACCGCTTTAAATGGCGAACAGCCATACCCTTGGGACCTGCTCCAGCCCCAGGATGCGATGAGTCGACATCGAGGTGCCAAACAACCCCGTCGATATGGACTCTTGGGGGTCATCAGCCTGTTATCCCCGGCGTACCTTTTATCCGTTGAGCGATGGCCCTTCCACGCGGGACCACCGGATCACTATGACCGACTTTCGTCTCTGCTCGACTTGTCAGTCTCGCAGTCAGGCAGGCTTATGCCATTGCACTCAGCGAACGATTTCCGACCGTTCTGAGCCCACCATCGCGCGCCTCCGTTACTCTTTAGGAGGCGACCGCCCCAGTCAAACTACCCACCATACATTGTCCCGGACCCGGATAACGGGCCGCGGTTAGACATCCATAGTGATAAGGGTGGTATTTCAAGGGTGGCTCCACCTGAGCTGGCGCCCAGGTTTCAAAGCCTACCACCTATCCTACACATGCCACTACGAATGCCAATGTAAAGCTATAGTAAAGGTGCACGGGGTCTTTCCGTCTAACCGCAGGAACCCCGCATCTTCACGGGGAATTCAATTTCACTGAGTCTATGCTGGAGACAGCGGGGAAGTCGTTACGCCATTCGTGCAGGTCGGAACTTACCCGACAAGGAATTTCGCTACCTTAGGACCGTTATAGTTACGGCCGCCGTTTACTGGGGCTTCGATTCAGAGCTTGCACCCCTCCTCTTAACCTTCCAGCACCGGGCAGGCGTCAGACCCTATACGTCGTCTTGCGACTTCGCAGAGCCCTGTGTTTTTGATAAACAGTCGCTACCCCCTGGTCTGTGCCACCCTCCCATGCTTGCGCATGAAAGGGTCACGCTTCTTCCGAAGTTACGCGTGCAATTTGCCGAGTTCCTTCAGCATAGTTCTCTCAAGCGCCTTGGTATACTCTACCAGTCCACCAGTGTCGGTTTCGGGTACGGTCTATAAGGAGGAGCTATTTCCTGGAACCACGCAGCAGCCCTTTCAATCCGATAAGATTGGACTACCTCAATGATCCGTCACTTCCTCCAGGCCCACGAATATTAACGTGGTTCCCATCGTCTACGCATTTCTGCCTCGACTTAGGGGCCGGCTAACCCTGCTCAGATTAGCTTTAAGCAGGAACCCTTGGACTTTCGGCGGGGGAGTCTCTCACTCCCCTTACGTTACTCATGTCAGCATTCGCACTTCTGATACCTCCACCATCCCTCACGGGTATGGCTTCATCAGCTTACAGAACGCTCCGCTACCGCTTGCATTGCTGCAAACCCTAAGCTTCGGTGTATGGCTTTAGCCCCGTTACATTTTCGGCGCAAAGACCCTTATTTAGACCAGTGAGCTGTTACGCTTTCTTTAAATGATGGCTGCTTCTAAGCCAACATCCTGGTTGTTTTGGGATCCTCACATCCTTTCCCACTTAGCCATAACTTGGGGACCTTAGCTGTAGGTCAGGGTTGTTTCCCTTTTCACGACGGACGTTAGCACCCGCCGTGTGTCTGCCGACTATTACTCCCAGGTATTCGGAGTTTGGTTAGGTTTGGTAATCCGGTGAGGACCCCTAG
>NZ_JAMYRN010000036.1:7500-27696 GCF_040321435.1 Mesorhizobium sp. M0410
ATTGCTGACGGCGTTCGACGATTCGCCTGCGCCCATAGTGCGCGGCAATCTGCCGAACGTCTATGACGGCATCTACCGCACC
This sequence comes from Mesorhizobium sp. M0410, assembly GCF_040321435.1. Taxonomy (NCBI): domain Bacteria; kingdom Pseudomonadati; phylum Pseudomonadota; class Alphaproteobacteria; order Hyphomicrobiales; family Phyllobacteriaceae; genus Mesorhizobium; species Mesorhizobium sp. M0410. The sequence goes on from NZ_JAMYRN010000036.1 coordinate 7,583, forward strand.
GCCTATTCCTACGGCATGTCCAAGGCGATGACGCAACGGCTGATCAAGTTGCTGGCATCCAGTGTCGACTTCCAGTCGCGCCTCAATCCCACGGACCGCATCGAGGTGCTGTTCTCGCAGCCCGATGGCGACGACCAGGCGTCCGACGAATCCGAGCTGCTTTACGTCTCCGCGACTTTCGGCGGCACGACGCGAAATTTCTACCGTTTCCAGATGCAGGACGGCAGCACCGACTATTTCGACGGAAACGGCAGCAGCGCCGAGCAGTTCCTGCTGCGCAATCCCTTGCCCAATGGCCGATTTACATCCGGGTTCGGTGCGAGGCGCCACCCCATTTTGGGGTATGTGAAGATGCATACCGGCACCGACTGGGCAGCTCCCGTAGGATCGCCGATCATTGCCGCAGGCAATGGCGTCGTCGAAAAGGCCGGCTGGGCCGGTGGCTATGGCAAGCAGATCATCTTGCGTCACGCCAATGGCTACGAGACGTCCTACAATCACCAGAGCGCGTTTGCCAAAGGCATCGAGCCGGGTGTTCGCGTTCGCCAGGGTCAGGTTATCGGCTATCTCGGCTCAACCGGCCTCTCCACCGGTCCGCACCTTCATTACGAACTGATCGTCAACGGCACCAAGGTCGATTCGATGCGCGTCCGCCTGCCGGTCGGCAAGACGCTGAAGGGCGACGACCTCGTCGCCTTCAAGCGCGAGCGCGAACGCATCGACGACCTGCTCAAGCAGGAAGACAGCAATCAGTTGAAGGTCGCGAGCGCCAAGATCGAAGGCTGAGCCGACGTTTTTTCGTGGTCAGCCCTGCTGATTCGCCGTGTCGCGCACCCATGGCAGCCGCTCGCCCGAAACCGTCGTCCAGGCGGTGATTGCCGAAAGCAGGCAAAGCAGCGCGGTCACCGCGGCAACGGCTGCGAATGCCGCGTCGCTGGCGGCAAGTCGTGCCGCATCGAGGCCGGGCGCCAGGCCGGCTGGCGGCGGTTCGCCGAAACCCGGAAGGCCGGTGCCGGCACCGGTGCTGAGCACGCCAGCATAAACCCAGGCCGCCAGCGATCCCATCGCCGCCACGGCGATCAGGCCGCCGATCCGCGAGACGGCGTTGTTGATGCCCGAGGCCGCACCCGTATCCTTGTCCTCGACCGCCGTCATGATGGCGGTCGACAGCGGCGATACCACCAGCGCCATGCCGAACCCCATCAGAGCCATCAGCGGGAATACCCCCAGCCAGAAACTGTGGATGCCCCAATAGGCCAGCAAGGCAAGTCCGGCAAAGGCGAGAGCCACAACCAGACTGCCGCTGGCGATCGGAAAGCGAGGCCCGATGCGGTCGGACCACTGGCCAACCGGTCCGGATAACAGTGCCATCAACGCCGACAGCGGCAGGAATATAAAGCCGACCTCGGCCGCGCTCAGCCCCCATCCGGCGATCATGAGCATCGGCAGATAGAACAAATTGGCCGACAGGGCGAAATAAAGGAAGAAGGTCGCCACGTTGGCGCCCGCGAACGCGCCGATCCGAAACAGCGACAGATCGATCATCGGCTCGCGCCGCCGGCGCTCGAAGACGATGAACACGACGAGCAAAACCGCACCGGCGGCGATACTCGGGCCGGACATCAGCCCCTCCCCGTCACCACTCATCGAGGTCAGGCCGTAAGCGAGAGCTCCGAACGCCAATATGGCGAGTGCAGCGCCGCCGAGATCGAGGCTGCGCTTTTCCGCCGGCGCGTCGGCAGGGATCTTGGCCAGCAGAAGATAGATCGAGATAAGACCGAGCGGCAGATTGATGGCGAAGATCGCCCGCCAGATGCCGTTGCCGAACACCGACAGCACGAAGCCGCCCAGCACCGGGCCGAGCGCCGTCGTCAGTGCCGATGCCGCGGCCCAGATGCCGATCGCCCGGCCGCGTTCCTTTTTTGGATAGGCTTTGGCGATAATGGCCAGGCTGCCCGGCACCATGATGGCCGCTCCGATACCCTGGACAGCCCGAAATGCAATAAGCATCGCCGGGTTAGGCGCCAGCGCGCAGGCAAGCGAGGCGGCAATGAACAGGACGATGCCGGCGACGAAAGAGTGGCGCAGGCCGAAACGATCGCCGGCGGCGCCGCCGACGAGAATGAGGGCTGAAAGCGTCAATGCATAGGCGTTGGATATCCATTGCGCCTCGGCCAGGCTGGCGCCGAGATCGACGCGGATAGCCGGCGTCGCAATGGCCAGGACCGATCCATCGATAAAGCCGAGCGCGGAAGCCAGAATCGCGGCGATCAGCACGAACCGCCGCCGCGCCCGCGGGCAGAACGTATCGGCCGGAAGTGAGCCGGTCAGGGGAATGGCGCCAGTACCGACTTTGGTTGGCGTGTGCATGCCGCCTTACCTAGACCGCCGGCATGCCGCCGACAACCGGCCAGCAGGCTGTTCTCGTTGAAACCAGGCCGAACCTGGCCATACAGGCAGGAGAGAACGCCCGTCCGGGTGCAAACGGTGGATGCCGTGCTAGATTCCCGCAACGCTGCAACAAGGGGGAACTACCGCATGAAACGACCGCTCGAGCCCTCGGCGGAAGGACGCGGGCGCGTCGTCGGCATCACCGACGGCGTGTTCGCCATCGCGCTCACGTTGATCGTTCTCGAGATCAGGGTGCCGGCGCATGAAACGGTGCATTCCGAAAGCGAGTTGATCGCCGCGATCACAGCACCGGCGCCGCGCTTCCTGACCTATGCGCTCAGCTTCCTGACGCTGACCATCTTCTGGTTCGGCCAGCAGGCGCAACACGGGTTGATCGCAAAATCCGACCGGCGGCTTGCCACGCTGAACCTCTGCTTCCTCGGCTTCATCGCCTTGCTGCCGTTTTCGACCGATCTTTTGGCCGACTTCCTTGAATTCAGGACCGCGGTGCTCGTCTACTGGCTCAACCTTCTGATGCTGGGACTGACGCTGCTCGCCAGTTGGCGCTACGCGGACAAAAACGGATTTCTGGCCGACGGTGTCGACGCGGAGACCACCCGAACGGTCTATCTGCGCATCGTCAAGGCACAGATCCTGTGGGCGATCGGCGCGGCACTGTGCCTAGCCAGCCCTTTGCTCAGCGTCGGCTTCATCCTGGTGGTGCAGCTGACCTATGCCGCAGCGCTGCGCGCGCCACTGCTGCGCAAGGTCATCGGGTGATTCGAGCGAAGGCGTTGCGCTTCAGTCGACGAACTCCACTATAACGCCGGGCGTCACGATCTTGGCGAGCTCGCGCGCATCCCAATTGGTCAGCCGCACGCAGCCATGGCTTTCGGTCTTGCCGATCTTGGACGGATCCGGCGTGCCGTGAATGCCGTAGGTCGGCTTGTCCAGCGCGATCCAGACCGAGCCGACCGGGCCGTTCGGCCCCGGCGGGATGGTCAGGATCCTGTCGTTTTCGCCCTGCTTGAAATTTATGTTCGGGTTGTAGGTGTAGTTCGGGTCCAATGCGACACGCGACACCGTATGCGTGCCGGACGGCGAGGGCGTGTCCGACGAGCCGATAGTCGCCGGATAGGCTGCGACCAGCTTGCCTGCCGCGTCGTAGGCACGGACCTGCTTGTTGGCCTTGTCAGCGATGATGCGCGCCACCGGCGTCGCCACCAGCCTGCCGAAATTGGCAACCTTGATGATGGTGCCCGGACGATTGAAATTGGCGTCCGGATTGAGCTGCTTCAGATAGGTTTCATCCATATGGAAGCGCTCGGCCAGCGCTTCGGGCACCGACGTGTAGCCCATGCGGTCGAGCTGGGCCTTTTGGCTGTAGTCCTCCGGTATCGAGGCAACATAAGGGCCGGCCGCATCCTCGGGCGTGATCGTATAGGAGGCGAAGGCATCGCCGCCGGATTGCGCCAGGGCCGCCTGGATACCGATCGCGTCGGTCGATTTCAGATTGCTGCCGGTGATCTCGTTATAGGCGGCGAGCGCCTTGTCGACATTCGAGCCGAAGCGTCCGTCGATGACGCCGGGCGACGCACCGGCGCGGTCGAGCAGCACCTGCAGCGCCGCCACGTCCTGGCGGGCGCCGAGCGAAAGCGACGGGTCGACCGCCGTCTTGCCGCCAGTGCTTGGCGGCGGGGCTATGTCTGGCGGCAAGGACGCATGCTCATTCGGCACCGTCGGCTCGACCGGCTCGATCGAGGCCTCGTTGAGCGGCTGGCGCTCGATGGTGCGTGGCCTCACCGGCTGCGCTGCCTCCGGATAATCGTTGCCGTAGCCGTCATCCCGCGGCGCTTCGGGGAAGGCTTCCATCGAATTGTCACTATAGGGGTCGTACTCGTCGGCCGGCGGCACGATGATCCTGCCTTCGTCTTCCAACTGCCTGCGGCGGAACCGGGCCGTGTCCTCAGGGTCGTCGAGATAATAGGGATCGTCCTCCTCGACCGGTCCGAGGTTGCGCAAGCGCTCGCGGCGCAAAACACGGCGGTCGAGCCTGGTCTGCGGCGGCTGGATGGCGATGACCTTGCCGGTTTCCGCATCGACGATGACGCGGTTTCCCCTGGCGTCGTAATAGATGTCGAGATTGCCGTCCTGGGCGACAAGAATACCGCCGTCATTGGCAGCACGAACCACCCGCGGCGCGGTATCGGCCATCGGCGAGGCCATCGCATTCGACGCCAGCAGCCCGGCAGCAAGCGCTGAAAGGGTGAGGATGGTGCGCAACATGATGGCCAAAATTCTCCGGTTCGTAATTGCCGCCGCCGGCATTGTCTCTCAAGAGCGCCGCGCGTCCTTTTGGGTGCAAGGACGCTCTAACGCCTTACATCTCCGCATCGTGCTTTGCGAAAATCAAACTCGATTTCGGGCCGATGTGGTCGCCAACCCCTTCGCCAGCAAATCACTTGCACACGATAAGGTTCCAATATGAACCGGGCATGAAGATGGCGGATTTCTGACCGATTAACCGGCAGCGAATCCCAATTCCTTGCGCGCCTGCTTCGTCAGCTTCAGCACGACGAGACGGTGGCTTTCGCGCAGATATTCCTTCAGCGCCTCATCATCCATGCATTCGCTTGTCCGGCGCTGGATCCATTTCATGCCGCGCGAGGCGAGATACGGCGCCGGCCGAAGGCCCGGCTGTTCCCTCAGCACGTCATAAGCGATCTCGGAGCATTTGAAGGTGACGAACGGCTCCTTGCCTTCACTCCAGCCGCCGATCGCAAACACCTTGCCGCCGACTTTCCAGACATGGGCGCCACCCCACTGCACGACATGGGTCGTCGAAGGCAGCGAGGCGCAGAAACTGTTGTAGTCGTCCAAAGTCATCTGCGCCCCGCCAGTGGTGTAGACCATGGACCGACGGTCGGCGTAGCAAAAAGCGGATGCCGGTTTTTCGGAAAAGATCATGGTCGAAATTGAAGCTAGGAATTCCATCCCGATTCGATCGGGATGGAACAGGCTCTTGGCTTGAACTCAGGCGGCCGCCTCGGTTGCCACGACTGCGGGCTTCGAGCGGAAGTTCAAGCGGTCGGATCCGGCGGTGACCTTGACAGTCGAGCCGTCGAGGATCTCGCCGAGCAGTATCTTTTCCGCCAGCGGATCCTGCAATTCCTTCTGCATCACCCGCTTCAGCGGCCGCGCGCCATAGGCCGGGTCGTAACCCTTGGCCGCCAGCCAGTCGATCGCCTCCTGATCGAGCGAAAGCGATATCTTGCGGTCGACAAGCAGGTTTTCCAGCCGCTTGAGCTGGATTTGGACGATCTGGCCCATATCCTGGCGGCGCAGCCGGTGGAACAGGATGACCTCGTCGATGCGGTTGAGGAATTCCGGCCGGAACGAAGCCCTGACGACATTCATCACCTCGTCGCGCACGACGTCGACATCCTGGTCCTCGCCGAGATTGACCAGATATTCGGCGCCGAGATTGGACGTCATGATGATCAGCGTATTGCGGAAGTCGACCGTGCGGCCCTGCCCGTCCGTCAGCCGGCCGTCGTCGAGCACCTGCAGCAGCACGTTGAACACGTCCGGATGCGCCTTCTCGATCTCGTCGAACAGCACGACCTGATAGGGCCGGCGCCGCACCGCTTCGGTCAGCGCGCCGCCTTCCTCATAGCCGACATAGCCGGGAGGCGCGCCGATCAGCCGGGCGACCGAGTGCTTCTCCATGAACTCCGACATGTCGATACGCACCATCGCGCTCTCGTCGTCGAACAGGAAGCTGGCCAGCGCCTTGGTCAGTTCGGTCTTGCCGACGCCCGTCGGCCCGAGGAACATGAACGAGCCGAGCGGCCGGTTCGGGTCCTGCAGGCCGGCGCGCGCACGGCGTACCGCCTTCGATACTGCCTGCACGGCCTCGCCCTGGCCGACGACGCGCTTGCCGATCTCGTCTTCCATGCGCAACAGCTTGTCGCGCTCGCCTTCGAGCATCTTGTCGACCGGGATCCCCGTCCAGCGCGAGACGATATGGGCGACGTGATCGGGGCCGACCACTTCTTCGACCATGCCGGCCTTGCCATCCCTGGCTTCGGCCTGCTTCAGCTGCTTTTCGAGTTCCGGGATCTTGCCGTAGGCAAGTTCGCCGGCGCGCTGGAATTCACCCTGGCGCTGGGCGATGGCAAGTTCATTGCGCGCCTCGTCGAGCTGTTTCTTGAGGTCGGCGGCAAGCCCGAGCTTCTGCTTCTCGGCCTGCCATTTCGAGGTCAGCTCGGTCGATTCCTCCTCGAGGTTCGAGAGTTCCTTCTCGAGCCGGGCGAGCCGGTCCTTCGAAGCGTCGTCCTTCTCGACCTTGAGCGCCTCGCGCTCGATCTTGAGCTGCATGATGCGGCGATCTATCTCGTCCAGCGCCTCGGGCTTCGAATCGACCTGCATGCGGAGCCGCGACGCGGCCTCGTCGACCAGGTCGATCGCCTTGTCCGGCAGGAAGCGGTCAGCGATGTAGCGGTTGGACAGGGTTGCGGCCGCGACCAGCGCCGAATCCGAGATGCGCACCTTGTGGTGCTGCTCGTATTTCTCTTTCAGGCCGCGCAGGATCGAAACGGTGTCTTCGACCGTTGGCTCATTGACGAAGACCGGCTGGAAGCGGCGGGCAAGGGCCGCATCCTTCTCGACATGCTTGCGGTATTCGTCGAGCGTAGTGGCGCCGACGCAGTGCAGTTCGCCGCGGGCCAGCGCCGGCTTCAGCAGGTTCGACGCATCCATGGCGCCATCCGCCTTGCCGGCGCCGACCAGCGTGTGCATCTCGTCGATGAACAGGATGATGCCGCCGGCGGCGGACGTGACCTCGGAAAGCACCGCCTTCAGCCGCTCCTCGAACTCGCCGCGGTATTTGGCGCCGGCGATCAGCGAGCCCATGTCGAGCGCCATCAGCTGCTTGTCCTTAAGCGATTCCGGCACATCGCCATTGACGATGCGCAGCGCCAGCCCTTCAGCGATCGCCGTCTTGCCGACGCCGGGTTCGCCGATCAGCACCGGGTTGTTCTTGGTGCGGCGCGACAGCACCTGGATCGTGCGGCGGATCTCGTCATCACGGCCGATGACCGGATCGAGCTTGCCCGCGCGAGCGTCCGCCGTCAGGTCGCGCGCGTATTTCTTCAGCGCGTCGTAGCCCTGCTCGGCGCTCGCCGAATCGGCGGTACGACCTTTGCGTACGTCGTTGATGACTTGGTTCAGCTTCTGCGGCGTGACACCGGCCTTGGCCAGGATGTCGGCCGTCTTGGCCGATTTTTCCATGGCGAGCGCCTGCAACAGCCGTTCGACCGTGACGAAGCTGTCACCGGCCTTCTTGGCCAGTTCCTCGGCGGTCGAAAACACCTTTGCCAGCGGCTGCGCCAGATAGAGCTGGCCATTGCCGCCCTCGACCTTGGGCATTGCCTCCAGTGCCGTTTCGACGCCGAGCTTGACGTCCCGGACATTGCCGCCGGCGCGCTCGATCAGCGACGCAGCCAGGCCCTCGTCGTCATCGACGAGGACCTTGAGGATATGCTCGGGGGTGAATTGCTGGTGATTGCGGGAAAGCGCCATGGTTTGCGCGGACTGGATAAAGCCGCGCACGCGCTCGGAATATTTTTCAAGATTCATGCCTGTCTCCTTCCGTCACCGGCCCGCTTCGCGGCACCGGATCAGATTGCGGTGACGGACCCGCCCGTTCGAGCCGGATCCTGTTCACGCAAGATATGGGACGCAAACCACGGACCCTCAAGACGCCTCGACACTGGCGAATGGATAATAATATTGCGAGCACGCAAAACAAAAACGGCGGAGATTTCTCTCCGCCGTCCATACATGTCCCGCAAAAGTGCGCGGCGGTTTTGCGATAACGATATGCATCATCACAATAGGAACCTAACGCGCGTCGCATGAGGCCGGTCGAACGCGACGCGCCTTTGGGCTAAAGGATGCCCTAAGATCGGCCGAACGTTTTTTCGATCAATTCTCGACGTCTGCGATCACAGCTTGACCGCCGGGGCTTTCAGCCGGCGCTGCATCGACATTGCCAGCGTCGGTATTGCCAGTCTCGGTATTGCCAGTCTCGGTGTTGCCAGTCCCGACATTGCCAGTCTCGGTATTGCCAGTCCCGGCATTGCTTGTCTCGGCATTGCTTGTCTCGGCACTCTCAGGGCCGGCGTTGTCGTTGCCGCCATTTGCCTGTTCGACATCGAGGCGCGGGCGACGCGGGCGCCTGGGGCGGCGGGCCGGGCTGCTTTCGGCAGCGGCTTCGTTGAGCTCGGCCTGGGCGGCGAGACCCGCCGGCGAAAGGTTGTGAAATTGCTGTGCGGGCTCACCCACAAAGATCGGCTCAGCTGCCCGCACGGGCTCCGCCTGCGCCGGAACCTCCTCGCGCCGTGGCTGTTCGACGCGCTGGCCACCCTGCTGCTCGCCGCGCGAGCTAAACTCGCCACGCTGGCCGTTCTGGCCGTAACCGCCATTGGGGCGACGGTCGCGGTGGCGACCGCCATTATTGTCGCGGCCGTCACGGTTATCGCGGCCGCCGCGATTGTCACGGCTGTTTTCCTGGTTCAGCGCCAGCTCGGCCGGCGTGCCATCGATGACCGGCTGCGGGCCGGCCCCCTGATTGACCGTCGAGCCCGATGTCTCGTTGGCATTGTTGTTGCCAGCATTGTCGAACTCGTCGCGATCCTCGTCGCCATCATCGTCGAAATCATCGCGAATCTGCTGGGCGTTCTGGATCGGCATCTGCGCCTGAGCGGCTGCGATGATGCGGTTATAGTGTTCTGCGTGCTGGAGATAGTTTTCCGCCATCACCCGGTCGCCGGAGCTGTGCGCGTCACGGGCTAGGGTTGCGTACTTCTCGGCAATCTGCTGAGCCGATCCGCGGATCTTCACGTCCGGGCCGTTGCTCTCATAGTTGCGCGTCAGGGGATTCGGCCCCTTACGGTTGTTGTTGTTATTGTTATTGCCGCCGCCGCCATTGTTGTTGCGACCGCGCATGCGCCTGTTTTGCTGTTGTGGCCTCATTAGACTCTCTTCACTTTGAAATTTTCGAAAAACTCTTCACGAACGGAGGCGCTCATGCGGCCAGCCGTTTCGTTCTTTCACCGGCGTTCGCCCGCATCAATTGCGTTGGCGCCACGTGCCATCCTGTTCCGGTTACTTCACTTGCCGGACGATTCCCGCACGAAGCTTGGGCGTCGTTTGCGCAAGAAGGCAGCTATTTCCAAGGAAAACCGAATCGCTAAGAGCACTGCCTGCTTCGTCTCATCCGGTTAAGGCGACCCTAGCCGCATTCCCCGGTATTGCCAAGCGCTTTTTTCGCACTGCATCACGGCTTCCACCGTTCGAACACAAGAACTCTGTTGTTTCCGCCGAGATCACGAAACACCCCGACAGAACTGTACCCGGCCGCGGAGAATATCTCCGTAACCTGTTGGTGCTGCGTATGGCCGATCTCGACCGCAATCCTGCCTTGGACTTCCAAATACGCTGCCGCTCCTGCGGCGATCTTCCTGTAGGGGCTCAGACCGTCCACACCGCCATCCAGGGCCTGGCGTGGATCGAAACTGCGGACCTCGTCCTGCAGATTTCCAATGTCGTCTGAGGGTATATAGGGAGGGTTTGCGGCAATTACATGGTACCGGCCAGAAACTTTTTCAAACCAGTCGGATTTGAGCGCCGTGAACCGGCCGGCGAGCCCCAATTCCCTGGCATTGCGCGTGGCGGTGGCCAGCGCCTCTTGCGAAATGTCGACGCCAGTGGCGGTCGCGGCCGGAACCGCGCTGAGCAACGCCAGCGCGATGGCACCGGTGCCGGTCCCGAGATCGAGGATGCGGCAACCGCCTTCGCGTGCCGCCATTGCCTTGACGAAAGGCAGCACCGCCTCGACCAGCGTTTCGGTATCCGGTCGCGGCTCCAGCGTTTGCGGCGAAAGCGAAAGGCGCAAGCCGTAGAATTCGCGGTAACCGAGGATGCGGTGCACCGGCTCGCCGGCGATGCGCCGGCGCAAGGCGGCATCGATTCCCGCCGTCACGTCCGCATCGACCGCGCACCCAGGATCGGCGATGGCCTGCGTGCGGTTCGTGCCGGAAAAATGCTCGACGATCAGCCTGGAATCGAGCGCCGGATCCGCAATCCCGGCTGCGGCGAGCCGGTTTCGCGCTTCCCGCAGCAGCGGCGCCAGAGTGGCGGGCAGGCTGTCAGCCATCGATGCCTATATCGGCGAGCAGCTTCGACTGGTGATCGGCTATCAGCGCGTCGATGATCTCGTCGAGTTCGCCCATCATCACCCGGTCGAGCTTGTAGAGCGTCAGGTTGATGCGATGATCGGTGACGCGACCCTGCGGAAAATTATAGGTGCGGATGCGTTCCGAGCGGTCGCCCGAGCCAACCTGCGACTTGCGCGATTCTGAACGTTCCTCGTCCGCTTTGCTGCGTTCGAGGTCGTAAAGCCTGGCGCGTAGGATCTGCATGGCCTTCGCCCGGTTCTGGTGCTGCGATTTTTCCGCCTGCACCACCATGATGCCGGTCGGCAGATGGGTGATGCGCACGGCCGAATCGGTGGTGTTGACGTGCTGGCCGCCGGAACCCGAGGCGCGCATCGTGTCGATGCGGATGTCTTCGGCCCGGATGTCGATGTCGACCTCTTCGGCTTCCGGCAGCACCGCGACCGTCGCCGCCGAAGTGTGGATGCGCCCGCCCGCCTCGGTCGTCGGCACGCGCTGCACCCGGTGCACGCCGGATTCGAACTTCAGATGGGCAAAGACGCCCTTGCCCGAAACGGTGGCGATGATTTCCTTGTAGCCGCCGACCTCGCCTTCGCTGGCCGACACCGTCTCGAAACGCCAGCCATGCGCCGCTGCATAGCGCTCGTACATGCGAAACAGGTCGCCGGCAAAAAGCGCCGCCTCGTCACCGCCGGTGCCGGCACGGATTTCGAGGATGGCGTTCTTGTCGTCTGCGGCATCCTTGGGCAACAGCAGGATCTGGATGTCCTTTTGCAGCACCTCGATTTGATGCTTGACCTCCGGCAGGTCGGCCTCGGCTAAGGCGCGCATCTCGGCGTCAGTGCCCTTGTCGGCGAGCATCGCCTCCAGATCGGCCTGTTCGCGCTCGGCGGCGCGCAGTGCCCTGATCTTTGCCACCATCTCCTGGATGTCGGCATATTCGGAGGCCATCCTCACATAGGCGTCCGGCGCCGGCCCGGCCGACATCTGCGCTTCGAGCATGTCGAAACGCTTGACGACTTGATCCATACGGTCGCGGGGCAGGTTGATCATGGCGAAGTCTATAGCGGTATAGAGCGGTCGTCGGCAAAGGCTTGCAGCAGCGCCCGCATCGGCAGGCCATGCGCCGGCGCCATCAGATTGTCGTCGAAGAACGCCTCCAGCTCGCTGAGCGGCAGTTCAGTCAGCATCGCCTTGACCGGGCCGATCGATGCCGGCGACATCGAGATCGAGCGGTAGCCAAGGCCGATCAGCGCCATCGCCGAAATCGGCTTGCCGGCAAGTTCGCCGCACAGGGTCACCGGCGTATGGTTGCGCGCCCCGGCGTCGGCAATCTGCTTCAGGACGCGCAGGAACGGCGTCGAGAGCGGGTCGAAGCGGTCGGACAACTGGGTGTTGCCGCGATCCACCGCCATGACGAACTGGAACAGGTCGTTCGAGCCGACCGAGACGAAATCGACCGCCTTCATCAGTTCGTCGAGCTGGAACAGCAGCGACGGCACCTCCAGCATCGCCCCGAGTTTGAGGCTGGTCGGCAAATGATGGGCAAAGCGCGACAGATGCCGCACCTCGCGATCGATGATCTCGCGCGCCTGCGCAATCTCGCCGAGTTCGGTCACCATCGGCAGCATCAGCTTCAGTTCGCGTCCGCCGCACGCCTTGAGCAGCGCGCGGATCTGGGTACGCAGCAATCCGGGCCGGTCGAGGGTCAGGCGGATGGCGCGCCAGCCGAGTGCCGGGTTCTCTTCCTGAATCGAGCCCTTGAAATAGGGCAGCACCTTGTCGCCGCCGATATCGATGGTGCGGAATGTCACCGGCTTGCCGCGCGCCGCTTCGAGCACGTCACGATAGAGCCGCTCCTGGGCTTCGGCGCGCGGAAAGGTCGAGGCGACCATGAATTGCAGTTCGGTGCGGAACAGGCCGATGCCGGCCGCACCTGCTTCGGCCAGTTGCGGCAAATCCACCGCCAGTCCGGCATTCATCAGAAGATCGACCTGGACTCCGTCCTTGGTCACCGACGGCTTCTTGCGCAGCTCGCGGTAGACCTCCTGCCGCCGCGCCCTGAAGCGCACTTTCTCGGCATAGGCCGCCTCGAGGTCGGGCTGCGGGCGCAGATGGATCGCGCCTTCCTCGCCGTCGACGATGATGGCATCGCCGTTTTCCGCCATGGAAACGGCGCCCTTCATCTGGCCGGCGACGGGTATGCCCATGGCTCGCGCCACAATGACGACATGGCTGGTCGCGGCGCCGTCTTCCAGCACCAGCCCGCGCAGCTTGTCCCTGGGATAATCGAGCAGCTCGGCAGCCCCCATCGAGCGGGCGACGATGATGGCGTCCTTGGGCAGCGCGGCCGCGACGTCCTCCGGTCCGCGCCCCATCAGTTGCCGCAGCAGCCGATTGGCGAGATCGTCGAAATCGCTCATCCGTTCGCGCAGATACGGATCGGTCATATGCAGCATGCGGGCACGCATGTCGCTCTGCACTTTCTCGACCGCCGCTTCGGCCGTCAGGCCATTGCGGATCGCCTCCTCCAGCCGGCGCACCCAGCCGCGGTCGTTGGCGAACATGCGATAGGCTTCGAGCACCTGGCGATGCTCGCCCTCGAAGGCGACGTCGCGGCGCTCCAGCATGTCGTCGATAGACAGCCTGAGCGAGCCGAGCGACGCGTCGAGCCGCCTGACCTCTTCCTCGCTATCCTCGTTGAACAGGTTGGTGACGACGATACGCGGCTCGTGCAGCACCACATGGCCGAGCCCGACGCCTTCATTGAAGGACAGGCCGGTAAAGCTTACCGGGCGGCGCAGATCGAGCTCTAGGCCGGGCCTTGTCAGCCGCTCCAGATCGCCGGTGGCGATCATCTCGGCGATCACCATCGCCGTCGTTTCCAGCGCCTCGACCTCGTCGTCGCGATAATGGCGCATGGTCTTGTTCTGCACGACCAGAACGCCGAGCGTCCGCCCTGCCCGCAGCACCGGCACGCCGAGGAAGGAATTGTATATCTCTTCCCCTGTCTCCGGCAGGTAGGCGAAGGCAGGATGCTCCTGCGCGTTGGAGAGGTTGAGCGGCCGCGCCGAGGCCGCGATCGTGCCGACCAGGCCTTGGCCCAGCCTCAGCTGCGCCAGGTGGACGGCGTTCGGGTTCAAGCCTTCGGTGGCGTAGAGTTCGAGCACCGAATCGGCGCGCAGAACATAAAGCGAGCAGACCTCGGCAACCATGTTGGAGGCGATGTCGCGCACGATTCGGTCAAGCCGCTCCTGCGGCTCCAGCGGCTCTTGCATGAGCTCGCGGAGCCGTTTCAGCAAAACGCGCGGGCCACTGGCCGAATCACGCATCGCGGCTTCTTCTCCAATAGCGTTTCAACCGGTGCAGGTTGCCCTGCACAGCGGCACAAACGCAACAACTCAATTAGAGCGCCATCGTCCAATTGGACGCATAAAGACCGCTCCAAGCCTTTCGATCCGCGCATCCCGCCTTCCGAAAATCGACTCCGATTTTCGGGCCGATGCAGTCTGCTACTGCTTATCCAGACCGTACACGGAATGCAAAGTGCGAACTGCTAGTTCCGTATAGGGACCGTCGATCAGGATCGAAATCTTGATTTCGGACGTTGTGATGGCGCGGATGTTGATCGCGCGGTCGGCCAGCGCCTTGAAGGCTGTGGCGGCGACGCCTGCATGGCTGCGCATGCCGATGCCGATGACCGAGACCTTCGACATGCCGGCTTCCGACTGCACCACGTCGTAGCCGATCGTCGCCTTCAGCCGTTCGAGCACGGCAAGCGCCTTGTCGACGTCGCCGGATGGCACGGTAAAAGTCATGTCAGTGAACTTGCCGTCCTCGGAAATGTTCTGGACGATCATATCGACATTGATGTTGGCCTCGGCCAGCGGCCCGAAAATGCCGGCGGCGACGCCCGGCCGGTCGCCGACGCGGCGCAGCGAAATCTGCGCTTCGTCCTTGGCATAGGCAATTCCGGTGACGACCTGCTGTTCCACGATCTCTTCCTCGTCGCAAATAAGCGTTCCCGGCGGATTGAGCAAATCCCCCATTCCGGGTGCATCGGGATCGTCGAAGGACGACCTCACAAAGGTACGCACCCTGTGCACCATGGCAAGCTCGACCGAGCGCACCTGCAGGACCTTGGCCCCGAGCGAGGCCATTTCGAGCATTTCCTCGAAGGAAATCTTGGCCAGCCGCCGGGCCTTCGGCTCGATGCGCGGATCGGTCGTGTAGACCCCATCGACATCGGTGTAGATATCGCAGCGGTCGGCCTTGACCGCCGCCGCGATGGCGACTGCGCTGGTATCGGAACCGCCGCGGCCGAGCGTTGCGATCCGGTTGTCCGGCCCGATGCCCTGGAAACCGGCGACCACCGCCACCTGGCCTTCGCCGAAGCGCTTGATCAGGAATCCGCCGTCGATATCGAGAATGCGCGCCGCGCCATGCGCGTTATCGGTCTTGATCGGAATCTGCCAGCCTTGCCAGGAACGGGCATGCACGCCGATGTTCTGCAGCGCGATCGCCAGCAAGCCGGCCGTAACCTGTTCGCCGGAAGCGACTACGGCGTCATATTCGCGCGCATCGTGCATTGGCGAGGCCTCGCGCGTCCATTGCACGAGCTCGTTGGTCTTGCCGGCCATCGCCGAGACCACCACTGCGACCTCATGCCCGGCATCGACCTCGCGTTTGACATGGCGCGCCACATTGCGGATGCGGGCGATGTCGGCGACGGACGTTCCGCCGAATTTCATCACGATGCGCGCCATGGAAGCGAAATGCCTTTGACTGGATGCCGGACCGAAGGCCGAAAAGTGGAAAAATGCGCCAAGCTGTGGCGAGGCGCTCAATGCGCGGCCTCCTTAGCCAAATGACAGTCGTTTCGCAAGGCGTGCCGCCGCTGGCGGCCGGGCGACACACCAGCGCAGCATCGTGCCTGCCCTGCGTCTTGCCAATATGGTGCGCGCTTCAGCCCAGCTGTGCCGTGGCTCTCCACAGGCGCGGATAGTCGAGGACGAAACCGATCGGCGAGACCTCCAGCATCTCATTGTAGCCGAACATCGGGGCTTCGTAGGCGTAATGTGCCGCATCGACGCGCTGGTAGGTCTGTTCCAGGCGAACGAGCCTGAGTTCGGGAAATGTCAGATAGGCTGCCGGCGCGGGCGTCGCCATGCCGACATCGAGGGCAAAACGGCGAAGCGCCAAAAGGTTTGTGGCGGGTGTGAAGCCGAGATCGACATCGATGAGGCCGTCGACTTCCGCTTGATGCTCGCCGTTCAGCGTCCATGGGCGCTCGGTCAGCCGGTCGATCCCATAATGCAGCTCTTGCGTGCCGACAAAGCCGTCGGCGCGCGCCGAGCGTGTACGCCAATCGGCGTCGCAGTCCACTTCGTACGCGATGCTGCACGGCTTGCCGTCCTGGACGAAAAGCGCTTGTCCCCTGAGATTCCACCCAGAACTCGCTTCCGACAAGCGTCGTGGCCTTCCTGGTCAAGCCGGCGCCAAAGAATGGAAGCAACCGCTCGCATCGTTGTGCACTCCTCCGAACCCGATGTCTCTGCTTCGTTCGCCAAAGCCTAGGCGTTTCCTTCCGGCACACCATCAACTGACACGTGCTGACACAAATGCAGCCGGCAAAAGGCGGCGTCGGCAGGCATCGCGCGCATCGCGCAGCCGGCGGTGAATTTCGCGCCTTGACATTCGCAGCCTCGCGCCCGACTTCCTAGCGTCCGAGGAGACCACGCGATGCCTGAGCCCCGACGATCGACGATCGATGCCGGAGAGGTGGAACGCTTTTCCGCCCTTGCCGCCGAATGGTGGAACCCGAACGGCAAGTTCCGCCCGTTGCACAAGTTCAACCCGATCCGGCTTGCCTATATCCGCGACCAGGTGGCGGCCCGCTTCGGCCGCGATCCGCGTGCGGCACGGCCGTTCGAAGGCCTGCGCTTCCTTGACATCGGCTGCGGCGGCGGGCTTTTGTGCGAACCGATGGCGCGGCTTGGCGCCGAAGTGGTCGGCGCCGATGCCTCCGCCACCAACATCGAAGTGGCCAAGCTGCATGCGGCGGAAGTCGGCGTGAGCGTTGATTACCGCGCCACCACCGCGGAAGACCTGGCCGACGCCGGCGAAAAATTCGACGTCATCCTCAACATGGAAGTGGTCGAGCATGTCGCCGATGTCGATCTGTTCCTGGCCAAATGCGGCGAGATGGTCAAGCCCGGCGGCATCATGTTCGTGGCCACCATCAACCGCACGCTGAAGGCCCTGGGCCTGGCCATCATCGGCGCCGAATATGTGCTGCGCTGGCTGCCCCGCGGCACCCACCAGTTCGGCAAGCTGGTGCGCCCCGAGGAACTGGAAAAGGCGCTTGCAGGTGCTGGCCTGACCGTCATCGACCGCACCGGCGTCACCTACAACCCGCTCGCCGACCGCTGGCAGCGCTCGAAGGACATGGACGTCAACTACATGGTGCTGGCGGAGAAAGCATCCGTCTGAAACTTATGCCTTCTCGCCCCTATGTCTTCTGGCTTTGCGCCCTGGTGGTGATGAACACGCCGGCGGTGATGATGACGGCACCGGCCCAGGTCAGCAGTTGATAGCGCTCGCCGAGGAAGAGGGTCCCGGCAAACAGCCCGACCGCCGCCGCGACGTAGCCGATCTGGCTGAGATAGACCGGGCCGCCGACCGCTTGCAGGCGGAAGAAGAAGGCGAACATCGCCGAGGCTGATGCCACCTGTGCCGCAGCGACCAGCCGCACGCCGCCGAGCGAGCCGAATGCATTGCCTTCCAGCAGCACCAGAATGCCGGCAAGCAGCATCAAAGCTGCTGCCAGACGGCTGCCGACGGCGAGCTCGATCGGGCCGGTGCCTTCGGGCCAGTCGACGGTACGGTAAATGTTGCCGGCGGCGAGGCTGACGGGGATGAGCAGGCCCATCGCAACCCAGAAAAATTCGGCCGGCTGGCCCGCTTCGCCGCGCGTCACGGCCACCATGACTGCGCCCACGAAACCGACGGCGATGCCGACGACGCCCAGCGTGGTCTGGCGCCTGACGCCGAGCAGAATCGAGAACACCAGCGTGACGACCGGCGACAGCGTGAACATGATGCCGCTATAGCCGGCGCCCAGATGCGGAATCGCTGAAAACATCAGCAGATTGGGGATTGCGTAGGAGACGGCCGCGGTCACGAAGAAATAGCGCAGCCTGTGCAGCGTAAGCCGCATGCGCTGCCCGTTGAGCAGCAATGCGCACAAAAGCACGCCGCCGGCGCCAAGCGAGATGACGAAGGCCCAGACCATGGCGGGCACGCCGGCCGTCGTCGCGATCTTGCCGAACGGCAGCGTCAGGCCGAGCAGTCCGCCGGTGACGACCAGAAGGCCAAGCGCCGAGTCCCAGAGAAATTTCATCGCACCATCCCGTCGCCCGTTCGCGGCCCTTGGCCTACACCACAAGCTGAGGTAAGATAATATAAAGATTCTTCACGTCAAGATATATAACGGTGAGAGACATGGATCGCGCGGCAAAAGCGATCGAGCAATGGAAAAAGGAACGGCCGGATCTCGATGTCTCGCCGATGGCCGTGCTTGGACGGTTGAACGAGGCCGCCTCGTTGATCGCACGAGAGCGGCTGGCGCCGCTGTTTGCAAGTTACGGGCTGCAATCCGGAGAATTCGACGTGCTGGCGACGCTGCGTCGTTGCGGGCCGCCATATGCGCTGACGCCGACGGCTCTGTACGAGGCGACGATGGTGACGTCGGGCGCGATGACCAACCGCCTCGATCGGCTCGAGAAATCCGGCCTGATCAAGCGCGGGCCGCACCCCGACGATCGCCGCGGGATTATTGTGCAGCTGACCGGGAAGGGCCTCGCTTTGATCGATGAGGCGGTGACTGCTCACGTCGCCAACGAGCACCAGATACTTTCTGGGTTAGCACGCCCGGAGCAGACCATGCTGGCCCGCCTGCTCGAAAAACTGATCGCGAGCTTGAGCTAACCGAACCGGCCAAGGGCCGGGCCGAGGGGATGGAAAAAGCTCAGATCTTGGTCGCAGAGCCTCGTTTGGGCCGGCGAACAGCTCTGATCTTGCCGCTGTTTCCGCCACCGCAGAAAAACTGGTCGCCGCCATCGGATTCGAGCCCCGACACGCCTGTTCCCGGCGGCATATCGAGCTTCTCCAGAACCTTTCCCGTTTCAGGATCGATCCGCCGGACATCGCTCTCCTCGCCCTCCCAAGTCCCATGCCACAGCTCGCCGTCGACCCAGCTGACGCCGGTGACGACGCGGTTGGAAACGATGGTGCGAAGGATTGCCCCTGTCTCGGGATCGACCTGATGAATCTTTCGGCCCCGATGCTGCCCGACCCAGAGCGTTCCTTCGGCCCAGGCGAGCCCGGAATCACCGCCATTGCCAGGCGCCGGGATCGACGCCAGCACCTGGCCATTCTTTGGATCGATCTTCTGGATGCGATCCTCGGCGATTTGATAGAGGTGCTGGCCGTCGAAGGCCGTTCCGGCGTGTGCCGCGACCTCGATCGAGCGCACCACTTCGCCGCTTGCCGGATCGAAGGCGTTCAATCTGTCGCCTGAGGCAAACCAGACATGCTCACCGTCGAAGGTAACGCCGTCTACGTGGTCGACACCCGGAAAGGGTCCGTATTCACGGAGGATTTCGGCAGAGGATCGTTCCATAATTCCATCCTAGTAGCCCGGCAGTGGACCGGGGAGTAACAAGATTGTCGGGAAACCCGGCAGCGGCGGGGTCATCCAGCGACGCGCCCGTCCGCGGCCGAACGACTGCACCTTGCCGGCCTGGGCGAGCTGCTCGAGCGCCCGCTGCACGGTACGCGAACTGGCTCCAAGCGCAATCGCCAGGGCCGAACTCGACCAAGACTCGCCGTCAGCGAGGAAGGCGAGCACGGCGGCATGCTCTTCTTCGACGGGCGGCGCCAGCACGACGACCTCACCTGCGCGGCGCGGCGCCAGCGCAAACCCCCGCTTCGTTGCGCTCACATCGGCCAAGCTACGAAGCTCCGCGCGAAGCCGCCCGACTTCGACCCGTAACCGTGCGCGATGTGATTCATCCGCGTCCTTTCCGCGGAAAGCGCGCGCGATAAGCGTCGATCTTGCCACGTCCCCCGGCCAGGCTTCGGCCAGCGCGCGGGCCAGCGCGAACAGCACCGGGCGGGTCGCCAGCGAGACGACCGTATCTGCTACCCGCACCACATTGCGGCATGCATCCACCACGAGCGCCCCCGACGCCAGAAGCGCTTCGACTTCATCGAGCAGGAGGGGCCGTTCCTCACCACGGGCGATAAGGCGTGCCGCCGGCGTATCCAGCACCACCGATGCGCTCTCCACCTCCGCGATCAGCGCGGGGATGCCGGACGCGGGCGCCCCCCCCGCCCCCCCGGCCCGTGGGGCGCGCGCCGGGCCCGGGCCCCCGCGGGGGGGGGGGGTGGCCGGGCCCCCCCCGGCGTGGGGGGGCCCCG